>JAAVID010000011.1 GCA_014799395.1 Oscillospiraceae bacterium | reverse complement strand
ACGAAACGGCGGGTTGGATTCTGAGCGATGTGAAAGCTGCCGAATTTCGGATTGACGCGGTGGAGCAGTTTGACAAATATCATGCGGATAAATTCTCCGTTGCCCAAGCCGAGGAAATTCGCGGACTTATCCGCGCCGCTCTGGAGAACCGCGAGAAAGCGCGGGATTTCATTGACGTGAGCGTTCCCGATGAGCCGCCTACCGTTGAAGAACAGCAGACCGTTAGCGAACCGCCGATAGAGGACGAACAGTCTGATGATTATGATTACCCCGATGATGAAGATGAGGTTATTATCAACAATTCATATATTGAAACGTCGGATTTACCGCCGCTTACCGATGAAAAGCTTATATTCGGTATTCTGAAATACGATAGATTTTTCAAAATCAAGCGTGAGCAGATCGCGGAATTTTTCGCGGAAAATACAAGCAGCACTGACCGCGCGGAATTGCTGAAAAAAGCATTTAATCATGACTATACGGAGTTCGATATAGGCAAATATCGCGGCGGCTTTAAAACTACCGATAACGGAGTTGTCGTTTGGGAGGGTCATTATCTTAACCGCTATAGGGAGTCGGGTCTGTCGTGGGATTTGGTGCAGAGCCTTACCGCGAAGATGATCGAACAGGGGGAATACCTTGACGAGCGCAGACCGCTTGTCGTTACCAACGCGGACGAACTGATAGACGGAGATACTATCCGCATTGACGGCGAGGAATGGAAAGTCCTCCATACAAGCGATTACCTTATTGCTCTGAAAAATGCCGAGGGAAAAGAGCGTAACTTGTATAACACTCTCGACAAGAAGTGGTATGATCTGTTGGACGAACACGGCTTTGAATTTATATCGTCCTCCGATGACGAGCATAAATTCTTCAAGCCCGAAGATGAAATTGTTGAACCTCTGGACGAGCCTGTTGATGATGAACCCGAACAGCTTACATTATTCGGTGACTATGACTTGTCCGAGCCGACAAATTCCGCAGAGGATTCGGTGGAGTATATTCCGTCGGAAAATCCCAAAACCGTTGACGAGCTGCAAGTCGGTGATTATGTAAAGTTCGAGGGCGAGATATGGCAAATAACGGACATCACGGGCAATGTTTCAATTGACCTCGATAACATAAATAAGAACGCCGATGAGCCGACAATGAGTATTTGGAGCAATTGGAAAGTTGCGTTTACAAATGATGGCTTTGAATATCTTACTCAGAGGGCTACGATAAAGGACACCCCGAAAAAGACCGAGCCTAAAAAATCAGAGCCTAAAAGGAAAGCACCGAGAAAAACGGTAGCATACTCCAACTCCGCGCCGAATGATGAGATGATAAATTACATTCTCAAATGCGGCGGCAACGATCAGAAAACTCTGGAGCGTATCGTGGCACAATTTCAAAAAGGAAAATCCGATGCTGAAAACGCGGATTTTTTGAGAAAAGAGTTTTGCTCCGGATATGACGAGGACGGCAGAGGTTACAGCTATGTCGCGGGGGATTATTCAAGCTCGGCGCTGTTGGCGGCTTGGTTCGACGAGAGTGGGATTACCGCCGCGATCAGCAACACGGCATTTCCGAACGGCGAGAAAATTCATCTCACTTGGGAGCAGGTATCGGAGAAAATATCCGCACTTTTAGAGCGCGGCGAATACTGCGAACAGGATATTATCGACCGTGCTGCGGAGAACGAATTTACGGATATTGCCGCAAAGCTGTGGTATCTTCATCAGGATTTCAGCGAAGAATATCGGGAGAATAAATTTATTCCCTACACCGGAATTTTCCCCGACGATACCGAGAAAATAAAGGCGGGTTTTGTTGACGAAAAGACCTTGCAAAGCTATGTTGACGGTATGGAAAAATTTTTATCGGACTTTGAGGAAAATAATAAAATACTGCGTTTCCGTTTTCATAAGCCGAAAGAATTGCTGAGCCGCCTGAAAGATTTGCAGATACCGCGCAAAGAATTTATAACAAAGCCGGATTTCAAATTTGAGCCGAAATTTTTCATCTCCGAGGACGAAAAAGATTGGCTTGTCAAAGGCGGCGGAAACGTTCAGGGGAGCAAATTCCGTATAGCAAAATTTTTCGGTGAGGAACATACTGCAAAGGAAAAAGCGGATTTTCTGAAACACGAATACGGCGATGGCGGAAAGGCTGTAACGGGCTATAACACTTGGCACGATTCAAAGGGTATAAAATTTCGGCGCGGTTCAATGTCAAAGATGTATGCGGAAGTGCTTATAAAATGGAATGACGCTGCGGAGCGCGTTGACAGGCTTATCGCCGAGGACAGATACATAACGCAAAAAGATATTGACGCGCGTATCAAGGATGCGAAGCGTACCATTGAAAATATTCACGGTAATTTTAGCGAAGTTGCAATAGAACAGGCAAAGAAGGTGCTTGCGGAATATGATATAAAACCGGACGAGCCTGTTGAGGCTGCTCCCGTTCCCGTAGAAAACAGTAAGGACGAGGCGGTGTTTTGGAACGCTTTCGGTGAAAATTATATCGCTGTTATGCAGACGGACGAGGGCATTGACTATACGATCTATGCTCCCGATCTTACACCCATTGACGGCGGTGTCTGGGAAATGGAGAGCGCGGTCGATCTGAAATTCGCGGCGGCACAATTAGCCGATGTTTCCGAGAATGAGTTTGCCGAGATTTCCGATTACAACAGATTTTTCGAGCTTGCGGACGCGGATTATAATTTTGAGGTAGCGGACGAGCTTAATAAAATGGTCGCGGCTGCGGTCGGGAATATGGAAAATCCCGTTGAACCGAAACAGGACGAGCCTAGCACGGAACCGAAAACCGAAACCGCAAAATCCGATCAGCCCACCGTGAACGCTCCCGAAAAAATTGCTGCCGCGAAGAAAGAACTTAAAAGCGGCACTCCGTTTACATATCATTTCAGCGAAAAGGATGTTGTGACGGGCGGTGCAAAAACAAAATTTGTCGCTAACGTTGAGGCTATAAAAACGCTGCGGAAAATTGAAAGCGAAAACCGCTACGCTACTCCCGAGGAACAGTCAATTCTGGCGCGTTATGTCGGCTGGGGCGGTATTCCGCAAGCATTTACCACCGACAGAGCCGCCGAGGGAATAGGAAATCTCGGTGATGCCGCGCCGACAGGCTGGGAGAACGAGCAGAGAGAATTAAGGAAATTGCTTTCTCCGGATGAATACGCGGCGGCGAGGGAATCAACCCTTACAAGTTTTTATACACCTCCCGAAGTTACGGACGGTGTATATCAGGCATTGGAACAGTTCGGCTTTGAGGGCGGTAACGTTCTGGAGCCGAGTATGGGCGTGGGAAATTTCTTCTCGAAAATGCCCGAAAATATCCGACAAAATTCCCGTTTATACGGTGTCGAATTAGACAGCATTTCGGGAAGAATAGCGCAGCAGCTCTACCCTAACGAGCGTATTCAGGTCAAGGGATTTGAGCAGACGAATTTCAATAACAACAGCTTTGATGTGGTTATCGGCAACATTCCGTTCGGTGATTACAAGGTCACGGACAGAAAATATGATAAACTGAATTTTAAAATTCATGACTACTTCGCCGCAAAGTCCGTTGACAAGGTAAAGCCCGGCGGTGTTGTCGCGCTTGTCACAAGCAAATTCACTATGGACAAGAAAAACGAGAAAGCCCGCCGTTATCTCGCGGAGCGGTGCGATCTGCTCGGCGCAGTTCGCTTGCCGAATACGGCATTTAAGCAGAGCGCGGGAACGGAAGTCACTACGGATATTCTGTTACTTAAAAAGCGGGATACGCTTACCGTTGAAGTTCCCGATTGAGTATATTTTTCCGAAACAGCAGACGGTGTTCCGTGCAATAAATATTTTGTGGATAATCCGGATATGGTTCTCGGAAAAATGGCATTTGACGAGCGAATGAAAGGAAAGTACGGCGATGACAGCAAAGTCACGACTTGTCTCGCGAACGAGGATACACCTTTGTCGGAACAGTTGAAGGCTGCCATAGCCAAAATTCAAGGCAGCATTGATACGGTTCGTGCCGAAGAACATGAGCGCGACGAAACAGATATTATTCCGGCTGACCCGTCTGTTAGAAATTTTACGCATACCATAGTGGACGGACAGTTATATTTCCGCGAAAACGAGGTGATGACAAAAGTCGCGGAAACGGGCAGAACGCTCGACCGAATGATGGGTATGCACAAAATCCGTCAAGCTGCAATGGCACTGATTGACGCGCAGGCAGTAGGTTGTTCTGACGAAGAACTGAAAAAATTACAAACGGAATTAAACACTGTTTATGATAAATTCCGTAAGGCTTATGGCAACATCACTGACAGCGCGAACGAGCGGTGTTTCCGAGCCGATGATGATTACAATACGCTGGCGGCTCTGGAGATCGTGGACAGTGAGAAGAAAACCGTTGAAAAAGCGGAGATATTTTCCAAACGCACCATTCAGCCCGAAGTGGTGATAACTAGCGTTGAAACTCCGCAGGAGGCTTTGCAAGTAGCAATCGACCGCATAGGCAGAGTGGATATTGAGTATATGGCGCGGCTTTGTAACTCAACTCCGGAACAGGTAATAAGCGATCTGGGCGCGGATATTTACAGAAATCCCGCAAAGATAAAGGATGATGAGCCGTTTTCGGGATATGAGGACGCGTCGGAATATTTGTCCGGCAACGTTCGCGAAAAGTTGAAAATAGCACGGGAATATACGGATCATATCGACATCAGATTTGAAAGAAACGTGTCGGCTCTCGAAAAGGTAATTCCAAAAGACCTTGAGGCAGGGGAAATTTCCGTGCGTATCGGCGCGAATTGGATAGACGTTGCGGACTATAATAAATTTCTTCACGAATATGCAAAGGCAAATACAAGCGCATGGGGCGGTCACCCCGTTGTCCGCACCAAAATGGGCGAGTACAAAATTGAGGGAAAATATCAAGATATATCGGTAGCCGCGAACAGTATCTACGGCACATCACGAATGAGCAGCTATCACATTTTTGAAAACTTGCTCAATCAGCGGGATATTGTTATCCGCGACAGAAAGGAGGAAGATGGCAAGGTCTGGTATGAAATAAACGCTAAAGAAACGCAGCTCGCCAAAGAAAAGGCTAGGCAGATGAAAGAGGCATTTAAATCGTGGATTTGGGAGGATATTGAACGACGCGAAAAATACGTTGAAAAATATAATTATTTATTCAACGCGATACGCGGCAGAGAATATGACGGCTCACATCAGAGTTTTCCCGGCATGAATCCCGCCATAAAATTACGTCCTCACCAAGAAAACGCGGTACTTCGCGGCAAGCTGGGCGGCAATACGCTGCTTGCTCACTGCGTCGGCGCGGGAAAATCTTTTGAGATGATCGCGACGACAATGGAGAAAAAGCGACTCGGCTTAATCAATAAGGGCTGTGTTGTGGTTCCGAAACACCTCACGCTGCAAATGGCAAGCGAGTGGATGAGATTATATCCTAACGCAAAGCTGCTTGTGGCAAGACCTGAAGATTTTACAAAAGACAACAGGCAGAAATTTATTGCTCGGTGCGTTACGGGCGATTATGACGCGGTTATTATGTCGTTTACTCAATTTGAGCGTATCCCTATGTCCGATCAGTACCGCAAACAATTTATGGAGCGGGAACTGAATGAGATTATGGACGCGCTCGAAGAAGTGGACAGCACCGACCGCGTTTCCGTAAAGGCTCTTGAAAGGCAGAAACGACAATTAGAGGAACGGCTTGAAAAGCTGCTTTCATCTAAAAAAGACAATTCGCTGTGTTTTGAAAAGCTCGGCTTTGATTACCTCGTTTGTGATGAAGCGCACAATTACAAGAATTGTTTTGTCGCAACGAAAATGTCAAACGTTGCCGGAGTGCAGACTACGGCAGCGCAAAAGTCCGAGGATATGTTGATGAAAACGCAGTATCTCAATGAAAAATATGGATGTAATAACATCTTGTACGCGACAGGAACTCCTGTTAGCAACAGTATGGTCGAATTCTACGTTATGCAAAGATACCTCCGTCCCGATCTGCTCACTAAGGCGGGATTGCAGACATTTGA
>JAAVID010000010.1 GCA_014799395.1 Oscillospiraceae bacterium | reverse complement strand
GGTGCTTTCGACTTGTCCGACAAATTGGGGGCTTTCGCCTGTGGAAGCTATGAAATTTGTCACGGAAAATATGATACCGTATTACCCGCTTGGCGTTTATAAAGATGTATCAAAGGAGGCGGATGTATGACTACCGAGATAATTCTCGCGGGTTTCGGTGGACAGGGTATTCTGTTCGCCGGAAAGGTACTGGCATACTGCGCCCTGATCGACGGAAAAGAAATATCGTGGCTGCCGTCCTACGGTCCGGAAATGCGCGGCGGTACGGCGAACTGCTCCGTGTGTATTTCCGATGAGCAGCTCACCTTATTGAAGCAAATCTCGCGGCGCTGAAGTGCGGGATGAATACGTTTGACGGCAAACAGCCGGGAGCTTAACGCGTTTGAATTTTTGGCGAAACCTGCCGCTACCATAACAAAGAAAGCCTCCTTCACAGCTGATGTGCTGCAAAGGAGGCTTTTGATATTTGCATAATTCCGCCGTTTGTCTGTAACGATTGAAAACTTCTACATCGCTGCCCCATAAAGGCTGCGCCTTTTGTTTCATAGAAAATTTCGGTGTCAAGTGTAAAAGGCATTTGCCTTTGTGCTCGACACCGAAATACTTCTATACCGCACGTCAATTAAGCTCGTGACGTTTTATTATTCGCTTTTATCATTTTTCTCCGTCTCGGTAAGCGCCTTGTGGCGTTCGGTCTCCTCGCGGCATTCGCGTTCGGCGCGTTCTTCCTCCAGCTTCTCGAATATTTTCCATATAAACGAGCCGTGTACATAAGTCAAGCACGCGGGAACGAGAAGCACCGCGATAAACATCGTCGTCAAATTCCACATCGCGACAAACATTATCGCTATCGTTATCGCGAGCAGAATGACCGTTCTTCCCATAAAACGCAGACCGATAAAAATGCCGTTCTTAATGGTCTGTAACGGCGTGTTTTCGTAACGCGCCGCGCACGCGAACACATAAGTCAGCGTGATGATATAAAGCGCCGCCGCCACAAGCACCAGTATCGCGAAAACGTCCGCCGCGCCGTCCATTACCGACATTCCGAAGTAGTACAGATATATCATATACGCAATGAGAACGCCGATCGGCAGAAGTATCAGCCACGACAAGGTCGCCTGTCGGAAGTTGCTCTTGAAATAGGAAAAGAATTGTCTGCAAACGTGCCCCTCCTCGTCTTTCAGCATTTTGAAGCACACCGCATACAACGCCGCCGTGGACGCGCCGACGGTCACTATCGGGATACTGCACACGAGCCAGCACAGCGACAGCAAAACCATATTGGTAAACTTGGAAATGAACTCGTAGATCGGTCCGTCCGCTCGGAACAAGTGCATATCTTTTCCTTTCTCCGCAGGAACCTATCCACATAGCCGCTCAACGCTTGTCTTGCGGCAAATTTTTCCGAGTACTGCGTCAAAGCTCCTAGGCGTACTACAGTACGCCGTCGTCGCTTTTCCTTGTCCTCGTAAAAATTTGCAAAGAATTGCTTCGCAATTCTGGCGCAATCCAAGCATTTCGGGCTATGTGGATAGGTTCCTTAAGCAACAAATAGGAGAGCTTTAAAATCGCTCTCCTATTCGTTTTTTACACCATTTTTTGAGGTGGTCGGTTAGCTTGATTACTGAGCAGCCTTAAGAGCCTCGGCAACAGCAGCCGCTCTGAGGTTAGCCTCGTTGGTCTGGAACTCAACGCACTGAGCGTAGCCGTAAGCCTCCGCGTCGGATCTCATCTGAGCAACGATAGAATCGAACTCAGCGTCGTCCTTAGCGTAGATAGCCTTCCAGGAGCCGTCCTTTACGCACTGCTTAACCTGATCCCAAACAGCCTGGAGATCCTGATCCTTGGGAGTTCCGGTGTAAGTAGACTTAACGTTTACTACGGTTCTGCCCGCAAGATACTCGTCAGCGGTGGTGAAGCCGGACCATTCCTGCCAGGACTTCTGAATATCGGGATAATCGGTGGAGGTAGTCGACCAGTACTCCCAGTTGTATCTCTCGCCTGTGAGCGGGTTTACATCGTCAAGAGACATTGTGGTGTTGTTGATCTTGAACTCGCCGTCCTCGAAGGTAGTACCGTTAATGACAACACCCTTCTTATCGGTCATAGCCTGGAGACCCTGGTCGGTAAGGTAAGCCTTGCCGTCGGAGTTGTAATCCCATGTAGTGCCCTGAGGACCGTACTTGATAGTCATAGTTCCCTCGGGAGTGGAGAACCAGTTGATGATAGCCATACAAAGCTCGGGATACTGGGTCTTAGAGCCGATAGACCAGATACGCTCGCCGCCGTAGATGTTCAAGCCCTCAACGAGGTTCGCGGAGTCAGCGGGCGGTACACAGTACATAGCCTTGCCGTCTGCAACGTGCTCGGGAGTGTTGTACAGGTCAGCGCCCATCCACTTGAACTGATTGAAGAACGTAGCGCCGTCAACGAGCTGAGACGCAACGTCGTCGTACTTCTGGGTCATGGAGTTCGGGTTGAGCAAGCCCTCCTGATACAGCTTGTTGTACCACTTGAGCGCCGTGAGATACCAGCCGCCCTCCTGGAGAACGTCCTGATATGTATTTGTAGCGCAGTCATACAGACCGAGACCGAACTCGTCATATCCGTACAGCGCGCCGATAGTCTTTACAAACATTACCATATCGCCGTCCCAGTCGCTGAACAGGGAAACAGCGTAGGTCTCCTTGCCGCTGTCGGAAGTCGGGCAAACCTCTTTCATCTTCTTGAATACTTCGATATAGTCGTCAAGCGTCTTGATCTCGGGCTTGCCGATCTGCTCGTACAGGTCGTAACGGAGCGAGGGCCAGTAGTCCTGCATCTTTGTCTGGGTGGGGTCGGTAGCTACATCGTGACCGTAACCGTAGTTCTTGCCGAGGGGTATAGGATTGCCGTCCGCGTCCTCGCCGATCGACATATTCTTTACCTTATCAAGAGCGGGCTGGAGGTTTTCGCTGATGTACGGACCGAAATCCGCGAGAATATCCTCGTCGTCCCAATCAAGCAGCAGACCTGCCTGCGCCGCCTGCGAGAACTGGTCGGTAGCGCCGAATACAACGATGTCGCCGAGGTTGCCAGATTCCATTTTGGTTGCGAACGTACCGTCGGGGTTGTTGATGATGTTGAGCTCTACATTGAACTTCTCCTTCATAATATCAGCGAACCAGCCGAGCTGCTTGCCCGAATAGTTGGAAAGCTGAGAGTAAACCTCAAGCGTTACGGTGTTCTCGGGGATAAACTCGCTGTAATCAGCCTCCCACTCGGACTGACCCGAGGAAGAGGGAGTAGAGGGAGTGTCTCCGCCCGCGGAGGAATCGGGAGTGCTGTTGTCACCCGAGTTTGTGGGTGTGGAATCGCTGCCCGAATTATTGGAATTACCCGAGCCGCTTGTTGAATTGCTGTCTGTGTTACATGCCGTAAGCGACATCGCAGTTATAAACGCGAGAGCGCCTGCCGCAATTCTCTTGCTGTTTGCCATGTTAATTCTCCTTTTACATAAAAATGGTGATAGGTTCGTTTCCTAATGAAACAAACGATCTATATTTTGCGGTTTCCCGCAAGAATAGCGAATTTTTTAGCCCTTGACCGCGCCGAGCATAATACCCTTTTCAAAGTATTTCGACATAAACGGATAAACGAGCAGAATGGGGATTACCGTCGCCATTGCGACAGTGAACTTTATCGGGCGCATATTCATCGAAGCCTGCGTCGCGAGACTTCCTATGTCGCTGCCGCCCTGCTGTATCATCGCCGCGAGGTTGGTCGCCTCGTTCATATAGGTGTACAAACGGTGCTGGAGCGTAAAGAGCTCGGGCTTGCCCGTCATCAGGATAAGCGAGTCGGTAAACGAGTTCCAGTGACCTACCGCGCCGAATATCGCAATTGTAGCCAGAATGGGCTTGCACAGCGGGAAGATTATGCAGCGGAATATTCTGAAATAGCCCGCGCCGTCAATGGACGCGCTCTCCTCAAGCTCCGCGGGGATAGACTCGATATATGTCTTGACGAGAATGATATTGTACGGGGAGATGATACTCGGGATTATGTACGCCATAAAGTTATTGGTAAGACCGAGCATCGACATATTCATATACCACGGAACAAGACCCGCGTTGAAATACATCGTGATAACAAGGAATCTGTACCAGAACTTTCTGCCCCACATCTCCTGCTTGGTAACGAGGTAGCCTACCAGCGCCGAAGCGCCTACCATAAGCGCGGTACCGATAACGGTTCTCGCTACGGAAACGATAAACGACGTTCCCAAGCCGTTTATTTTGGTAAGTCCGACATAGTTGTTAAAGTGAATGCCCTTGGGCAGGAGCTGAATTCGTCCCGCGCCGACAAGCGAGTTGTCGCTTATCGTGTTGATAAACAGATAATAAAACGGGAAAAGACAAATCAGAGCAAAAAGGATAAATATGGTGTAGTTTATGATGTTGAATACAATGTCGCTTGGCGTAAGACGGAAGCCGTGCTCTTTTTCTTTTGTTTTAGCCATATTATCCCCTCCTTAAACGATACTCGAGCCGCGGATAGCCTTGGAAGCCTTATTCGCGCTGAACAACAGGATAACGCTTATAATGGACTTCGCCATACCGACAACGGTCGACAGCGGTATCTGGTTGCTCGAACCCAGACCGAGGTTATATACATACAGGTCAAGAACCTCAATACCCGAGCGGTTTGTCGCGTTTTTAAATACGAGGTACTGATCCATGCCGTTGGAGAGAATGTTCGAGATAGAGAGTACGAACTGTACGAAGAACGTGGGCATAAGTCCCGGGATCGTGATGTGCCATATCTTCTGGAAACGTCCCGCGCCGTCGATAGTCGCCGCTTCGTACAGCGCCTGGTCGATACCCGAAATGCCGGCTATGTAAATGATAGCGCCCCAGCCGAGACCCTTCCAGGTGCCCCACAGATACATCTTGATCCATATTCCGTCGTTTCCGATAAGGAAGTCCGTGCTTTCCTTTGTGAGACCCGTGCTCAGAAGGAACTGATTAACGAAGCCGTCCGAAGAGAACAGCGCGAACGCGACGGTGTAAACCAATACCCAGCTTATAAAGTTCGGGATAGTGGTTATCGTCTGAACCGAGCGTCTTACCGCCCCGCACTTGATCTCCGTAAGGAATATCGCGAACGCCAAGGGGAGCCACGACATCGCGAGACCGATACCGCTCATCGCGAGGGTATTGGTCATAACGCGCCCGATGTCCGCACGGGTAGCCGCGTTCTGGAACAGATATGTAAACCATTTAAAGCCCACAAAGTTGTCCATGGACAGCCCGAGACCCGGCTTGTAATCGAAAAACGCGTAGCGCCAGCCCCACAGCGGCAGGTACGAAAACAGGAACACCAGAACTATAAACGGCGCCATCATAAGGAAAAGTCTGTACTTTCCCTCCATTATCCACTTGTCCTCTTTAGTGGACTTCGGGAGCATTATAAGATACAAAAGGCTCGCAATAAGACAAACCGCCGCGAGAACGATAAAGATTATCGCTCCGACGGGCTCAAGCGGCTTTATTCTCTCGGGATTAGCCGCGTTTGTAAAGCCCGACTGCTGGAGCTTTACGACGATAAGACCGACAAGGCTCACCGCGCTGCCTCCGAGCGTTATCATCGAGCCGAGGCGCTTGAATTTGATCTCTCCTATCGTCATCGCGCAGCCAACCAGCATAGCCGCCATACCGATAAGCGAAACCAACGCGCCGACATAAGTGCTCACCAGAACGCCCTGCTCGATATATCCTCTTGAGACAGCGCGCTGGAAGCCGCTCGCTATGCCGTCATAGGAAATACCCGAGGTGAAGAACGAGTCGCCTTCGTTCATAAGCTCGCTCATATGCGTAGGATTGAGCGCGGGAACGAACAGGCAGACCAAGGTCAGAATGATCATTACGCGCAGAACATACCCGATAAAATCTATCGGTTTTTTCGCCTGTTTTTCGGTTGTTGTCGCTGTCATTACATCAACCCTTTCATAAAATTCGTTTGCCGTGAAATGCATTGAGTTCACCCCAACGGCGTTTTCGGATTCGTTTCCTGCGTTGGAGGTGAGCTTCGTCTATCTTGTATCTATATTATATAATACGGCTTTACCTTTGTCAATCATTTTTTTTTTTTTTTGTAGCAATGTATAAATTATATATGTTGGTTTTGTCTAATTATGACAATATATTTGTAAAACGATTTTTGTTTTGTCAAGCTGCTTTATATATCTTTAAAAAATATAGGTTATGATAACGATATTTGTATAAAAAAGTTGTAGCATTTATAAAACATATATAAAAAAGCCGTTCCCCTATTTCCGCACTTGCTATGTCGCTTTAAATATGTTATACTTAATTAAGAATGATTATTGGAGGTCAAAATGAAATACGATTGCCTTATAATAGATGATGAAAAAATGCTTGCGGACAGCACCGCGGAGTATTTTAATATGTTCGACGTGACCGCAAGGTCGGTGTATACGGCGGAAGAATGCCGCGCCTTTTTCGAGGAAAATTCCGCGGCGCTTTTGCTGCTCGACATCAACCTCGGCGACGACAGCGGCTTTCGGCTATGCAAAGAGCTGCGCGAAAAAACGCAGATACCGATCCTGTTTATATCCGCGAGAACAAGCGATGACGATCAGATAATCGCGCTGAATATCGGCGGCGATGATTACATTCAAAAGCCGTATTCGCTCGGAGTGCTGTTAGCTAAAGTAAAAGCGGTGTTAAAGCGCTGCGGACAAAGCGGCGTGTTCGACGACGGGAGGCTTCGCGTTGACCTCGCCGCGAAAACGGCGGATATCAGCGGCAAGGCGGTAAAGCTCACCGCGCTTGAATTCAAGCTGCTCGCGTACCTTATAAAAAACGAAAACAAGGTCGTTTCCAAGCAAGAGATCTTTGATAATGTCTGGGAGGATAAATTCACGGGAGACGGCACGCTCAACGTACATATCCGCAAGATACGCGAGGCGATAGAGCGCGACCCGAGCTCGCCCGAATACATAGTCACCGTCTGGGGCGACGGCTACAGATTCAGCGGAGGGAAAAAATGAAAAACGGGGCATTTTCGGCAGCTTTGACCGCGGTTTTTATTCTGGAGCTCGCGGCGCTGCTTTGGTTCGCGTTTCACGGCGCGGAACACGACTTACAGGATACCGTCGCGGTAAACGAGGCGGTTCGGTCGGTGCAGAACGATTGGCGCAATATCGCCGCTCATACCAACCAAACGGCGCTGGATTACGTCGTTATCAACAATAACGGAGAGGTGCTTTTCAAAACAAGAACGGGGCTTTCCGAAAGCGTAAACTCCGCGATCGCTCACCGCGACACCGTTCTGGATATTGAGGTCGACGGCGCCGCCGCGGGTAAAATAATCGTGTGCAACGACGGCTCCGATAATTTAAAAAGCGCGCGCGGTTCGCTTGTTACCGCATTCGCGGCAGCGGCGGCGGCGCAACTCATAATTTGTATCGGGTATTCGGTTTATCTGAATGTTTTTGTCGTGAAGCCGTTCCGCAAGATGAAAGGCTTTGCGGAGCGCGTTGCGGGCGGAAATCTCGATATTCCGCTTGAAATGGACAGAGGAAATCTTTTCGGCGCGTTTACCGAGAGCTTTGACATAATGCGCTCGGAGCTGAAAAAAGCGCGGCTCGCCGAAGCCAGGGCGAACGCCTCGAAAAAGGAACTGGTCGCGAAATTATCGCACGACATCCGCACGCCCGTCGCGAGCATCAAGGCGGTCTCGGAGCTGGGTTCGGCGCTTTCGGATAACGAAAAAACACGGGAGAGCTTCACTCGGATAATCTCAAAAGCGGACCAGATAAACACGCTTGTCGGCAACCTTTTCTCGGCGACATTGGAGGAATTGCAGCAGCTCGCCGTAACGCCGGCGGATATTCCGAGCACAGAGCTTCGCGGTATGCTCGAGAGCTCGGATTATTTCCGCAGGGCGCATATTCCCGATATACCCGAGTGTATGATATACGCGGATAAATTGCGTTTGCAGCAGGTTTTCGACAATATTTTCGCGAATTCCTATAAGTACGCGAACACCGATATTAAAGTGAGCGCCGCGTTGGATAACGGTCGGCTCGCCGTTGAGATCGAGGACTTCGGCGGCGGAGTCAATTCCGATGAATTGCCGGCGTTAAAGGAAAAATGGGGGCGCGGAAGCAACGCCGAGGGCATTGACGGCGCGGGCTTGGGATTGCATATCTCGGACAGATTTATGACGGAAATGAAAGGAGAACTGCTTATCGAAAACGGTAAAAACGGGTTGAAGATCACCGTATTTATTTCGCTTTCGGGAAATTTAAGAGAAATTTAAGGATCTCTTAAAGACATTTAAGATTTCAATAATTATAATAGAACGTGTAAGAAATATTTTTCGGAGGTATTTCAATGAAAGAAATTCTGTTAAAAACCGAGGGCTTGAGCAAGAGCTTCTCAAGCGGAGGAGCAATGCAGCACGTTCTGAAAAATGTCGATCTGGAGCTGTACAAGGGCGATTATACGGTAATTATGGGCGCTTCCGGCGCGGGAAAATCCACGCTGATGTACGCGCTTTCGGGAATGGACGTGCCGACGCTCGGCAAGATAACGTTCGGCAAAAAGGTAATATCGGACCTGAGCTCNGACGGGCTTGCGGTNTTCCGCCGCGANCACTGCGGGTTNGTNTTNCAGCAGATCTANCTNATCGATNCGATGAGCGTTTTCGATAATGTAATGGCNGCCGGGCTGCTNGTNAANAANGANAANAANGCGCTTATTTCCCGCGCAAANGAGCTGTTTGCNGCTGTTGATATTCCCGAAGAAACNCAGCGCAAATTCCCGACGCAGATNTCGGGCGGCGANGCGCAGAGAGNGGGNATAGTNCGCGCNNTGATAAACTCNCCCGAGNTNCTGTTCGCCGACGAGCCNACNGGCGCGCTNAATTCGCAGACGGGTCTGGACGTNCTGAACACGCTCACCGAGTTNAACGAGCAGGGNCAGAGCGTCGTTATGGTAACGCACGATATGCGCTCCGCGCGGCGCGGAAACCGTATNCTGTACTTAAAGGACGGCTCGATACTCGGCGANTGNGAGCTNGGAAAATACCGCCNCNACGACNNCGAACGNCACGANAAGCTCTCNGCGTTCCTTGCGGAAATGGGGTGGTAATTTGAATATGAATAAAAGCTTACTGCTNGCGCGGTCGAATATCCGNAAGGCTAANGGGCAGACCNNCGCGATAATCGTGCTTGTGCTGATCGCCTCAATNATGATGAACCTCTGGCTTATGCTGGCGACAGATTACAAGAAAAATCTTGACCGTTCCCTTGACAGGCTGAACGACGGACACGTTACGCTTTTCGCTTACAACAGCAGCGAAGAATTCAGNAATTTTGTCGGNGATTATATCGAAAACCGTTCCGANGTTACCGAATACTGCATGACCGANGTGCTCGGATGGGTCGGAACGTTTGAGTACGGCGGCGGCAAGATAAACTCAAACTTTATTTTTCTTGAAAAGGAAACCGCGCTCGCGAGGAATGTCGGAAAAATCGAGATCGTTGAGGACAGCGAATATTNAAGCGGAATCTATCTGCCNATGCTCTACGGCACAAGCTACTCCGCCGGAGATGAGATCGAATTATCNATGGGCAGTGAAACTNTGAGATACACGATCTGCGGCTTTCTGAACAGCGTTTCGGTGGGCTCTCACAACTGCTCAATGTGCGCCATGCTGCTCACCGAGGACAAATACGACGAGCTNAGCNAATTGGGAACTATCCCGAAAGGAATTTTTATTTCCACAAGAATTACCGATAAAAACAATTCCGAAACTGTGGAGACAGAGCTTAACGATGCGGTCGCGGGAGCTTTTCCCGGAACGATCACTACAAGCAATTCCTATATGCTGGTGTCGACGTCGCGNTATATNTCNCAGTCGNTNTGNGCCGCNNTACTNAGCGCGATGGCGTTTCTTGTAACGCTTATCGCGGTNGTCGTGATNTCNTCGAANGTGATGAATTACATTCACGAGGATATGCAGAACCTCGGCGCNNTGAAAGCNATCGGCTACAAGTCGGGACAANTGATCTCGTGNGNTGATANCGCAGTTTTCGGGCGTGGCGCTGATCACNGCNGNGGTCGGGATAGCNCTGTCCTACGCGGTCTTTCCCGCNCTGAACGAAATGATGATCTCNCAGACNGGTATCCCNTATTCCGTGAATTTTCTGATNGTTCCGTGTGCGGTCACNATAGCTTTCACAGTCGGAGCNNTNGCGGCGGCNGTNTATTTCTCCGCNAAACGAATTCGCAAAATAGANCCGATAACCGCNCTNCGNCAAGGNATNCAAACNCACAGCTTCAAGAAAAACCATGTGCCGCTTGANAAGACNAACNCGCCGCTNAATTTCGCGCTTGCGCTGAAAACGGTAATGTCAAACAAAAAGCAGAACTTCACGATCTGCGTGACAATGCTNGTGCTGTCGCTGGTGATAGTTTTTTCGGGCGTAATGCTGGAAAACTTTATCCTTGACAAACAGNCGTTNATGGATTTTGTGGTCGGTGAAACAGCAGATTCCTGCATTAACGTAAACGTCGGCTNGGAGGAACGGCTGAANGACGCGCTGGGCTNCGACAGCCGCGTGAAAAACGCGTATCAGTACACCTCGGATTTCGTTACTCACGAAGGCGGAGTGCAGCTTATGGCGACCATGTGCGATGATTTTTCGCAGATCGNAAATCAGCNGNTGATCGTTGAGGGGCGCTTCCCGAAATACGATAACGAGGCAGCGATCGCGATAAAATACGCCCGTGAAAATAAAATCAAGATAGGGCAGGAAATTACACTTTCGTTTGGTGCTAATGAGGAAAAATATATCGTCACCGGATTTACGCAGCTCACAAACAATCTCGGCAAGGACTGTTTGCTGACCCGATCGGGCTTTGAGCGCATTTCGGAGCTTACTAATGTAAGCTATTATATAAACGTGACCGACGGCACTGATATCGACGAATTCAACAAGGAGATCACCGAACCGTTTTCGGGCGAGATAAACGCAACGATAAACATGAAAGCTATCATTGAGGGAACCGGAAGAGTGTATATGTCGCTTATGACGGTGATAGTTATCGCGGTGCTGATAATAAGCGCGGTCGTTACGGTGTTTGTGCTGTATTTGCTCGTGCGCACCATGCTCAATAATAAAAAACGTGATTACGGAATATTAAAGGCGCTCGGATTTACCACAAAGCAGCTTGTTTTGCAGACGGCGCTGAGCTTTATTCCGCCGATAATTATTTCGACCGCTGTCGGGATCGTTTTAAGCACGTTCGTTATCAACCCTCTGATAGCGCTGTTCCTCGGCGGCATAGGCATTGTAAAATGCATGTTTCCCGTACCGCTTTTGTTCGATATCGCGACTGGCGCGGGGCTTGTTCTGTTCGCGTTCGGGGCGGCTTGTCTGCTGTCGCTGCGCATAAGAAAAATAGCTCCGAGGGATCTGCTCTCGGGAGAATAAACATATATGAGCCGGCAATATCCGAAAAAATATCGGGTATTGCCGTTTTATTTTTAATCCGTAACATGTCACGAAGTCCGA
>JAAVID010000009.1 GCA_014799395.1 Oscillospiraceae bacterium | reverse complement strand
TGGTAACTTTATTTTACCAGATTTTTGCCTATCTCTCAATATTTTTTTGCTAACTTGTCCAATATCTATTGTAGCACAACAAAGTGAAAATCCATTAATCATAAAAAGCACTTGACATCTATGTGACGATATATTATAATATAAATAGGTAAGGATGAGTGTTTTTATGCTAGTGTCGAAAAAATCTTTTTCGTCAGCGTTTCACATGAAACATTGACAAAAAAGATATTATGCCCACAAAAGGCTGTACAAAGCCATTTGTGGGCATAAATCTTCTGAAAAACAGAAATCATCATCCGTAGATATTTTCGACACGAAAATGGACTTGAACCCTCCCCATGTAAAATTTTCCGGTTCGTTTTTGTATAAGTCGCACAGAACGCCTGTGAGTGATCTCTTAATTATAAGAGGTCAGTCACAGGCGTTTTTTTGTTTTCAGAATCTTGACAAAAAAGATTTGGACGGGACTTGAACCCTTTTAGCAACAAAATTTTTACGGTTGAATTTATGCAACTCGCACAAAGCGCCTGTAAATTATCTCTTAATTATGAGAGGTGATTTACAGGCGCTTTTTTTGTTTTCCGACACAATTCGGAAGAATCCATTAGTCAACAGGCTCCTCGGAGCTTGAAATAGAATTACGGAGGAATCACAATGAGCAATGAAAGCAAACACAGCAAACCCAACTGCCCGTTGATCGGGACAGATGGGAACATCTTTAACCTTGTCGGGATCGCGTCAAGAACCTTGAAAAGAAACGGCTTATCGGATGAAGCATCCGAAATGACATCAAAGGTATTCAAAAGCGGAAGCTACGAGGAAGCACTGGGAATCATCGGCGAGTACGTCAATATAACCTCGGTCGACGATCCCGATGAGGATATGGATTTGGATATGGGGTGACCCATTTCCGTTCCCCAATAATTTATGGAGGTAGAAATGATAAAAGCAACAAT
Organism: Oscillospiraceae bacterium; assembly: GCA_014799395.1. GTDB lineage: Bacteria > Bacillota > Clostridia > Oscillospirales > Ruminococcaceae > CAG-115. Next base: position 23,169 of record JAAVID010000009.1, on the reverse strand, counting down.
TCAGAACAGCCCGTACTGCACGGAAATCAAATTTCCGTGTTCGGAAACGGAGCTGTCGAAAAAGCTCGGCGAGATTGGCATGAACACGGAGCATCTCGCTCCTATGGCAACGGTGCTTGAAATCGAGCCTTATGAGTTGTCAGTGTTGACAGATTGCGACATCAAACTTGACGCGCTGAACTTTCTCGGTAAACGTATGGATGGTATGTGTAAGGCAGAGCGCAATCAGTTTCTCGCTGTCCTGTCGTGCAAAGAGTTGGGGATTGGTTACGGCTTAAAAAATATAATCAACCTCACCTATAACCTTGCGCGGTATACGCTGATTGAGGATACTGACGATCTTGAACGCATTGGACGAATTCATATGCTCAACGTCCGCGGAACCCTTTCGAGACACTTTCGGTTCATATAGTCCGATTCGGACAACGAGATCAACGCAACCTCATCTCGGATAGCCGATATTTGATTTTCAAAGAGCTTACTTGGACAGAGCGGCGGATTGTCCTTCGTGCAATACAGTGACTTTAAATCCTCCAAAGCCGCCTCTCGTTCGGGGTAGACTACCGCGAGTTTTGCTAACGGGAATACGTTCATACTGCGTACCACCGTGAAAATGCGTCCACACACCCCACACAAGAACAAGGTCAGGTGGATGAAATTTTTGTCCATTTCTGACGAGAAGTCTATCCCAAGACGCTCTAAAACGCCCTGCGAATCAACTGCGTGTAGTGCGATATCACCGGCATTGACGTGGCACCAATGCCCATTTCCGTCTTTGTAGAAACCCTTATACTTGGTATGAACTTTCGCCTTGCTGAGTTGTTCGGAGAACTTCTCACACCATATCTTAAAGCCGTTGTCAATAAAAGTGACACCTGCTTTCGCCAATGTGTCTTTGACCGATTTGTCCTTGCGACGTATCGCATCCACCGGCAAAGAAATCCGTTTTATTGTCTCTCGATAGACGATTTCTACCTCGCATTGGAGCGGGGATTCGTTGCCTCTCTCGTCTATCGAACAGTACACGCGTATCAACCGCACACAGCCGGTGGACAACACCTTAGCGTATGCTGTACTCTTGGTTTTACTGTATCCACCCAATAGAACGCCTGTTTGGGAGTCCATTGCTCCTGAATTTCGTCTGACAATCTTATCAACAATGGTGAGCAATTTCATATGCTCTCTTGAGTTATCAAATATCAATTCCGAGTTATCAAATATATCCACCTCTTCACTTGTGCTTGATTCCTGAACACGCGGAAAGCAAGGAGGTGGGAGGCGGCGCTGGTGGTAATATGGGCTTTGGGTATTGTTGTTCTGTCGGTGGGGTAGGCTGCACCTGCACTTGCATTTGCACCTGATATACAGCTTGTCCATCAAGTGAATTTGCTTGAGATTGTTCGGGAGCTTGAGGCTGATCGAGCAATTTCGGCTGGATTGTAAACTGATTCATAATAAAATCCTCCTATATAAATAAACTTATCCCACAGAGCCTGTTGATTAAGCAAACTTTGCTGGTATTATTTAAGCCCAATGCACCGGTGCCGATTTGAGCTTAGCTTATTATATCATAAAAAAATAATCTTCATAAGAACGAGTTTGCCAAAAAACGTCAAAAACGTAAAACATGTGTATCATTTCAGTTAAAAAATTGTGCAAAATGCACAGTGCAATCATATTGGCTTATTGTTTTATTCCAAGTAAAACCACATAATTCTATTGTATTAAAAAAACAAAAACGAGCTGCCATAAGCAGCTCGCAAAGCGATTCATTTATGTTCCGACAAGTGAAAAACAGTTTGATTGGATTAAAAATCAATACCTGATATTTTCTCATTTGTATAAAATTCAAGATAAGTTATGAAAAAATCTAACAGTATAGCTAAACTATCTTCTGGATTTAAGGTGCGGTATGTTTCTTCTGTAAATTTGTAAAATTCAAATAGTACCTCATTAAACGTCGAATAGAGCCCCAGTGTTTCCAAATGCCTGTGGTGTTGTCTATCCAGTTCTAGATAGAACCCTACGATATCATCAATATTTGCTGTATCTCCTTCCATTTCGGAATGTATTTTCTTCATTGCTTTATTTGTTGGTGAAGTTTTTGGCGTAAATAATCCTCTAAAAAAGGGCTTCGTCATATAGAGAAAAGTAGGGTCTTCTGAAATAAACTCCTTTTTTCCATCATAGAATTGTTTAGCTAACCATGTCGTTACCTCTATCTGCTGTTCACTTGCTGTTCGATTTTGATTTTCTGATAAATATGTGGCATATTTTTCTTTATCCAAAAGGTCTGATTCTGAATATTCATTGATTTTAGTCATTTCACTTTCACTATTGTTTTTGGACAGTCTTTCCACAACCTTTTGGCGGAAGCCATTTTCAGCAATTTTATGAAGATGAAATGCAAATTGAAGCGAAAGGTTACTTAAGGAAAGTGTGCTTATATCCTTTCTGTAATTTTGTATGTTTTTATTTCTACAAGTAATTATTTGAGTTGAATACTGATTCCTTAAGGTACGCGCCCATTCTTTTAGGCGATGTAACGCATCTTCTTTTTCCTCGTTCCTTATTCGGGTGTTTATTACTACACACAAATATACAGTATGTTTTATCATTTCGTCTACATAATCGATTGCAGACGAGTGCGCCTGAAGATGATAAAACAGATCTTGAAATATAATAGGTTTTTGGGTTGAACGTACATTTTCAAGCAAGGGTGTAAAAAAATATCCAAATACTTCTTTTACCTCGGCAATTATATTGGAACACACCGGATTATCCTGAACTAAATTATCCGAAAAAATCTTAGTGTTCTTTAAGTAAATGCATAAGTGATTCCTTATTTCATCACACCAATAGTCAGGTACATTACCGGGATGCTTGGTTTTAAAAGTTTCATTTAGTTGCCCTATATCCCCAACAATAAAGGAATCAATCTCCCCATCATTTCGAAGCAAATAATATTTTTCTTTTTTTAGATTATCCATTATTTGACGAGTTCCCAAAAGCTCAATTTGGATACCTTCACTTTCAGCTTTATCTTTTACTTCGCATGAGTTGTCACCGTTTTTTACGCCCTCTTCCTTGAAAATTTTCCCATAGGTATTTTTTCGACGCAAAATGTTACTTACAATGAATTCAGATACCATTTCGATGGACATAATATCAAATGGAAAAAAAGAAAATACTTTTATATCAATTATATTATCCAGGAACTTTTTTATATCCTTTTCCGCAACCTCTTCATCAACAATCCACTCTTCATCAATCCCCTTATTTTGCAAGTTCTTGTTCCTAGACTCATTACATCCTCTTAATGTTTTTATTGCATAATCAATAACCGCACGCTTTTCTTCCCTTGATTTTAAATTCATATCTATTCCACCTTTGTAACTATTTATAAAAATAATTATAGCATATTGATATAAAGAAATCAATAGACAAAAATAAATATGTTGCACTTTTCAAAAAAATCCATACTAAAACGCCTCAAATACATAGCTTTTTGCAAAAAAATCCATATTTTTTTGCAAATCTGCAACAAATCAAATAAACATCAACATAAAAGTAACCTCGCCCACCGGATCACCGCGGACGGTCAAACCTAGTCTTTAGGCTCTTTTCCGTCCCGACCCGGCTTGGAGGGTTCCCGGATTTATCGATGGATTTTGTAGGTTCTAAATGAAGAAGTATCGTCGCAGATGATGTCGCGGACGCGGGAATGTCCGAGCGAAGTCTGCGGCGAATGGCGGAGCTTGTTGCCTTATCCGAGAGCGATAGTCACAGGTTCCGTCCCCGTTCTGCCGCTCTCGGCGACAGGCAGAATATTCACCCCTTGATCTTTTAGTAGGTCAAGGGGTATTTTTACGCACTTATTAACATTAAGTAATCTTACTTAATGGAGGNNAACATATGAANGTTAAATTAAGNGTNGATACGCACTGTATAAAGGATNCGCCCAAAGCAAATATACCTTACGGAGTNATATCCAAAGCGATAGGAAAAAATCCTCGTGAGCTATCTCTTGNGGAAGTTGCCGAGGTAATAGAGAACGGCTATACGATNAGTTCTCCNATNTACAAAAANNGGAACAGGAATAAGGAAAACATCATTGAAATGCAGTTGTTCATTCTGGACTTTGACGGGAAAGANGGNTGTGNANTGGNTTATGNNGACGCNNTGAAACGNGCNGANGATTANNNTCTGCCNGTGGTTATATCCTACGAAACCAAGTCGTCGGTNAATTGGANNAGATNTCGNCTTATATTNCTNTANAACGAANCCNTCAGCGATATACGNANAATGGATATNATNAACAGNCTCCTGCTNCANATNTTNCCNGAGGCNGACCAANCNACAAAAGACCTGTCTAANATATTTCTNCCNGGNAGTAATGNGCGGNTTCATNGNGNTAAANNNTTCCANNTNGATACNCTNNTNGTTGCCGCAAAATGCTTTTGTAAAGCCTCAACATGGTCTGCNNTNATATCCAATTTCAAAAAAGANCANGGNNTNGTAATAAAGGATAACNATATATTNTTGTCGGAAGGTGCTAACCCCAAGGAATTTGGTGATTTTCGNGCAAACTCCATAAATATAAATATGGAATATGCCCGAATATCACCAAAAACAGGGGGGATAAAATANATCTTTTTTGCNGNNCTTCCCAAAGAAAAGGGTATAAAACTGACTAANNTCGANNCAAACGAGCCGNTGANNTTNAGAGANCGNTCTNCCATTAAGGACGAATGTTCTTTGATGTGTGACTTTGAAAATGGTACAAGACTGCCACATGAGCAATGGTTCGGGCTTGCTACAAACCTCATCAATATCAAGGGCGGGCAAGGTCAATTTGCTGAAATAATAAACGAGTACAGCGACCGATACGATAATGCAGAATTTAAAATTGAGCAAATGAAGTATGCCGCACGAATGAACTACAAACCGCANGGTTGTACGGAATTCTGTCCGTATTCCAACGAGTGTCCTCACTCGAAAAATATGGTTCTTACACTGAAAAACAAACGNCACAGAATGAAAAGGATAAAGGGATATTCGGAACGGTTCACAGCACTTGAAAGCGTTAGAAAAAATATACAGAATTTCTTTAATAATGCGGTCTCAAACAACTTCGCAGTGAATATACTGAAAGCTCCTACGGGGAGCGGAAAATCCTTTGCTCATCTGGAATTTCTTAAAAACTTTGACCGCCGCACTATCAATGCATATCCCAACTCCGCATTGATGTTGGAGAAGTACAATACAGCGAAGCAAATGGGGATAAATGCAGTGTATACGCCTGTTATTGAAGAACTTTATCAACATCTTACCACTCAGCAATACGAGCAGATAATATCCTTATATGAGATAGGTGCAGGGGAACTACCNATAAGACTGCTGAAACACTGGAGCAAGGATAATCCGCATATTCAAGCCTATTTANGCAAGCTGGATAATCTTCCCGATGACGCGCACATTTTTACTACACACTCTCGTCTGTTCAGAATATCTGAGACGATAGCTCAGAACTCGGTCATATTTATTGATGAGGATATCATTCCGTCAATGTTCGGTTGCTCGGCTGTTTCNGTTGATGAATTTTACAAGCTGTACAATGCGGTCGAGGATGAGATTTTTAAGAATAAATTGAACAGGGTAAAGGAGCATATTTCGGGCGATTCCCACTATTTTCATCTTGGAGAACTGCGNTTTCCTNCCGANTATAAANCNGAATTTATNGCNNNATGTNCAAACTGCGNNATANTACNTTTGCNCAAAANATCTGGGGTCTTACCGAAAGCGAAAATTTCTATTACTGTGCCACTGACCACAGCATTCGCTTTACTGTTATAAATCGTTTGGAGCATTTCGGAAAAATCATTATTATGTCTGCGACCGCTAATGAAATTATCTGNTGTAAAGCTTTTAACGCCCCTGTGAACTTCTGCGATTTGGGGCAGATCAGGTACAAGGGTAAAGTTATAATGCACAGTGGTAAATCTTTCAGCAGAGCATACTTATCGGTTCATAATGCCGAAAAAACAATCACGGATATTGTTGCTAAGCACGGCGACTGCGTTTATATTACTTTCAAGGAATACTGTAAATATATATACGGAAAATATCCGCGAACGCACTACGGACAAGCCGTCGGAACCAATGATTTTGAGGGCAGAGACCTAGTGATTATAGGACTGAATCACCGTCCGTTTTATGTGTATGGGCTATTCGCAAGGGCGTTGGGAATGGATAATTCCGATATGCTTACAACAAGAACAACACAACTTAACGGTTTTGAATTCAGCATGATGACATACGCTGATAGTGAACTGCGTAATATTCAGCAATACATGATCGGTTCGGATTTAGAACAGGCTATCGGACGGGCGCGNCTGATTTATCACGACTGCACAGTACATTTATATGGAAATTTTCCCGCTCGACAAGGCTTGTTGGAAAATGAAGTCGGGCACTCAATTACGTCTTGACAAAACCTCCCGACCGTGATATAATACAATAAAGGGGATGATGTATTGGTAATCAGGCACGAGGACTTGATCGGAACATACGAGCAGAAAAGAGCTTTAGTGTCGCAGTTCAATTTGATGGACGATACATTCTTCTCCGTGGTTATGCGGAATAAAGAGGCTTGCGAGTATCTGCTCTCGGCACTGATGAACAAAACCGTAAGCGTTATCGAGCATAAGACCCAATATTCGATAAGGAACATTGAAAGCCACTCGGTGGTATTGGACGCGCTTGTCGAGGACAGCGAGCATAACCTGTACAATGTCGAAGTCCAGAAAGAGGACGAGGGCAATCACGAACGCCGAATGAGATACAATCAGACCGCGGTCGACTGGACGTATCTGGAAAAGAGCGTCAATTACAGCAAACTGCCGGAGCTGTATATGATCTTCATCTCGGAGTTCGACACGTTCAAGCTCGGCAGGAACAATTACAGCTTGTCGCTGTACATAGACGGAACAGACACCAAATGCGACGACGGAATTCACCGTCTGTACTTTACGCCGTTGACGACGGCACCGATATTTCCAAGCTGCTGCAATATATGGCGAACAGCAATGCGGAGAATAACGGGTTCGGAGCATTGTCGCAGGCGGTAAAGAACCATAAAATCGCGAACGAGGGGGTTGATAGTATGTGTAAGGCTGTTGAAGAATATGCTAATAGCCGCAGACTTGAGGGTAAGCTCGAAGGTAAAATTGAAGGCAAGCTCGAGTCCATTAAAAATATGCTAAAGGACGGGCTTCCGCTTGAAAAAGCGCTGAAGTATACGGGACTTGACGAGGCGACCTACAAGGAGCACTGCCAGCGTATGCAGTAATTACGGATAAGAACAGGAGCTTGAACATATCAAGCTCCTTTTTGCATATCCGATTACTTCCCATACGCTTTCACAAACTCCTCCACTGCGGCTTAGGTTTATTTTAGTTTAATGTTGAATTTCAAATAATTATTTTATAGTGTTTTTTATATTATCTGCATAATTCTTCTTATGGAAATGGAAGTATAACATATTCAAGAAGAACTGATCTAACCAGCAACAGTATTGCTTAACAATTAAAAATGACCGCAGCGATGAAACAGCGATCATTTTTATATAAGCTTTAATTATTCTTTAACTCGGCGATAAACTTCGCGAAAGCCTCCGCGCCCTTTTCATCGCGCTTGAACACGCCCGCGTCGAGCAGAACCTGCTCAAATACCGCGCCTACCTCCGCGCGGATTATTTCCGCCGCGTTTTTGGAATTCATTTCGGGGTGACGATCCTTTACCTCGTTCGCCCACTTTTCGTGAGGTGCGGTGAGAGCGCTCTCGCCGAGCCCGAGCAGCATATCCTCCACCGCGCCGAGCTCCTCGGCAAGCCGCTGAGGAAGCACCGCCAAACCCATTACCTCGATAAGCCCGATGTTCTCCTTTTTGATGTGGAACAATTCGGGGCGCGGGTGGAACAGTCCGAGCGGACGTTCCTCGGTGGTTCGGTTGTTGCGGAGAACGAGGTCGCATTCGTAACGGCTGCCGTTCGTTCTGGCGATAGGCGTTATCGTGTTGTGCGGCTCGCCGTTGGTCTCCGCGAAAATATCCGCGCTTTCGTCGGAATATCCGCGCCACTTTTTCAATATGTACGAGCAAGCCGAGGCAAGCGTTTTGCGGTTCTCGGAACTTAGCCTGATCACGGACATAGGCCACTTGACGATACCCGCCTCCACGTTCGGGAACTGCGGCAGAGTGAAGCTCTTTTCGATCGGAGCTTTTTCCATTGCGAAAGTATACCGTCCTCCCTGAAAATGCTCGTGACTTAAAATCGAACCTCCGACTATCGGCAGATCGGCGTTAGAACCGACAAAATAATGCGGCAGAAGATCGATAATATCAAACAGTTTCTCAAACACCGTGTCATCAATCTTCATCGCGGTATGCCGCTCGTTGAACACAATGCAGTGCTCGTTGTAATAGCCGTAGGGCGAATACTGGAACTGCCAGGGCTCGCCGTGAACGCTCATTGAAACGGGACGGAGATTTTGCCGCGCGGGACGGCTCAGATTTCCGATAAATCCTGCGTTTTCGGGACAGAGCATACATTTGGGATAGTCCGCCGACTTCGCCGCTCCCGCCGCCGCAATATCGCGCGGGTCTTTTTCGGGCTTGGAACGGTTAATGGTTATATCAAGCTCTCCGTATTCGGAGGAATACTTCCAGCGGAGATCGCGCGCCATTCTCCCCGCGCGGACATAGTTCAGCTGTTTGCTGAACTCATAATACCAGTCGGTCGCGGATTCCGCCGATTTGTCGAAAAGCTTCATAAAATGCTTATTGACCTCGCGCGGCATCGGCGTTAAAATTCCCATCAGCTTTGTATCGAACAGGTCGCGCGAGTTGGACGTATCGGCAATTATCCCCTGCTCAACCGCGTATTCGATAAGCGGATCAAGCACCTCGTCAACGGGTTCTCCAGAATATTCCGCGGGAACGTCCTGCCAGTCGGTAAGCCCGAACGCTTCCATAAACATATTGCGGACAACATAAACGTCCGCGCTCTCGATAAGCGAGTTTTTGAGCGCGTAATCAATAAGCCGCCCGATATTTTCGTAGATCATAATCACAGCTCATTTGTTACTGTCAAATGTCGTCAAGACGGACTCCGCCGACGGGTCTTACTCCGAGCGTCAGACAGCTTCCGCCGCCGAATATCCTGTCCATTTCCGCGCGGAATTCTTCCACAATATCAACTGGAACGAACGCCTGGATAGTTCCCGCAAATCCGCCGCCGTGAACGCGCGCCGCTCCGCGCCCGTTAAGCACGCGCTCCGCCGCCCACAGTCCGACCGCAAGCCCCTGCTCCTCGGGTTTGCGCGCCGAATAAATGTTCTGGAGCAGCTTGTAGGACGAATCGCCCGACTTTTTCACAAGCTCCAGGAACTTTCCGAGGTCGCCCTTTTCCAGCGCGGCGGCTTCGTCTTGCGCGTTTTGGTTGTCGTTAAAGAAATGCGCCGCGCGGAGCACCGCTCTGTCCGAGAGCTTTTTTCTAAGTTCGGGTATCGCAGAAACGAACTCGTTCTCGTCAACCTCGCGCAGATACCGCTTCCCGAAATACGCCGCGACGGAATTCATCTCGGTCGGAACCGCGGAGTAGTCGTCGATCAGATCGGCGTGGCTGCCCTTTGTATCGGTAATGCAAAGGCGGTATCCCGCTTTCTCAAAATCGCAGTCAACCTTTTTGATAACGGGGTCGTCGGTATCCGCAAAGTCGATAAAAACAAATCCGCCGACCGAGCTTACCATCTGATCCATCAGTCCGCTTTTCTTGCCGAAATACACGTTCTCCGCGTACTGACCGATCTTTGCGATCTCCACCGCGCCCGCTTTGCCGCCGTTGCAGTGTATGTCGATCATCGTCCCGACAAGGTTCTCGAACGCCGCCGAGGAGGAAAGTCCGCTGCCGCTTAGCACGTTTGATGTGGTGTACGCGTCAAAGCCGCCTGTCTTCGCGCCCATTTCGGCGAATTTTGCCGCCACTCCGCGGATAATCGCTTCCGAGGTTCCGTATTCCTCGCTTTTTACCGCAAGGCTGTCAAGCTCGACCGTGTCCGCGTCGTGACCCTCCGATTTAAGACGGATAACGCCCTCCTCGTGAAAAGCCGTTACCGAGATAACGTCCAGGTCTACCGCCGCCGCAAGCACGCAGCCGTGCTGATGATCGGTATGGTTGCCGCCCACCTCGCTTCTGCCGGGCGCGGAGAATATTTCAACTTCTTCGCGGCTCGGGTACAGCTTTTTGAATTCCTCCACTGCTTTAAGATAACGCGCTCTCTGAGCTTCGACCGCCTTTGCGCCGTACAGCTTTTCAAAAGCCCGGTCATAGCCGCCGTCCGATATTTTCCGTTCGGCCTCCGAAATTTTCACGATGCTCTCCTCCCTTAAATATGTCACTCAAATCTGAACGACTTGAAATCAAAGTCGCTGCCCGGCAGGAACGTAAACGAAACGCCGCGCTTTCCGCTTATGCCATCTATCGCGAACTCGCGCTCGGTGTAATTTTCCGCGCCAGCGAACTCCGCGAGAACGCGCGTTTCCGTGTTGCCGTTCTCCGCGCCGAATATGATGTGGATACTGTTCACAGGAAGCGTTGATCTTCCCGTAATGACTATCTTTTTCGGCGGCAGCTCGTCAAAGTCGAACTCGCCGAACGACAATACAACATTGTTTCCGATTCCCGTAACGTCCTCCGCGTTTTTGGTGAACTTATCGCCGAATATGCTCACCGCGTTTGCCGCGCACAGCTCCGCGCGCTCCTTGCGCATTCTCTCGAATACAAAACCCTGAACGTCGTACCTGTCGTCCGATTCGATAACGAACGTGTGCACGCCGCGCAGAACGCGGTCCAGCTTGAACGTTTCGGGCGTATAGACCATCCACACGGGCGGCTTTTGATATTTGAATTCGCCGAGAAGCTCTCCGCCCTTGCCCGGAATTCCGTCGTAGAAGCGTACGCCCACGGGCTTGTCGGTGTCCGCGAGGATCGGCAAGGTTACGGTATCGCTGCCGATGTCGCCGAAGTCCACGTTCTCAAAGCCGAACGCGCCGCTGCCCTTAAAGCCCGCGCCCTTTTCGATACCCTGACTTACCGCGCCGATCCCGACGGTAAACAATCCGCCCATTATCAGCTCATACGGGTCGAGGAACGCCGCGCCAAGACCCTCTCCGCTGAATTTCACAACGGAGATGACGTGGTACTTATCCGTGCCGTTTTTGCACAGCGCGCGGAGATAAAATTCGCCGTCGCCATTGCATTTTACCGTGACCCGTCCGCTTTCGGAGGAAACGATCTCTCCGAGCTTTGTCGCAATGCCCTGCACGTTGGTAATGCGAAACTCGATGTCGTCCTTATACGAAGCGTTCTTGGGGAGCGCTCTGACGTTTACCGTTATCTCGCGGCGCTCGGGAGTGAATACCCTGCTCTCGGCAGAAAGGTCTATCCTGCGCACGGGAACATCCTCCGCGCCCGCCGAACAATCGACCGGTACGCTGCGGTCGAGGAACGAGATCCCCTCCGGAAGCTCCGCGGGCTCGGCGCTGAACTTGATCTCCGCGTCGGGAAGCCCCTTGGAGCTTACCTTTACCGTGACCTCGCCGCTCTTGTCCGTCGCCGCGATAATCGCCAGCAGTCTGCCCGAAAACAGTCTGCGCGATATGCCCTTGTATTCGTCATAGTCCGTGGAATCGCCGTTGTCGAGACCGACAAGCCGTCCCGCGCCCTCAACGCTTACGGTAACGCGGTTGTTCGCGTTTGCGACGAAAACGCCGTCCTTGTCGTACGCGTCAATGTCGATAAACATAAGATCGGTGCCGTTCGCCCTGAATACGGAATTCTCGGCGGTAAGCACGAGCTTCGCCGCGTCTCCGAACGATCTTACCGAATCGCGGGCTTTCTCAACTCCGTTTTCGTCGTACGCTATCGCGGTAAGCTCTCCGGGAACGTAGTTCAGCGCCGTATCGAGCGTAAGCTCTTTTCCGTGTTTGTGGTCGAGCTTCTTCTCGGCGACCTGCTCCCCGTTGAGGAAGAGCTTCACAAGCGGCGCATTGGTCGCGACGCGAACGTCGATAAGCTGACCCTCCGAAAAATCCCAGTACGGATAAACGTGCACGAACGGCGCGTCCTCGAAATCCGTCCACGCGCTGCGGAAAATGTACGCGCTGTCCTTGTAAAATCCCGCCGTGTCTATCTGCCCGAAGTAGCAGTTTTTGGTGTCGTAGGGAGTGGGCTCGCCGATGTAATCCCAGCCCGTCCAGATGAACTGACCAGCGCAGTATTCTCTGTCGCGGTCGGGGATTATGCAGTCCTCAACGCTCCTTGCGCCCCAGAGAACGGTAGTGTTTCCGAGCGCCGAGCACTGCTCGTCGTCGTCGGTGAGTATCTGCTCCGAGAGCGGGAAATGATAGATCCCGCGGCTCTGCAATACGGACGAGGTCTCCGAACCGTAAATTATCCAGTCGGGGTGCTTTTCGTGGTGCTCGTCGTAAAGCCGCTCGGCGTAGTTGTACCCCGCGAGCTTGAGAATATCGGTGCACTTCTGCGCGTTCTCCCACTGCATATAATTCGAGCCGTGAGTTATGTACGCGTTGGAGCGGTGATCGTGCTGACGAACTCTGTTGACGAACATCGAGATTATCTCCTGACCGCGCTCGTCCGCGTGAGTATCGTAAATTTCGTTGCCCAGGCTCCAGCCGATAATGCTCGGGTGATTGCGGTCGCGGCGTATCCAGGATGCGACGTCGCGGTCTATCCACTCGGAGAAGAAGCCCGCGTAATCATTCTCGGTCTTGTGGCGCTCCCACATATCAAAGCCCTCCGCCATAATGAGAAATCCCATTTCGTCGGCAAGCTCCATAAGCTCAACGGCGGGCATATTATGCGTGGTGCGTATCGCGTTTATCCCGATAACGCGCAGCTTTTCGAGCTGACGGCGTATAGCGTTTTTGTTGACCGCCGCGCCGAGCGCTCCGAGATCGTGGTGCTGACAGCAGCCGTGTATCTTGACGTGTCTGCCGTTAAGGAAGAAGCCGTGATCGGGGGTAAACTCTATCTTTCTGAAGCCGAACCTGCTCTCGTCGCGATCGATGACCTCGCCGTTTTTTATAAGCTCGACCTCGCATCTGTACAGGTGCGGATCGTCAATATCCCAGAGTACGGGCTCGGAAATTTTAAAGTCAAAGTTGTTGACGGAATACTTGCACCCGCTGCGGCGGACAGGCTCGGGTATCGCGGTTATATCGGCGGCGGTGCAGTTGTTTTCGAGTTCGGCGAGCTTGCGTTCTCCGTCGAACACCGAGCAGCGGACGCGCAGTCCGTCGACCGTGGTATTATCGGGGCGCACCGCTTCGGCGGAAACGCGCACGTTTCCCGAAATATCGGCTGAGATATAAATTCCGTCGCTCGCGAGATGACTTTCGGGATATTCCTTGAACCAGACGCGGCGGTAAATTCCCGCTCCGGAGTACCAGCGCGAATTAGGCGCGCGGTAGTCCACGCGAACGGTAATAAGATTTTCGCCGTCCTTCAGATGATCGGTTATGTCGAACTCAAAGGTCGAATAGCCGTATTTCCACTCGCCGGCAAGCCCGCCGTTTACGTAAACGCGGCTGTCCATATACACGCCCTCAAAACGGAGAGCGGCACGCATTCCGTCCTTTTTTGAGTAGTTCAATTTACGGCGGTACCAGCCGGTCGACGTTTCGTACAGATCCTTGACCTGATATATCAGCCAGTCATGCGGAATGTCAACGGGCTTCCAGTCCGCCGCGTCCTTGTATTCGGTGTCGATGGGGTTCTTTGAAAATTCCCAGCCGCCGCAAAAAAGTCTGTCAGTGCTCATATCCTGTTCTCCCTACGTTAAGAACGGGCTTAAATGATCCCCGATCCTTTATTATATTATAACTAAATTATAGTTTTTTTTATTTGAAAAGTCAATAATAATAAATTAACCGATCGAGAATATTTTAAACCGCGCCGAAAGCCTATAATCGCGGTTATTCCGCGCGAGATACGATATATTTGAACTTTCCGCGAAAATATTAACCACTTGACAATTTTATTTTTTCTTGTTATAATCAAAACAATAAGGAGAATAAAAATATGGAAAATTTTTTCTTCCCGATAATAGAACGCGAAAAAAATCTGCCGTTTTACATAACCTGTATCGGCGAGGCAGACCCACAGCCGGAGATCAGCCGTCCGGAGGGCTATCAAAATCCGCAGATAATTCTGTGCAGCGAGGGCTCGGGCATTCTTCAGACCGAGGGAATGGAGCGCCAGATAACGGCGGGCACGGCGTACTTTCTCCCGGCGGGAACTCCGCACAGCTATTTCCGGACCGACAGCGTATGGCGCACGCATTACGTGAGCTTTACCGGGTACTCCGCCGAGATACTTCTGCGGCAGTTCGGGCTTACGGAAGCGGGCGTGTTCCCTGTTGATCTCGGGATAATGCGGAGCATTTTTCAGAGAATGATCAACACCTTAAAGTCGGATAAATTCTACGGCGGCTATACCGCTTCGGCTATCTTGTACGAGTACATAATCGAGTTCAACCGACAGATAATCGGCGCGGAGAGCCGCTTCGCTTCCGAGAGCGCCTCTCTCACGCCCGTGCTGAGCTATATCGACACGCATTACAGCGAGGTCATAGACCTTGAAACGCTCTGCGGTCTGATACAGGTAACGCCGCAGTATCTTTGCAGGCTGTTCCGCAAGCGGCTCGGGATAAGACCGCTCGAATATATAACCCGCCGACGAATCCAACAAGCGAAAGTGTATCTCCGCGAGGGCGAGAAAACTATCAAGGAGATAGCTCTTGAAGTCGGCTACACGGACGCGGGCTATTTCAGCGCGGTGTTCAAGCGCAGCGAGGGAGTTTCCCCGCGCGAATATATCCGCAGAGAGCTTTGAATTAAAATCACATATAAAGGAGAGCGCATTATGTTCAACCGAAAAATCAAGATAACGGTCTCCGCGTTAATGGCGGCGGTACTGCTGAGCGGCTGCTCAGGCAATTCTTCCTCGGACAGCACCGAAAACAACGACCCGGTAAACAACAACGTTGAAGCCGTTTCCTACAAGTTCGAGGGCAGCGCGGCGGCGGAGTCGGAGCTTTATGTCGAGCCTATCGCAGGGCTTACCGACAGCTTCATTCGCGGCGCGGACGTTTCGACTTATCTTTCGCAGAAAGAAAGCGGCGTTGTTTACAAGGATTTCGACGGCAATACGCTCGACGACGCGGGGTTCTTCAAGCTGCTCGCTGAGAGCGGCGTAAACTGCATACGAATTCGCGTCTGGAACGACCCCAAAGACATAGACGGCAATACCTACGGCGGCGGTCACAACGACTTGGAAACGGCGGTCAGGATAGGAAAGCTCGCGACGGAAGCGGGGCTTCCCGTTATGATAGACTTCCACTACTCCGATTTCTGGGCTGATCCCTCCAAGCAAAAAGCGCCTAAAGAATGGGCGCACTACACGTTCGACAACAAAAAGCAGGCGCTCTTCGATTACACCAAGTCGAGCCTGAAAACCCTTTTTGACGAGGGCGTAAACGTTACGATGGTTCAGGTCGGCAACGAGATAAACAACGGAATGGCGGGCGAGACCGACCTCACGCGCATAAACGAGCTTATCGCGCAGGGCAGCGCGGCGGTGCGCGAGATTTCCTCGGAGACGAGCCGGGAAATCAAGATCGTGCTCCACTACACCAACGCTCTTGAGAACGGAGTTATCGAGAAAGCCAACGCGCTGAACGCCGCGAATATCGACTACGACGTGTTTGCGGTGTCCTTTTACACGTTCTGGCACGGAACGGCGGCGAAGCTCACGGAGCGTCTCAAGGAGCTTAAAGAGCTTACCGGAAAAGAGGTCATCGTCGCCGAAACGTCTTATATTTACACCGATAACGACGGCGACGGCAACGCGAACTCCGTAAGCACCGAATCCACGGGTATCGCGCTCGATTACGATATTTCGGTACAAGGACAGGCGAACGAAGTCCGCGACATTATGCAGTCCGTAAAGAACGCGGACGGCAGCGGAGTGTTCTACTGGGAGCCTGCGTGGATCCCCGTCGAGGTCTACGACCCAAACGCCGCGAACGCCGCCGAAGTTCTTGAACGCAACAGGACTGCCTGGGAGACATACGGCAGCGGCTGGGCTTCCTCCGCGGCAAAGACCTACGACCCCAGCGACGCGGGCGTTTATTTCGGCGGCTCGGCTTGGGATAATCAGGCGATGTTTGATTTCAACGGTGCTCCTCTTGAGTCGCTGAGAATTTTCAAGTACGTTTTCGGCGGAACGACCGCGAAGCTCGAGACCGTCAGAGTGGACAATATCAGCCACGAAAGCGGTATAGGTCAGCCGCTCTCACTTCCGGAGACCGTTCCCGCGCTTATGAACAGCGGCGCGTACTCGGATATACCCGTTGTATGGAATTCCGAGCAGTCCGCGGCGGTAAATACGGACGAAGCCAATATTTACGAGATAGACGGCAAGGCGGCTTTCGACGGCACGGACTACCCCGTTAAATGCGCGCTTGAGATCAAGAAAATAAACTACATCAAGAACCCCGGCTTCGAGGATCTGGATATGTCCGTCTGGGCTATCAACGGCAACGGCGTAGCCCGCGAACAGGACAACAACAAGCGCAGCGGACTGTTCAGCCTTAAATTCTGGGACGACAAGCCCGTTCAGTTCACAGCCGAGCAGACGATAACCGGTATCCCCGCCGGAACATACGACCTCGGCGCGTATCTCCAGGGCGGCGACGCAGGTTCAAAATCGGTATTCGAGCTCTACATCACGGTGAACGGCAGCACGCTCACCGCTCCGAGCAAGGTTTCCTCGTGGCAGAACTGGGACAATCCCGTGATCAACGGCGTCGAGATACCCGAGGGCGCGGAGGTCGTTATCGGAGTTAAAGTCGACGCGCAAGCCAAGGCGTGGGGCGCGTGGGACGATTTCTCGCTTACCGAGAGCTGATAGGTTTATTCCACAATATAGAAAAACAGCGTCGGCAGAAATGTCCGGCGCTGTTTTTTTATTACGAATGTTCTTGTACGTATTGCAGAAACTCGGGGGGTTTCGACCAGTATTTGATACCCCAGTTTTCAAAATTCCACTCGTCCATATATTCGTTGCACTCGTAGTCGATGTAGTAAATTTCGCCGTTCTGCACGACAAAATTTGTCGGGAAATAATCTATATTCGTATGGGCGGCGTACAGCAGCCGGCACATTTCGCGGAGCTGATCGGTGTAGACGGACAGCATTTTATCCCGTAAGATAAGCTCGTATACGGTGTCTCCGTCTATGAACTCTTTCAGAATGCGTTCGGCTTTTATGTCAACGTCGATAAGCTCGGGGATCTTTATCCCGATCGCTTTCAGCCGTTTGTAATCGTTTATTTCCGCTTCGATCTTGTTGCCGAATTGATAATAATCGCACGGCTCGTGGTGTATCTGTTTGAGAACGTATTTCCGCGTTCCGTCGCTTGCAAGATAGGAATATCCACCCTTGCCCTTTCCGAGCAGCTTGATTATTTCAAATTCTTTTTCGTTGACGTTCATATTGTCCATAATTATCCCCCTTTCGGGCAGCTACGCTATTCCGGTAACGGCGAGATTTGTCAGTAAAGCAAACGCGAGCGCTATCACGGGACAGCATATATAATATCCGTACTTGCTCGCTTTTTTATCGAGATTCCGCCGCTCGCCGCTGTACAACGCGACGGGAATAAACCCGAGCGGCGCGGAAATGTATATCAGCGAGATGATGACCCCGATAAAAATACTAACGCCCTTTTTCTCGCGCAGCAGATACAGCACCGCCGTCATAAGCACAAACCCCGCGCCGAACTTGCACTTGAAAAATATCGCCCAGATACAGCCGCCGAATATCAGCATTATGTTGATTATGACCGCCGCCGCGCTTTTTCCGCTGAACGTTTTCATAAGCGTGAGCATTACCAGCGAGATGAGTATCGTCCACAGGAAGCACTGTTCGCCGAAGTTGAACGGATCTCCCGAGACCGCCCAGTCGTATGGTATCTCGGTCAGAACGGCAGCCGCCAATATCATAAGGATATACCGCTTGATATTCGAGGTCTTTTCCAGTCCGATGACGAGCAGATAAGAGAATATCGGCACAGCGACCGCCCCTATCAGCATAAGCACCGAAGCCGCGCCGGTCATCATAAAAAAGTCTTCATTCGCCGCGGCAAGCTCGTTGACCTCCTGAGCGGTTCTGTCAGGAACGCCGAGAACGCCGTTCTGAATGACCGACTGCGCGAAAAAATACAGCGTCAGCAGTGCCGTTCCGAGCATTTTCATAAAGTTCGCCGAGCACACGGGTATAGTGATAGGTATACGACGCGGAGCAGCCATAATTTTATCCTCCAATACAGCAAACTGCTTCTCCGCTCACACGGGAACAGAGAAGCAGCGAATTATCGATCGTCAAATTGAATTTGACATTAACCCTTGACCGCACCGCCGGTGATTCCGTCAACATAGAACTTCTGCATAATAACGAACAGTATCGAGATCGGTATAGATACAACAACGCCGCCCGCGCAGAATATCGAAAAGTACGAGTTGATAAGGCTTCTTTCAAGCATATTGTACAGTCCGATAGCGACCGTCCACATATCCGAAATACCCGAGTTGAGGATCATCTTCGCGAATACGAAGTCCGTCCACGGCATCAGGAACGAGCTGATTATCGTGTATACGATAATAGGCTTGGACAACGGCATAATTATCGTGAAGAACGTCCTCGCCTGGCTTGCTCCGTCCAGCTTAGCCGCCTCGCACAGCGACCTCGGCACGGTGTCGAAGAAGCCTTTCGCGATAAGGAAGCCCAATCCCGAAGAAGCGCAGTATACCAGCGTAAGACCCAGATGCGTGTTGGTGAGATTCAGCGCTTTCAGAATGAAGTATACCGAGATCATCGACAGTACGCCCGGGAACAGGTTCAGAATAACCGCTACATTCATCATCGGCTTGCGCGCCTTAAACTGGAAGAAAGAAGTCGCGTACGCTACCATAATGGTGAACAGCGTGGAAACTATACAGCATACTACCGCGATCTTAAAGGTGTTCATAAACCAAGCCTTGAAGTTGGCGACGGTATCCGAACCGAAAAGCGCGATATAGTTGTTGAACGTCCATTCCTCGGGGAAGAAGTGCGAGGTGTTGCGCCCGGGATACGCGCTGAACGACGTGGCAACCAGCCACACGATCGGGATAAGCCAGAACGCGACCAGGAGCACGAGCACAACGTGCCGAAGTATGTCTAATATGATACGCTTTTTGCTCATCAGTTGTACACTCCTTCCTTATCACCGCGCGTCATCAGTCCGAACGCCACGAGCGTAATTACCGAACACAGAACGAATACGCATATACCTATTACCGAAGCCATCTTGTAGTTGTAGTATTCCTGCGTTAGTCGGAACAGCCACGTTACAAGCAGGTCGACTTCCTTTGCCTGGCTGTTCGCGAGAGCCTGGTTCGTGGTGGTGTAAACGTCCTGGGTAAGCAGATAAATAACGTTGAAGTTATTTATGTTTCTGACAAAATCCGTTACGAGAGTCGGACCGGTAACAAACAGGATATACGGCATTGTGATATGTCTGAATATCTGGAACTTGGTCGCTCCGTCGATCGAGGCGCTCTCTATCTGCTCCTCGGGGAGGTTGGAAAGAACGCCCGTCATTACCATCATCTGATACGGAACGCCTATCCAGATGTTGATAAGGATTATCATTACGTGCGCCCAGCCCGGAGACGACAGGAACGGGATATAATCCGAGGTGATCCAGCCAATATCCTGGAGCACCTGCGTAACTCCCATACTCTTGAGCATTGTGTTGGCGATACCGTTGTTCGCGAAGAAGTTGCGGACAAGCAGCAGCGTTACAAACTGCGGAACCGCGATAGTAACCACGAACAGCGAGCGCCAGAGCTTGGGAAGCTTCGTGCGCTTGTTTCTGAGGAACAGCGACAGGAGCACTCCGCCGAAGAATGTCGTGGTCGTCGCGAACAGCGACCAGATGAGCGTCCAGATAAGCACTCTCGTAAACGAGTATCCGAACGTAATGGAAAGCCCGCCGCCGCCGAACAGGTTTATAAAGTTGGAAAGACCCGTCCAGGTGAAAAGCTCCGCGGGAGCCATATGCTGCTGATCATAATTTGTAAACGCGACAAGTATCAGTACAAATATGGGGATAACGCTGAACATCACGATACCGAGTACCGGCAGAGTGAGAAGTGTAACGTGGAACTTCTCGTTGAGCATTCCGTTGAGGTCGTCAACGAAAGAGTTGATGTGCTCGCCGCGCTTTGCCTTTTGCTGAAGCTCGTACACCGCGATAACGTTCTTCATCCAGATGAACAATGCCACTACCCAGATCGCGATACTGATAACGGAGAACAGCAGTATCTGGAAAGAATCGTCATAGTCGTTCAAATCGTATTTCATAGTGTTTATGTTAAACACCGATTCCATTTTGACGGTTCCGAGCGTGCCGAGCTTTGTGACATACTGCGGAGCTACAAATATCGAATACAAAATTATCGCCGCTTCCACCGCAGTGATAAGAAGCGTTCTGATAAACTGCTTTCTGCGGATATATCCCGCGCCCATCCAGATCAAGGAGAGCTTGACAAAGAAGTCTCCCTTAGCGACGGCAGTAAAAAAGCTCTTGAAAAATCCGCCTACCGAACCGAGGAAAGTTTCTTTCTTTGCCGATGTTTTGCCGGCTGCTGCCATTTTCATCACCTCGTTATTGATTGCAGAATAAAAATACAGGCTGCCGAAAAATCAGATCGTCGACAACCTGTAAGTTTACCTGAAGAATTTTTTACAGGCTTATCCGAAATATCGGATAAAAGTCCTTAACAAATACCCATTACTCAACGGGAGCGGTAACGCCCTCTACCATAGTATCGAGCGCTGCCTGGATAGCTGCGGTATCGCCGGACTTGAGCTGACCCTGAGCGATAAGCTCGCCGAGAGTAGCGGTAGGATCCCAGTACTTGTCGCCTACGTCCTGAAGCACGCCGCAAGCAGCGTCCTGAGCGATAGAAGCGGCGAGCATCTCGTTTGCCTTAACAGCGTCTGACTCGGAAGCCTTGATGTTGGTGGGAGCAAGCTGACGAGCATCGTAGCGCTTCATCTGTGCGCTCTCGTTGGTGAGGAACTCCGCGAGAACGGCAGCCCAGCCTACCTGCTTGCTCATGCCGTTTACGCCCATGAGCTTGAAGCCGGAGTAGCAGCCCTGCTGAACCTCTTTGCCCGCGCAGGAATAAGTCGGGAGCTTGGCAACGCCAACGTTCTCAGCGCCCCACGCGGTCTCGCAGGTAAGCATATCCCAAGAACCGGTAACGACCGCGCAAAGCTCGCCGGAAGCGATCTGGTTGGAGATGTCGTTATCCGCGATAGCCATAAACGCGGGATTGCTTGCGATAGTGATCATACCCTCAACAACGTCAACACCGGAAATGCCGTCCGCAGAGGTCTTGTTCCAGTCGATGTTGGTGGTGCCGTCGTCGTTCATGGAAGCGGTAAAGCCCGCGCCGAGGAAGAATCCGCCGTTGTACCAGCCGGAGCTGAATACCATGCCCGCTTTCTTGCCCGCAGCGGAAGCTGCTTCAAGCAGACTGGACCATGTCTTTACATCGTCCGCGGTGATCTTGGACTTGTCATAGAACATAAAGAAGTTGTTGCCCGCGCCGAGAGGAAGAGCGTAGTACTTGCCGTCCTTTGTAGCAGCGGCAACGGCGCCGTCGATGTTCTGAGCCATGATATCGTCAATGCTGCTGCCCGTGATAGCCTTGAACGCGTCGCTCAGATCGGTGAGGTTAGCGAGAGCGCTTGCCGCAACCAGAGCGTTGAGCTGATCGCTTGCGAACGCGTAAACGTCCGCAGCAGCCGACGGGTCGGTCAGTACGGTATCTTTAGCGGTAGCCTCGGACTCAACGCCAAGCTGAATATTAAATGTCTGATCGGGATACTGCTTTTTAAAGTCCTCGATAAGTCCGGTAAGGAATGTCTGATCCTCCTCGGGACCCCATACTACGAGGTCGATAGCCGAGCCATCGCCAGCGGGAGTGGAATCACCCGCGTTGGAATTTCCCGCGTCGGGGTTACTCGCGTTAGAATTGCCTGCGCCGGCGGGATCGGTGTTACAGGCGGTCAGCGAAAAGCAAGTAGCCGCCGCCATAATGAATGCCAGAATTTTCTTCTTCATAATAGCATTACCTCCTAAAATTTGATTTATTTGCTGAACAGTGGAGAAAACGTTTTCGGTTTTTAGAACTCCCCCTGAAACGTTTACATATCAACCGTTAAGAATATTATACACGACTTTAAAAAATTTATCAATTAGCATTTATCAACAAATCCGAACGGCTTGGATTGGTTAAATTTCCCAAAAGGTGAAAATTTAAGTATTTTGTCTAATTTGATAAAAATGCCGTGAATTTAATTTATAAACGCATTTTGAACCTAATAAAACCGCGATTGCCGCCAAACGGTTCTTTGTAAAACCGTGCGAAAAAATTTATAATAGTTTCAAATTGTCGTATAATTGTGTTTCTGCTGTACATTGATTGTTGAAGTTCATCGCGTGCTTACCCATAACTATGATTCAGCATATTCCGCCTGTTAAAGATGAAGATTTGCAATAAAAGAGGTGCTGTTCCAAACGCGGAACAACACTTTTTCACACTTGACATCCCCACCGAAAAATGCTATAATTCAATAAGCAGTCACTCCTCAAACCTCGCCCTAAGCTTCTCCAGCGCGCTTCTCGATCCTGGAGATATACGACCGCGATATTCCGAGCTGCTTCGCAATCTCGCGCTGAGTTAGCGGCTTGCATACTCTGTCGTCGCTGTCGGTAACGCCGTAGCGCTTGCAGATTATCTCGCGCTCGCGGTCGTCGAGCTCCTCGGCTATGAATTTGTACAGCTTCTCGGAGTTTATCTTCAGCTCGACATCGTTCTCGACGTTCACGCCGCTGCTGAATATATCGGCGATAGTAAGCGCGTTGCCCTCGCCGTCGCTCTCGATAGGGTCGTTTATGTAGACCTCGGT
>JAAVID010000008.1 GCA_014799395.1 Oscillospiraceae bacterium | reverse complement strand
GTCAATGCAGTTAGCGTTGACGCGCGTTACTTTCGCGTAAAACTCCTTGCCCGTAAGATCGGAATTGTTTTTCTCACGCTCATACGCGTCATTGTCAAGCCAGCCTATTTCGGGAATAAAATACTCATTCGCGGAGGATTTATAATATTTTGTTTCGGGAATACCGCGAAAATCGTCATTTAGCTTGACGCGCTCCGAAGAATACAGCAGCTTTCCGTCAAAATTCGCGGATAATTTTTCGTCCGGTTTGGAATGGTTAAGCCGCAGCTCATGTTCCATTTCCATCATCTGCTGATAAAGGTGATTTATCTTAACGGGGTGCTGTTCCGTCAAGAAATTCAAGCGCATATTATCGCTGTCAAAGCTGAATTGTGCGGCTCTGCTCTTGACCTCATTTGTAAACCGCCCGTCCTGATCTTTCAACTGAACAGTAGCCGCGACAGTGTACATAGAGCGGTCAATTCCGAATTTGTCATTAAGCTGCTTGACAAATCCCTCCAGATCGCGCCCCTCATAAGCAGTATCGAGATTATTTTCGATAAACTTGATACACGCTTTCGACGCGGCTACGCTGTCTTTCCAAGCGCCGAGATTTCCGCTCTGCTTTGCCTCCATAAGCGATTGTGTGCAGATAGGAACAGAACGAAAATTATCCGGCTCGTCGTTGCTCATTTCGGGAATATCGGTGCGCGGCTGCTCTGTCGGCTTGGGTTTGGGCATCTGCTCTCTGAATACCGTTTCGGGAACCTGCGCCGACGGATTATTCTGCCTGTCATACATCTGTTTTACTTTGGCGAGTGCCGCTTCGTAGCGCGGAATGTCCGCCTTGTTGATCGTGATCGTAGTGACCGTGCCTTTACGCAAGCCGCTGAACCGAACACCGTCCTCGTCAAGCTGCTTTGCAACATTATCCGCATGACGGTTTTTCAAATTCGTATAAAACTCCAATTCATTTTTGCCGCCGAGCTGATTATACGGTGTATTTCCGATAACATTCGGATTTTTCGGCGCGGACTGCTGCTGAAAATTCGGCTGATAATTCTGCTCCGGTACATTCTGCTGCTGATAGCCGCGATCCGGCGCGCTGTTCTGCCGATACGACTGCTTGACCTTTTCGACCGCCGCTTCATATCTCGGAATATCCGCTTTGTTTATCGTGATTGTAGTGACCTCGCCCTTACGCAAGCCGCTGAAACGCACTCCGT
Source organism: Oscillospiraceae bacterium (assembly GCA_014799395.1). Classification (GTDB taxonomy): domain Bacteria; phylum Bacillota; class Clostridia; order Oscillospirales; family Ruminococcaceae; genus CAG-115. The sequence continues at coordinate 5,100 of JAAVID010000008.1, read as the reverse complement.
CAGCGTTCAATTGTGCGGCGATATTATCCGCGTGACGATTTTTGAGATCGGTATAAAACTGCAACTGTCCCTTGCCGCCAAGCTGATTATACGGTGTGTTGCCGATAACGTTCGGATTTGTCGGCGCGGACTGCTGCTCGGCACTTCCGAAATTCGGATAATTCGGAGCATTATTATATGACTTCTGCCCCGAGTTCGGATAATTCTGCTGCGGATTGCTGCGATCCGGTGCGCTGTTCTGCCGATATGACTGTTTTACCTTTTCGACCGCCGCTTCATAGCGCGGAATATCTGCCTTGTTGATAGTGATCGTCGTGACCTCGCCCTTACGCAAGCCGCTGAACCGTACCCCGTCAGCGTTAAGCTGATTAGCGATATTATCCGCGTGACGGTTTTTCAAGTCGGTATAAAACTGCAACTGCCCCTTACCGCCAAGCTGATTATACGGTGTATTCCCGATAACGTTCGGGTTTGTCGGCGCGGACTGTCCGTAATTCTGCTGTCCGTAATTGTTGTTATTGTAATTTCCTGCCATAGTGTTACCTCCATTCGTTCTGTCAAAATCCAATTCTGCCGAAAACTGATACTCCAAAACCGCGAATTTGGCGGTATCGGGAGCGTTCACAATATCCTCGCGGCTGTCTGCGGGAATCCCGTCTATAAATACATCGGAATTTTTATCCCACATTTCCAAAGCAACAGATTTTGAAACGGACGTTAATTCGCTATCCTGTTTCAATGTGGTTTTTGGCTCTTTCTCAATTCCGAAGTAGCCGCTGAAATTCTCAATTTCAGAACGCTCCAAAGCCATTCCCTCGGTATTGTCGGGATAGAGCAAGTAGACCGCCTCGCCCTTGTCAAACGCTTCAAGCGCGGCTTCCTTGCTGTCGATAGGTTTCATATAAGTGAAGTCATAGCCGTAATTATCGCGCTGCCGCTGCGTGACCTCCATATCCTCGATAAGCTGAACCGTTTCGGAAATATCCTCATGCTGCTCCGCAAATTCGAGAATAGTTTTTGTATCTTCCTCGGAAAATTCCACACCGCGATCCGCACAGTCCTCAATCAAAAATTCCGCTTTTTGAACGTTATTCAACTCGGTATCCGCGATTTTTTCATCTATCGACAAATGCCGTTTCTGCATTTTCAGCAGCTCCGATTCGATAGCGTTTGAGATCTGTTTCGCCGCTGATTGAATTTCCTGCAATGCGTTTTTAAGCTGTTCAAGCTGTTTCCCCTCGCTCCAAGACGCGATATACGGGAACGAGTATTCCGAGGTATCCAAGCCGAATTTTTCAGCCACCATAAACGCGACCGATTCGGCTTGTACTTCCTTTTCGTTACGCGGAGATTTCGCGGTAACGATCTCGCTTTTCGGGTCGTGCAGCAGCTTGTGAGCCGCTTCGTGAAAAACGGTTTTCAAGGTCTGCGCGTCACTCATTCCCGTTTTTATAACGATTTTGTCCTCTGTCGGACTGTAATAGCCTTTTGAGCCGCCTTTTATGTCCTGAAATTCGACCTCGATACCCGTTAATTTTCTTATCGCCGCGAACACAGCTTCTTTGCGCGCCGAATCAACATCACCCGTCAGCTCACTCACGGGTTCGGGAAGTTCCTTGCCGTCAGTCTGCGATACATCAAAAACATAAACGGTCTTAAATGCCATTCCGGTGAGCGGAGTTTCTATCGTTTCCATTTTTTCGGTTCCGTCCTCGTTGTAAAGCTGATTTCCGAGTTCATCAAAAGCGGGTCTTTGAGTTTCGACAAACTGATTTGTTTTATACGGCGCGGGCGCAAAAATCGCTATTCCCGATTCGCCCTTGTTGATATGCCGACCGAGTTCCTTCCACTTTCCAAACGCGGCAACAAGCGTTGCATCGGGGCGCTGCATATTTATAAGCATTGTGTTCCGCGCAGAATAGTCGGTAAATTTGGACGCGAATTTAAGATATTCCTTATAGCGTTCCGACTCAAAAACCGCCTTAACACCCTCGTCGATACGCTGAATCATCTCGTCCATTTCGGATTTTTTCTTTTCGGCAAAAGCGGCTTTCTCTGCTGCGGAATATTTCTTCTTTCTAGCCATATTTCTCCCTCCTTATCTCGATCTGCGTTTCGGTTCGGTCGGCGCGGGAATATCCTCCGCTTTTACTTCGGGAATAACAGGCGGCTGTTCGCGCATCCTCTGTTCCTGTTCGAGAGAATACTCCCTTTTTTTCGCGGTATCCCCGATAGCGATCTCAACATCATCATAGCTATGCAGTTCGCCGTTGGAACACCATTCCTCGTAAATCTCGTCCAGCGCGTTTTTCGAGGATATAAGCGCGGCATACTGATTTTTGGTTAAATTCGGATTTTCGTTTTCAAGGTACTGCGTGATGTTGTCTTTCCAGACAATTTCATACGCGGATTCGATAGCCGCCGCTGTCGTTCCCTTTTGCATATCCGAAATAAATTTATCGTATTCGGCTCTAACTTTATCGTACAAAACATCACTCAGCTTTACGCACTCAAAGTCGGCGCAAATTTCGTCGAATATCTGCCCCGATAAATCTCCGATATACTGTCCCATTTCGGAAGTGATGTACTCGCGAAGATCGTGCCAATCCTCGCGTTTCATAGCTTCGTTTACCTTGACGGCAATCATTTTATCGGAAACAGTTATCGCCGCGCTGCGCTCCAATGCACCCTCCAAGCGTTCGGCGCTGTCAATGTCGTAGCAGTAATTAAAACCCTCGCAAGCGCGGAGCGGATAGCACATTTTATCGAGTTCCCTCGAAACATCTTCCGTAACGGAAAGCCCCGCGTGATCGGTCGGATAAAACGCTCCGCTTTTCACAAAATCCAATGCTTCATTATATGAATGGTTCTCGTACCCCACCGCCGCAAAAATCTTCGCGGCGGTCGTATGATACACTCCCTTGTCAATACTGTTAAGGAATTCGTCGATATACGGCTCATTTCTGTTATCGCGCGGCGCAAATCTTGAAATATGCTCCAGATCATCACCGCTTATTTTTTCGTTGGCATAAGCCTCCGACAGCTTATTGACCGCTGCCGCCGAAAAACGCGTATCGGCAATTGCGGGAATTTCCGACATAACGGACAGCGCGGTATCCGTATAAGGCTGCGTAATCACAGCACGGAGCTGTTCGGATTTTAAAGTTTTGGAGAGCGTTTCAAGGCTCTCATCTCTGCTTTTCAAGTTCATAAAAAATTCTCCTTTCATCTTCTGAATTTGTGCGGCGGTTCATCATTTTGCGGAGGAATATTTTTCGGCAGCGGATTTATTTTATCCGCAATGTCGAGATCATCATCTTTGGATTCTTCGGACGGCTCGACGATTATAGGCTCATCATCGACTTGTGTTTTGCTCAATTCGGCATTTACAAATTCAAGCCGAGCCTGCATATTCGCCAATTCCTCCGCGCGTTCAAACGGTTTCGCCATATTAGCCTTTGCTTCTTCAAGGTCATTTTTTGCCTTGTCAAGACTCGCGGAAAGCTGCTGAATTTTCTGGTTTATCTGATTTCCCGCAAGGTTTTCAATTCGGCGAACATTACCAATATCATTACCGAGCGATACCTCGCAAGTGTAATTCAGCTTGCCGTGAAGTACGGCAACGCACGGCGTACTGCTGCATAACATATTGGTGTATGCGGGATTTTTCTCAACAGTTACGCCAAATCCGAAATATTTTCCGATAGCAACGGTTTCTCCATTTGCCGAACACTTGATTATGGCATTTTCAACTTCTTTACCCGCGTCGGTTCTCTCGTCAACGGTTTTGCCGCCGATCTCAATTTTAAATTCCGCGTTATCCGGGTGCTGCTCTTGGAACGCTTTCAGATCGGCGCTCGCCTTTTGGAGCAAATCCGCGTAATTGTCAATCGTCTGCGGCAGCCTGCGCTCCGCCAGCTCCTGCATTTTGAACACGGATTTTTTATGTTCGGCTTCAAGTGTTTTCAGCATAGCAATATCGTTGTCAAGCTGAATTTTCTCTTTAATCATCGGATTTCCGCTTGCTATCGCCTGCATTTGCGAATATGTAAGCACCATCTCGTCAACGTCCTCGGAAACACGCACGGGGTCTTTTGAGGTCATTATCTGATTGATAAATTTCGCCTTATTCGTGATAATGCCCATCATATACGCGTCGAATGTTTCCTCGGTCAGATAGTGATAAATTCCTACCTCGTCAAAGCTGTTGCCTTGACGTATTCCGCGACCGTCTTGCTGAGTCAAATCCGAGGGTTTCCATGGGATATCCAAGTGGTGGATAGCGCATATCCGATCTTGAATATTCGCGCCCGTTCCGAGTTTTGAGGTACTTGCGATAATAAACCGCTTTTCGCCCTTGCGGAGCTGCTCGAACATCTCCGCTCTAGCCTTGTCCGTTTTCGCGTCGCCCGCAAAGCATATTTCATCACGCGGAATACCGCGCTTTACAAGGTCGTTTTTAATGGCTTCGTAAATCGAAAAATGCTCCGCGTCCTCGTTTATTGCAATATCACAAAATACTATCTGCACTCCTTTCCGATCCATAGTATCGCGGTAGTTCTGCTCCAGATTGTCCAGAAGTTTCATCACCTTGCTGTCCGGTGCGGGTTCCGCGTCCTTAAAAATACAACGCGAATCAAGCCCCAACAATCTAGCCTCGTGAGTGATTTTCAGCATATTATCTTCGCTAGGGTCAACGTTGCCGCCGTGTATCGCCTCGGAACGCGCCGCCAATTCTTTCATATATGCTTTCTGCCGATCATCGGGCTTTGAACTTACGACAATAGGCTCTCCCGTTTTTAATTTCGGCACGGGAAGTTTTATCATATCCGGAGTTTGAATATCCGCAAACTCTTTGTATATCTGCATAAGTTCGGGAATATTTACGAATTTCGAGAACCTGTTCTTATTTTGAAATCCGTTTCCGGCAGGCTTAATTTCAAGCTGCGATACCACTTCGCCGAATGTTGATGCCCAATCGTCAAATGTCTGCAATCCCGCCTTAGTGAGCAGATCGGGACGGAGGTATCTTTGCATAACGTAGAATTCGACCATACTGTTGCTAACAGGAGTTCCTGTCGCGTACAAGATGTTATTACA
>JAAVID010000007.1 GCA_014799395.1 Oscillospiraceae bacterium | reverse complement strand
CGGTGTTATCAACGTCCGCCGCACATCAAACTACACCGCCGACAAGGGGACGTATACGGATACTACGAAAACCAAAAAATCCCAGCGTTCCTTAAAATTCCCACCTGTAGTTATGGACTAGCTAAAAGCGTTCAAAGCTGAACAAGACGAAGAGCGCAGAAACCTCGGCAGTAAGTGGGTAGAAACCGACCGCCTGTTCGTAAAGTGGAACGGTGAACCCCAGCACCCCAACACTACATACACTTGGTTCTTGCGGTTCTGCGAGCGGATCAGCACGACTGTACCCCCCCCGATATGGGCACAACAACCAAAGCAGCCAATATTCGATATAAAACAGGCCTTGACAGCACAAACCGTCAAGGCTGTAATTTATCTGTAAACTTTAAGGAAAACCTACCCTTATTTATTATTGGATAAGTTAAGGTATTATAGAAATTAATTTTCAAACCTTTTTTCCATATATAGATCTGCCAACACCACCGCACTCTCTTCCGTATCGGTATCTTCCTTCCATGCGACAATAAACCGCACTTTCGCGCCGCAAGGCGAATATCCCTTTGAAATGAGTTCTTCGATAGATTTGATGCAGCCTTGTGAAAACTTTGCAACTTTACGTTTATTATTGTCAATTATGGCAGTCAGATAAATTCCGTCAAAATCCAACGGCATACCGCTGTGAAGTTTAAAAATAATCGGCTTTTTATCTTTGAAGAAACTTAATACAACGTCTTTTAGAGTAAGCGATAAAGTAATTTCATTCGGAGCGGCATAAATTTTTTCATCATACGTTTTATGGATATCCGGAATGTTGAAATTATCAAATATCCCGCTGCTGCAATGAATATAAAGCGCATTTTTTGCTCTTGTCATACCGACATACAGCTTGCGGCTCTCAGCACCGCCGTCGGGAGTAAAGTTATTCAGCAGCATATAAACATTGTCAAACTCTCTGCCCTTTGCTTTGTGAATTGTTGAAACGTAAACCGCGTCCAATTCGTCCGTATAAAAATCCTCATAATTTGATTGATTTATAAATTCCTCCAGGTCGGTGCGGTATTTTGAATATGTATGAGTTGCCTCAAAATCCGAAATCAGATTGTTGCAATTTTCCAAGCACTCACTTTCTCTAAAATATTCGTTAAGAGAGCGCTTTGCGTCCTCCCAGATCTCATTGCTTATCACGGCGGATTGAAGTCTCCTGTCTATCATCTTCAAAAAGAACCTGATTTCCGCCAAATTGCTTAATCTGAATCCGTGAAGCGACTGGATCAGTCGTGTGCGAATACCGCGTTTGTTAAGCAGAGTGCAAATGCGCAGTGCTTCCTCATTGGTAACTGTCAAAACGCACGCCTTGCCGCCGTGATATGTTTCGACGATCTTGTTTACAATGGGCTCTTCAAGATAGGCACTCTTGTGGTGTGTTATTTCAACAATACCGTTTTCCCTGTTTACTGCTGAAATGGGAGTTGTTTTCATTCGGTTGCAAATAGTTTTAACAAACTCTCCGGCAAACACAACAATATTTGGTTTGCTGCGGTAATTTTCAGTGAGCTCGTATTTTTTCGCGCCGAATTCATCGATAAAGGAACGCATATATTTTGAGCTTGAACCGCGCCACTCATAAATATTCTGATCGTCATCACCTACCGCGATAATGCGCATATCCGTGTTGCGGCTCACAAGAGCGCGTACAAGCGCGTATTCGTGCGCGTCCATATCCTGAGCCTCGTCGATCAAAAGCACGGTTTTTGTAATTCTTCCCTGCTCCACCTCTCCGTCAACGATCATCTGCACGGCTTTTGGAATTACATCCTTTACTCCGTCAAGACTACCGATCTTTCCAAGCAGATCAAAGCAGTATGAATGGAATGTCTTTATTTCAACAAAATTAGCTGCGTTTCCGATCAGAGAAATAAGACGCTTTTTAAACTCGGTCGCTGCCGCGCGTGAAAAAGTCAGCATCAAAAGCTGTTCGTGCTTCGCGTCCTCCAGCATCATAAGCGACGCTAATTTGTGCACCAAAACGCGTGTTTTTCCGCTCCCGGGACCTGCCGCTGCCACGATATATTTTGATTCGGTGTCATTGATAATTTGCTTTTGCATTTTGGACAGATCGTCCACAATTTGGTGATATTTTTCGGGAGATATATTCCGCATAATTTCCGCGGCGCGTTCGCCTTTGAAATATTTCGCAATGAATTTCTTGAAATCCATTTGGAAGTAGTCCTGTACAAACCGCAATGCCGATTCATAGTCCTTTACCATTAAATTAGCGAACTCGCCTACTATATGTATCTGCTGTATTTTATGCTTATAGTAATCGTCAAGAGAACTGTAATCCTCTTTTTTATAACGTATTTTGTTATCGAGAATAAGCCTCTTCAATTCCAAACCGTTATATAGTACGAAAAATCCGCCCTCAAGCATCATTGAACTGATGTCCGATAAATATAAAAGCGCGTCCTCAACATCGGAAAGAGAAATTTTCCCTACAGTCAGATCGGGCTGCTGAGAAAAATCATTTAGAATCCCCACAATCGAAAATTGAACTAATGCCTTATTTTTCGAGGTCTCGGTTTGGAGCGAATCTTGTGCCTCGGAATAAAGTTTTTCAACGGCGAACACTGCAATTTTATAACGCTTGTAAAACCGCTCCTTAAGATTATCCAATTCACTTTTAGTGCATATTATTACATTGTCGCCGCCTGTGCGTTCTCTTGTGATATACTCCTTTATTGTCAGGAAATTCAGAATAGTGTTTATTCTCTTGATATTTGAAAAAGCTATTCCCGCGTTCTGCGCGGCTTCATTCAATTTCTTGAGGTTATATTCTTTTTCTTCCTCGGTGAATTTATCGAGCAAGAATTTCTCCAATCTCATAAACTGATTGAGATTTTTCAAAGCGCGGTTTTCGCTGTCGCCGCTGTAAATATACGCTGACATATCCATATGATCGGCAAGGATCCCGGCTTGCCGCATTAAGTTTACACAGTTAATAACATCGCGTTTTTCTATTCCCAGATTATCGGCAAGATAATCTATACGGGATTCGGCGTCATCGTTTCCGGCTTTTGAACGGCTTCTTTCGGAGATCAAGCTATGTATAATGCGGACGGCATTGGCAGCTTCTTTTTCTGAAAACAGCTTTGATTTTTCGATCTTTATTCTCGCTTCCTCTTGGTTTTTCACCATAATACTGGTTGCGTAAACATGCGGTACATTATGCCCGCGCTTGACGTAGCCTGCCTGTTCAAGCGCCGCGATCGCGGTCTTGACACGGGTTTCCACATCGCTCACCGTTTCGTCCCAGCCCGCTTTTCGCGCGATCTCCAGCGGAGAACTGCACACGGAGGGACGGTTTTTCATCATTTCCTTCATAGCAGACCAAACCTGCTGGATATCGCCGATACTCACCTTTGTTTGGTTTAACAGAAGAAAATGCTTGTTTAGATCCTCGTCATTGAACAGCACATAGCAGTCGGCATTAAGAGAGGGATCGCGCCCTGCTCTGCCCGCTTCCTGAACATAGTTTTCCAGTGAATCCGAGATGTCGTAGTGAACCACCAAGCCGACATCGCTTTTATCGACTCCCATTCCGAAAGCGGATGTGGCTACAATAGTGTTTACTTCGCCGCTCATAAACTTTTCTTGATTATCGACTTTTTCGGAAGGATCCATTTTCCCGTTATAAGGCAGNGCGGGAAAGCCGTCNTTNGTCANAGTTTCCGCAAGTTCCCGNGTTNTGCGNGTTCTTGAAACGTANACTATCGCAGGGCAGTTTTTNCTTGCNATAAGTCCGCGCAAANCNGNGTATTTTTCCNTGNCGTNNGCTTTGTAAAGNACGGTATAANGCAAATTNCGNCGCTGTGCGTCNGTGGCAAAAAGCTCTAATTCAAGTCCTAATTTCTCCTTGAAATAATCGCGGATATCGCTTATGACCTTTTGTTTTGCCGTTGCGGTAAAGCAGGACACGGGNATCGTGTAATTAAGCGNCTTTTTCTCTTGATACTCGCGGATAAATTCACCGATATACAAATAATCCACACGAAAATCCTGACCCCACGCNGAAAAGCAATGTGCCTCATCGATCACAAAGCGCACGACATTTCGAGACAGCAGAAGCCGTTCGATCGAACGGGAACGNAGCTGCTCGGGCGAGATATAGAGCATTGAAGCAAGTCCGCTTTGGACGCGCTCGATAGCTTCGGTGCGCTCTATCGGNGAAAGCAGNCCGTTTATCGTGACCGCGTCCACCAAACCNTTTTCGGNGAGGTTNTCNACTTGATCNTTCATCAGCGACTGAAGCGGAGAGATGATCACTGTAAGCCCGCGCTCGGTTTGACCGGCAATCANAGCNGGNAACTGAAACGTNACCGATTTTCCNCCGCCNGTCGGGAACACNGCAAGCANAGATNTTCCGCTTACNGCAGCTTGNGCNGCNTTNTCCTGGAGCGGTTCGCCGTTGTAGGTTCTGAACTCGTTAAAGCCGAAAAATTCATTNAGCTTTTTATGAATATCAAGTTTNGAATCGCAATAAGCGCATCCGTTTTTACAACGTGTGCCGCAAAGCAGCTTTACTGCNTTTTCGACGTTGGGGAAATTATGAATGATCCAAGGCGGAGTAACCGAATGGCAGTCATCCGTGCCGATAAGCGCAAGCGCGTAAGCAAGCTCAACGGGGCGCTGCTCGGCGAGCGTTTCAATATCGGCATTTTTGCAGATCTTTCCGCTAAATGTTTCGCGGATCAATNCCGAAACATCATCGCATTTCCCNGAGTGATCCAAATAACCGAAAAATCCGGAAAACTCTTCATGCGAACCCAGCAGATCAAAATAGATCATCTTTTTGGATTCGTCAAGTTCGAGAAACGCGTTCACCTCATCATAAAACAGCGTTTGTGCTTTTTTNGAATCATTAAGCGGATTGTTAAGCTCATCGGAGAGCAGCTTATCGTCCTTTAAAAGCGCGTGATAAGGTCTTTCCGGGAACAGCAAAGGTGAAAGGTACAACGTGTCAATGTACTTAAACTGCGCGTTGTTCAATTTCGGCAAGACATATTTAAGATCATGATGAATGATGTTGTGACCGCAAAGAAAATCCGCTTCCGAAATAAAATCCGAAAACTCGTTTATNGANGCGGAATGAAAANCGNTNCCGTTTTCGTAAACGGCTCCGATATCCTTGATCTTTTCATCCTCGCTTATTTCGGTATCAAAAAACAGAATTGTCGGTTTCATAAGCTCTCCTCATTTGATTTGCGTGTTTTACAATTTCGGCTGTGCTGCGCATTATTTAGGAACTTACATAAAATCAGCAAGTTTTATCTATAAATATAATTTTAACATATTTTCAGTTAAAAATCAAGGGTTTTTGTAACTATGATTGATTTTCTTTAACACCACTGAGCCTTGCGCCATGGNGTTTTTTCGCGAAATAATTTGGATGTACNCCTGCNCTTNCAGNTGNGGANTNTCNTGNCGAGAAAANNNTCAAAAAAGAGATGACAAATGTCACATCAAAAATCCGCAGATGTCACTTGTTATTGCCGCGCAAATGTGTTATACTTATATTCGGAAAGGCGGTAGAGCTAATGAAAGAGTTTCTTANAGTACAAAATCTTGTAAAGAATTACGGCGACTTCTGTGCNGTGGANGATCTGAGTTTTTCNGTCGGCGAACACGAGATATTCGGGCTTCTGGGNCCCAACGGCGCGGGAAAATCCACCACAATGAACGTTATAACCTCNCTGTGCGATTTCAGCAAGGGCAGCGTTACNGTAGACGGAATGGATATNGTCAAGGACANGGAAAAGGTACGGCGCGTTATNGGAATGGTGCCGCAGGAAATAGCGCTGTATCCGTTACTGAATGCAGAGGAGAACGTGAAATTNTTCGCGTCACTNTATGGACTAAGGGGAAANGAGCTGAACTCGGCGGCGCGTGAGGCTCTGGAGTTTGTCGGGCTTTCCGACCGCGCGAAAATGAANCCGAAAAAGATGTCGGGCGGTATGAAACGGCGCCTGAACATCGCGTGCGGAATAGCACATCACCCCAAGCTTATAATAATGGACGAACCGACCGTAGGCGTCGACGCTCAGTCCCGCGAACATATTCTCGGTTCGATAAAGACCCTGCGCGAGCGCGGCGCGACTGTAATTTACACCTCGCATTATATGAATGAAGTGGAAGCTATCTGCGACAGGATAGCTATCATAGATCACGGAAAATTCGTGGCGTGCGGCACGGAGAGCGAGCTTATCTCGGCGGTGAGCGACAGCAAGGTCTTAAAGATCACAACGGAAATAAGATCGGACTTCCCCGTAAAGGAATTGGTTTCCGAATTGTCAAGCCTTCCCGATGTGAAGAAAGCGCGTATCGAGGAGAATGAGATCGCGCTGGAGATCGGCGCGTCACGCAAGGATCTCACGCTTTATACGGAGCATATTATAAAGCGCGGTATGCCGATCTGCGGCATAACCTCCGAATCAATGAATCTTGAGGACGTTTTTATCGCCCTCACCGGAAGGGAGCTTCGGTAAATCATGCTGAATGTCATTTTAAACGAGATACGCGGCTGCTTCCGAAGCGGCACGACATTATTTTTCAGTATTCTGTTTCCGAGCCTTTGCACGTTTTTTCTTGGAACGCTTCTTGAAAACATAGAGGTCTCGGACAGTCCCGTCGGTGAGTTGAATATCGCTTATTGCGTTGAGAACGGCGGTTATTCCGCGGACTCCTTTGAGGAATTTATTTTGTCTCTCGAAAAGGAAAACATATTGACCGCCGAAAAAATTTCCGCAGATGAGCTTGAGAACGCCGTGCAGCAATACTCCGCCGCCGTTAAGCTCAGCGGCTCCGAGATCACAATATACAACGGCCCCAATGCCGTGCAGAACCGCACGGTAAAGGCGCTGATAGACGGTTACGATCAGACCGCGGCTGCGTATATGACAGTCGCTCTGTCAGACCCTCGGGCGTTAGCCGATATCGAGCTTTCGGAGGATAGCTTTGTTCAGCCGCATGATTTCGGCAGGAACCGCACGATGATGGACTATTACGCCGTAGCAATGACGGTGGTGATTATTTTCTTCGGCTCATGTATCGCGGGGGCAACCTCGTACAGTTCGGAGTATGCCGACAGCACTATACTGCGCTTGAACGCCGCTCCGATAAGCAAAACGGTCGTATATTTCGGGAAAATAGTCGGGTATCTCCCGCTTGTGCTGGTTCAGATTGGCACGGTAATGATCGTGAGCACGCTGTTCTTCGGAGCGCACTTTTGTGCCACGTTTGCGGAAAATCTGCTGCTTTTCGTGATGTTCGTGTGTTCTTCGCTTGCAGCGCTGGCGGTAGGAGTTCTGCTCAACCTGATTTTCCCGAAAATACAGCCGTGGGCTGTACTCATGCCTATCCTCTGGGTAATGCTTTTCTATTCGGGAGTATTTCAGAAGGATATGTCGATTGAGGGAGTTTCCGATTACTTTCCGCCCCGCATTATACTTGACGCGGCGTTCGATCTGACGAGCTTTTCCAGAACGGAAAGAGCGGTGAGCGTCATAGCGTGGTCGCTCGTAATATTCGCGGCGCTGATAATTATAGGCTGTATAAAAGTAAATTCAAGGAGAAAAACACATGAGTAAAATATTGCTGATATTCAAAAACAGCATTTTCCGCAGCAAGCTGATAATCTTTCTGTCACTTGCAACCGCCGTGCTTATGGGTCTTGTCTTCTATGGGCAAATAAACGCCGACGGCACGGTGTACGCGTCCGACACGATAAGCGTGGGCGTTGTCGATGAGGATAACGGCACGCTTTCGAAGGATCTGTGCGATTATCTTGAAAGCTCGCTTGGAATGGAAATTACCTTTGAGGACTACGATTTTTTGTCCGCCCTCTTGATTGACAGGAGACTTTCTGCTATAATAGAAGTACCGGCGGGATTTGAAAGCTCGGCGATAAGCGGACAGCCCGAAAAGATCTCGATAACCACCCTCGATGACTACGAGAATTCGGCGTTTATCGAGGCATATCTGAATTCGTATATACGCGGAGTTTCGGTAATAGCGCAGGCGGCGGACGGCAGCACGCAAACGTTCTCGAAAATGCTCTCCTCGCAAAGCTCTCCGAACACGATAACGCTTGCCGAAACAAATTCGCAGGTCGACCAACGCGTAAAAACCGCCGACGCATATGTTCTGTCGATCGGTTTTATGTTTATGATGATCTCCGGAATAACCGTTTTCATTTCCAATCAGATACTTGTTGACAGACAGCTTGGAACGTTTAACAGAATGAAATGCTCATCGCTCAAGTCTTCGGAATACGTTGTCGGGATAAGCCTGTTCGGGGTGATCTGCTGTACCTTGACGAACCTGATCTTTAACACGTTCGTGTATTTGGTGGGCGAGGAAATGCCCGTGCCGTTCGGGATCGCGTTTTGGATCGGAGAACTGTTTATGGTGTTTTCCGTGGGACTTGCGATGTTGTTTGCGATGCTGGTCAACGATCAGCGTTCGCTTATGACGGTGGGAGTCGGTTACGCGACTATCGGCAGTATGCTGGGCGGCGCGTGGTTCCCGATAGATTTCGGAACAGGCTTTGTCGGAAGCGTCGCAAAAATATTCCCGCAATATTGGCTTATGGACTTGCTGAGAAAATACACCGCGGAATTCAACATCCTGCCCAACGTCTGCGTACTCGCGCTCTGGGCGGTGCTGGTTTATCTGGTGTCCGCTGTGTTATTCACAAGGAAGAACGCATAATATGAACAAAAACGCTTTATATCTGACGTTTAACACCGCCGCGCTGGCGGCGGTCGCGGCAAGAAATACCCCGGCGAACTCGGACGGCTTTGCGGTCGTTTCCGCGCTCGCCTTTTGCTGTTTGTTTGTGACGGATTATCTGATAAACAGGCTCTGCCGCGTAAAGGGCGCTCGTATGATATGCGCTCCGATAGGCATTGCAGGGTGCTTTGTGTGCGGCGCAGAGGGGTATTTTCCACTGCTTATAATGCTGATATTTGAACTGATAGATCACCTTGAAGCAAAGGAATATTTTTACGGGATCTACATTTCGGCGGCACTGCTCGCCGCACTGATATTTGCGCCCGATCGGTATGTGATCATAACGTCGGTGCTGCTGACCGCTGCGGGAGTGTTCGCACGGATCGCCGTGGAACGAGTTGAATATTTCCGCGAGCTGTCCGAAAAACAGCGTCAAACGATCTCCGCACAGAACGACAGGATCGCGAAGCTGCGGACGTGGACGGCGGCGCTCCGCGAGACCTCCGCGCTTGAGGAACGCAGTCGTTTTTCAACTCGGATCCACGACAAGCTCGGGCATGGGATCTCGGGCAGCATAATACTGCTTGAGGGCGCGAAATTAATGCTAAAGACCGATCCCGAACAAGCGGAAAAGTCGATGAGTTCGGCTATTGAAAATCTTCGCGGAAGCGTCGACAGTATTCGCGCGGCTCTGCGCGAGGAGCGCCCGCAGCGTTCCGAGGCAAGCGCCGCCGAGCTTAAGGAACTGCTTGATCGGTTTTCGGCGAATTACGGGATAAAGACCGGACTGCTGATAGACGGCGATATGGAGAAGATTTCCGCACCGATACTGAGCTGTATCAAGGACAATCTCACCGAGGCGCTGACCAACACGATAAAACATTCCAACGCAAGCGAATTCTTGTTGAAGATACATGTTTACGATAAAATGATACGCGCGGAGTTTTCCGACAACGGAAGCAATGCAAGCGGATTTTCCAAGGGCATGGGGCTTGAGGGTATAGAGGACAGAGCGGCGGTGTGCGGAGGGAAATGCCTGTTTCAATGCGGTGTGACGGGTTTTAAAATAATCAATATTTTCGGGGTGGAGAAATGATAAAGGTATTGATAGCGGACGATGACGCGATAGTGCGTGAGGGGTTAAAAATGATAATCACCTCGCAGGAGGATATGTGCGTATGCGGAGAGGCAGAGGACGGAAAAGCGGGGCTTGCGCTTGCGCGCGAGCTTCGCCCGGACATTGCGCTTCTGGATATCCGCATGCCCGAATGCGACGGTATAACGGCGGCGGAGAATATGCTTGCCGAGGAGCTTTGCGCTCCCCTGTTGCTTACCACGTTCGACGAGGAGGATTTCATTCTCCGTGCGCTGAAAAGCGAGATCTGCGGCTATATACTCAAGAATTCTCCCGCAGAAAGAATTTTAGGCGCGATACGAGCGGTAAAAGCGGGCGGCACGGTATTTCAGGAGGACATACTGAAATACGTCCGCGAAAAAATAAGTCCGACAAACGGCGGCGAGATATTCGCGGAGCTTACTCCGCGCGAGACCGAGGTCGTGCGCCTTGTCGCCGAAGGACTGTCAAATCAGCAGATCGCCGAAAGGCTGTTCCTTTCTAATGGCACGGTGCGCAATCATATCAGCGCGATACTCGAAAAAACGGGACTTGAACACCGCACCCAAATAGCGGTGATGTGGCTTAAAAATATATAATTGATAATTTCGATACACGGCTTCGCCACAGTCACTGCCTATGGCGGCACGAGTTAATAAAGCCGCGTTAAGTTGATATGCCGCAAAGCGGAATTTGAAATCTCCGCCGCAGACGGCGTAGTGAAATTGTCAATTGTCAATTATATTATAAATTCGTTGATCGTTTCTGAAAATACCCTTTGATAAATTTTATTTTCCTTTAAAGCCTATTGAATTGTAGGTATTTGTTTTAGGGCAAGGGTTCCTTAAAACGAAATTCGATGGGGGATTTCTCGAATTGGAAGAAAGTTCCAAGAAATACGGAACTTTCTGTGCTTGCTATGATAACCCTAAACATCAGAATACGTACTCCAAATTTTTCGCATTTTTCTCTCGAATTGGTTATCCTCAACTAACTAGCATTTAGATTTTTATTCGGAAGTGCCGACCCATCGGATTTTTGATTTTATCAAACGAATGTCACTTGAGAGCAAAATCTATTATTTCGATATGCGCGAGGTATCGGAAGTTATGAAAGCCCTGCGAATCATCGGCGCGAACATCAACCAAATTGCAAGAAAGGCTAGAGTTACTCGGCTACACCGTCAAGCGCGGAAAATATATCTCAGTCAAGGCACCGGATCAGCAGCGAGCCGTGCGTTTAAAAACTCTTGGGGAGGTCTACACAATTGAACAGCTTGCATCACGAATTTTGTGGCGAGATGTTGGTGCGGGAATAAATAATCCGTGCGAGATGTCGGTACTCCGTGACAAGTATTCGGAAACTATCGGCAGTGTTCAGGATGTCAATGCTAACCACCTAACTCTTGAACAACTCGGCACTCTGCTCTCGGTTATAAATCGTGACCGCTTAAAGAGTATCGGAGAGGTAGACGGCAAAATCGAACAGCTTAAATTTGAACTCGAAAAAAAACAGACAGGAGGTAAACACTATGGAAACCAAATGCAATTTTTTAAAGAGCCTTGCGGCACAAGCGGAAGAATATTTCGCGCTTATGGACGAGTCCTCGCTCACAGCGGAGGAACACCTTCGTGTGGAAATGTACAGAGAAACTCTCGCGCAGAAAAATATTGAGAGCCGTTCGGACTTGGACTATCTCAAAGGGGTTATCGTTGAAACGGAGCATAAAGCCGCACCTGTTCGAGCGCATTATAATAAGTGCGCCTCACTCTTGAAAGAGTACTCCGACATTGTTGATACATATAATGAAATCTCGCAAGGCGATTACATCAGCAAACTGATCGAACAACAGCGGAAACAGGATACCTCACAGCGACACAAAAGATAAAGCAACAGGAAATTTGCATATCTCTGTAAAAAAATATTCACAAACGCTTGACTTTAAAGCAGGAAAGTGGTATAATAAAATATGTACAGGGGTATGTCATAAATCCGTAACATCAGAATTGAAAGGAGAGATGTTTATGGCAACCATCAGAAAACGAGGCGACTCATATCAGATACGAGTTTCCGTAGGCTACGACATTAAAGGCAACCACAAGGAACAGGCAATGACGTGGAAACCTCCCGAGGGAATGACGGATCGGCAAATTCAAAAAGAACTGAACCGCCAAGCGGTGATGTTCGAGGACGCGTATATGCGCGGATTTTCGACAAAGGCTGTTAAGTTTGAGGAACTTTGCGAGGAGTGGTTCGAGGAATATGCAAAATATAACATTCGCAGTACGACATACGAACGGCCGAAACAGCTTAAACGCCGTATCTATCCCGCGATAGGTCATTTACGAATTGACAAGATAACACCCAGACAACTTCAAGCGTTTGTCAACTCACTTGCAAAGGACGGCGCGAATGAGGTCAACGGAAAGTCCGAAAACGATAAGGCACAATTTAAGCCTGATCTCAGATGTATTCGGATATGCTGTGAAAATGGGCATAGTTCCCGATAACCCATGCTCTAAGGTTACTATACCAAAGGGCGAGATAAAAGAAAAGCAAATATACTCGCAAGAGGAAATGGCATTGTTGCTTACAAAAATGGAGGACGAGCCGCTGAAATACAGAGCGTTCTTCTATCTTATGGCATACAGCGGTTTCCGCCGTGGAGAAATGCTTGGGCTGGAATGGAAAGACATCGACTTTGAGAACAATAT
Organism: Oscillospiraceae bacterium; assembly: GCA_014799395.1. Lineage (GTDB taxonomy): Bacteria > Bacillota > Clostridia > Oscillospirales > Ruminococcaceae > CAG-115. The sequence continues at coordinate 599 of JAAVID010000007.1, read as the reverse complement.
AATAAGTGTTCATCGGACATCAAACCAGACCAAAGCACGAGGTAATCTACACCGATACCACCAAAACCAAACGTTCCCAAAGAACGCTTAAAATTTCGCCGTACATAATGGATATTCTTAAGGAACTGAAAGTCGAGCAAGACGAAGAAGCGTTAAAACTCGGAGATTATTGGGTAGATACGGATCGGCTGTTCACTAAAGACAATGGAGAGCCTCAACATCCGAACGGGTCTAACCCCCAAACCGTGTAAATATCAATATTCGACAAATTAAAGAACGATAACAATCGTTCAACTATAAGCTTCTCGTTTCCCGCGCTGCTCTATTGGCGTACGCCAATAGGGCACCGCGGGAAACGGTGCGTCAGGCAGCGAACCTATCCTCGAAATAAATCGAAAGCTGCGCATAAGCCAATCCCCAGTCATGGATCGGCATAGTCCACTTTTTGGATATTTCCCTGACACTGAGATAGATCACCTTGCGGATCGAATCATCGGTCGGAAAGATCGATTTGGATTTCGTAAATTTCCGAACGGCTCTATGGTAACTCTCGACAGCATTTGTAGTGTATATTATCTTACGGATCTGAGCCGGATATT
>JAAVID010000006.1 GCA_014799395.1 Oscillospiraceae bacterium | reverse complement strand
AAGGTTATTATAAAAAAGTGTTTTTACTAAAAATCCATGGAAAGAGGATGTTGTATGAAAATTTTAAAGACCGTTAAGGGCAAGCTGCTCGGACGAATTTTGCCTGTGGTCATTATCGGAATTATTCTGATAGGCATATTGGGCAGCACGCTGAACTACATCAGCACACAAAATACGATCAACACCACTCTCTCGGAGCTTGCGCTTCAAGCGAGTGTGCGTATGCAAAACTACCTGTCGCGCTATATAGCGATAGTCAAAGAGATAGGAATGGATCCGCGAATGGGCGAAGAATACTCCATAGCGGAAAAGCTCGAGCTTCTTCAAAAAAGAGCCGACACCTACGGATTCACCGAGCGCGGTTATATCGATAAGGAAGGTTGGGGCTACGAGACCCTTGACGATATTATTGATTACAGAACCGACCATTGCTACATAAAGGGTATGCAGAACAAAGAGTTCGTGTTCGGACCTCAAGAGGTTGCCGGCATACCGATCATATACTTCTGCGCCCCGATAAAGCAAGGCGGCTATGATGACGGCGAGCTTGTAGGCGTTGTTTATTTCGGTATTGACGGCTCAAAGCTTCATGATATTGTAAATGAGATTCAGGTAGGAGATTCGGGGAAAACCTATATTATGGACGAAAACGGTACATATATCGCTTACTCCGATCAGAAATACGTTGACGATGGAATGAACAACGTCAATCACACGCATAAGGACAATGCCGAGTTTGATTGCCGCAGCGAGCTTGAAAAACAAGCGATCTCACTCACCGACCCGAACGGTACGGTTTTCGGTCAGGTCAGCGGCGGCAGTGTCAACAGATTCCTTGCGTTCTCCCCTATCGGCGATACGGACGGCTGGGTCATCGGCGTTACGACCGAGCTTGACGAGTGGATGAACGAGACTTCACTGGCTATCATCATTACGGTCATTGTGGGAGTGCTCGTTATTCTTGCGGCTGTCGTTATCTGCACCGTTACCGCTAACGGCATTGCAAAGCCGATCAAGAAAACGGTAAGCGTTATGAATGCCGTGGCGTCGGGAAATCTCAACGTCAGCGTTGAGCATACGTCCGACGACGAGACCGGTCAGCTTGCGGATTCGATCAATATTACAATTAAATCGCTGAATGATTATATCGTTGAGATTTCGCGTCTTTGCAAACAGCTTGCGGACGGCGACTTTAACATTAAACGTCAGATCGAATTCAGCGGCGATTTTGTGAGCATAATTGAAGCGCTTAACAGTCTTGCTTACGGGCTGTCCGATACTATGGAGCAGATCGATATTTCCGCCGCAAATGTTAATCAAGGAGCCGCGCAGATCTCCAACGGAGCGTCGTCTCTCGCGTCGGGAGCGACCGAGCAGGCTTCTTCCGTTGAAGAGCTTGCCTCGATCATCGCAACGTTAAAGGATAAGGTCGACACTAACGCGGTATACGCCGAGGACGCTAACGAAAAGGCTAACCGTGCGGGCGAAAAAATGTCGCTATCCAATAAGCACATGAATGAAATGGTCGTTGCGATGAACAACATTTCCGATAAATCGAACGAGATCTCGAACATAATCAAAACCATTGAGGATATTGCGTTCCAGACAAATATTCTCGCGCTCAACGCCGCTATTGAAGCCGCAAGAGCAGGCACTGCGGGAAAGGGCTTTGCCGTCGTTGCCGACGAAGTAAGAAACCTTGCGTCCAAGTCCGCCGAGGCCGCCACAGATACGACAGAGCTTATTCAACAGACTATTCAGGCTGTTGAAAGCGGTTCGCATATAGTTGAGGAAACAGCGGAAGCGCTTAACTCGTCCGTTGAAGTTACAAATCAAACGATCAAGCTGATCAACGATATTTGGACGGCTTCCACCGAGCAGGCAGAGATGATAGAGCAGGTAAACACGGGCGTAGAACAAATTTCGTCCGTTGTTCAGACTAACTCCGCGACCGCCGAGCAGTCCGCCGCTTCCTCCGAGGAGCTTAACGGTCAGGCTGCCACGCTTCAGAACCTCACAAGCAAATTTGTTCTTAAAAAGAGATAAGTTACCGTTTGCTGACAGAGGGAGTTTTTATTAAGACATCTTCTAATTATTAACCTCATTTTTTGCCGTCGTGAGTAGAATCACGGCGGCAAACCCTTTTATACTGATTCACGATCGTAGTCTAGACAAGATCGTGAACACGCTCCGGTATAAAATTGTTCGGGTTATTGCGAAATATATTCTTTCAGGTACCGCCCCGTAAGGCTGTCCTTGTTACCGCAGATCTCCCGCGACGAGCCCGTTGCGGTTATCTCTCCGCCGTGAACTCCTCCGCCGGGTCCCATATCTATAATATAGTCGGCGTTCTTTATCACGTCAAAATCGTGCTCGATAACGATAACTGTCGCGCCTTTTTCTATTAGTCTGTTGAACACGTTCAACAGCGTTTCCACGTCCAACGGGTGAAGTCCTATCGTCGGCTCGTCGAACACGAACACGGTATCGGACTGCCCTTTTCCCATTTCGCTTGCGAGTTTAAGGCGCTGTGCCTCACCGCCCGACAGACTGGGCGTTGCTTCTCCCAAGGTCAGATAACCGAGGCCGAGGTCGTGAAGGACCCGAAGTCTGCGTTCAACAAGAGGAAGATCCGAACACGCCGAAAGCGCTTCGTCAACGCTCATTGCCATAAGCTCGGGCAGAGTATACGCGCCATTTTTCGATTCACGCTTGATGAGCGCGGATTCCTTTGAATAACGCGAGCCGCCGCAGTCGGGGCAAACGATGTCAACGTCGGGCAGGAACTGAATATCGAGACTTATAGAACCCGTACCGTCGCAGACGGGACAGCGGAGCTTTCCCGTATTGTACGAAAAATCGCCTGCCTTATATCCCGCTTTCTTTGCGTCGGGAACTTTGGCGTATATCTTGCGCAGTTCATCGTGAACGTCGGCGTACGTCGCGACGGTAGAGCGCACGTTAATGCCGATAGGCGCGGAGTCGATCAGCTTTATCTGCGAAATTCCCTCCGCCGAAGCGTTCTTAACGTGCTCGGGGAGCTTCTCGCCCTTGCAGAGCGCTTCTATCGCGGGGATAAGGCTTTCCAGAATAAGAGTGGTCTTGCCCGAACCCGAAACGCCCGTTACGGCTATCAGCCGACCCTTGGGGAATTCGACCTCCAAGGGCTTCACGGTATGAATATTGTCGGTGGACAAATAAATTTTTCCGAGCTCGAACATCTTTTCGGACGGTATTTTTCTCCCGAGGTCAATGGTGTTTTTGCCCGTAAGGAATCCTCCGATACGGGAATTTTTATCGTTTCCCACGTCCTCTACGGTACCTTGGGCGATTATCGTTCCGCCGCCCGCGCCCGCATCGGGACCCATCTCGACCAGCCAGTCCGATTCCGTGAGAATATGCGTATCGTGGTCGACTAAAATTACGGTGTTTCCGTCCGCGACAAGGTCGTGCATTACGGATTTAAGCCCCTCGATATTTGACGGGTGCAAGCCGATAGACGGCTCGTCGAGGACGTACAGCACTCCCGTGGTGCGGTTGCGGACGGCTCTCGCGAGCTGCATTCTCTGCCGTTCGCCGGTTGAAAGCGTAGAAGCCGAGCGGTCTAACGTAAGGTAAGACAGCCCCAGCTCCGTCAGCCGCTTTGCTGTGCTTTGGAACGCCGCGCATATACTCTCCGCCATAGGGCGCATATCCTCGGGAAGCGAGGACGGCACGCCCTCCACCCACCGTATAAGGTCGGACAATGTCATTTGGCATACCTCGTCGAGGGAAAGTCCGCGGAGCTTCGGCGCGCGTGCGGCTTCGCTGAGCCTTGTGCCAAAGCATTCGGGGCAGACGTCCTGCCGAAGAAATTTTTCAACGCGCTTCATTCCCTTTTCGTCCTTGACCTTTGAGAGGGCGTTTTCCACGGTATAAACGGCGTTGAAATAAGTAAAGTCCATATCCCCTGCCGCGCCGCTCGTTTTGTTCTGATAAATGATATGTTTTTTCTCGGCGGGACCGTGAAAAACTATGTCGCGCTCTTTATCGGTAAGCTCGCAAAACGGAACGTCGGTGCGCACGCCCATTTCACGCGCGATGTCTTTCATCAGCGACCACATAAGCGTCTGCCACGGCGCGACCGCGCCCTCGTCGATAGACAATGTCTCGTCCGGAACTATCGTGGTCTCATCAACTACCCGCGTGATACCCGTGCCGTCGCAGCGCTTGCACGCCCCTTGACTGTTGAACGCCAGATCCTCCGCACCTGGAGGAAGAAAATGCACTCCGCAAACAGGGCAGTCAAGTCCGAGGTCTGCCGCGACATTTCTGGACGGCGCGGCGTAATGCCCGTTCGGACAGCGGTGAGAAGCAAGCCGCGAGAACATTATCCTCAAATGGTTCAGCAGCTCCGTACCCGTGCCGAACGTACTGCGTATCCCCGGAACACCGGGTCGCTGCCGCAAAGCCAACGCCGCGGGAACATAAAGCACCTCGTCAACCTGCGCTTTTTCGGCTTGGGTCATTCGTCTGCGGGTATAGGTCGACAGCGACTCGAGATACCGTCTCGAGCCCTCGGCATAAAGTATACCGAGCGCCAGCGACGATTTGCCCGAGCCCGATACTCCCGCGATCCCGACGATCTTATTCAGCGGAATATCAGCGCTGATGTTTTTAAGATTATGCACGCGCCCGCCGCGAATTTTTATTTTATCGGGTACGATATAGGACTTTTTCATAATTAACCTCGCAAAAATTATTCTTCTATTTGTTTCTTCGTTTCATTGACCAACTGTCTGAGAGTGGTCTTTGACATTTCCGCTTCCATTGCGGATCGAATATTCTCGAGCTTTCCGTCCATTACGCTGTGAACGCTCCGCCCGATAGGACACTGCAAATTCGGATTTTCATGAAAATGAAAAAGCGCCTCTTCCTTTTCGACCGCTTTAAAAATATCCAGTAAGGTTATATCGTCGGACGGTTTTGCCAGAGAAGCGCCGCCCACCCCCGCTTTTACTTCGACTATCCCCGCCGAGGACAGCAGTCCAAGTATGTTGCGCACAATAACGGGATTTGTATTTATACTGCCCGCAAGAACGTTTGATGTGACTTTAACGTCGTCTAATGTCTCAATACACAACAAAATGTGCACGGCGATCGTTAATCTTGATGAAAACTGCATAAAAGCGCCCCCTCGCATTACATTGTATCACATTTTCGTTGTAATGTCAATAGTTACAATAAATCCCCGTCCGAATTGTACAAATATACAAAGCTGCGGTGTAACTATTGACATTACAACAAAATTATGGTATCATATAGTTGTAATCATTCAAGTTACAACCACAAGTTTAACGGAGGTCATTTTATGGGCAATTTCAGTAAAGTAAGCGTTGCAAACGACGCAAGAACGGAGCTTCACGATAAGCTCGCATTAACGGGCGCGGAGATAAGCGTCAACGCTCTGCCCGCAGGCGCGTGCGTTCCTTTTTCCCATTACCACAAGCAGAACGAGGAGATATACGGAATTCTCTCGGGCGCGGGAAAAGCCGTGATAGACGGCGAGACCGTGGAACTGAAAGCGGGTGATTGGCTGCGCGTTTCTCCCGCGGCAAAAAGACAATTCTTCGCGGCAGACGACTCGGCGATAAGCTACATCTGCATTCAAGTGAAAGAGAACTCTCTCGAGGCGTACACCAACGACGACGGAGTTGTTTCCGAATAAATGGCTGAAAAACGGCTGTCGTGCATTTGCGCAACAGCCGTTTTTTTTGTAATACTCTTCCGATGAGCCGAATAAGAGCCGACGAGGTAAAGCAAAAGCATATGGAGTTTTTGGTGAACATTTGAAGATAATGATCCGCCGCGGGATGATCACCCCGGCGGCTGTATATTACTTGGAAAAATACCTGATCGCGTTGTTATAGCAAACGTCCTTAACTATCTCGCCGACGAACTCAACGTCGTTGGGATATTCGCCCTCCTCGATGAGCGTGCCGAACATATTGCAGAGTATACGTCTGAAATATTCGTGACGGGTGTAGGAGAGGAAGCTGCGGCTGTCGGTCAGCATTCCGACGAACTTGCTTACAAGTCCGAGCTGAGAAAGCGCCGTGAGCTGCTTTTCCATTCCGTCCTTCTGATCGTTGAACCACCATGCCGAGCCGAACTGTATTTTCGCTACGGTGCCGCTCTGCTGGAAGCAATTTCTGATCGTCGCGAGGACCTCGTTGTCACGCGGGTTCAGGCAGTACAGAATGGTCTTGGAAAGCTCGTCGGTGCTGTCGAGAGTATCCATCAGCATAGACAGCTTCTTCGCGAATGTCTGATCCTCGATAGCGTCAAAGCCCGTATCGGGACCGAGCAGACCCATATAACGTCTGGAATTGTTGCGGAGCGCACCGATGTGGTACTGCTGTACCCAGTGCAGACGCGCGTACTGCTTGCCGAGGTGAACGAGAACGTAGCCCTTGTACTGCTCGATCTCCTGCTGAGTAAGGTCGTCGCCGCCGAGCGCTTTCTTAACTATCTTGTCCACCGTCTCCTTGTCCGCGGGAGCGAACATTACAACGTCCAGCGCGTGGTCGGAGCATACGCAGCCAACGCTGTCAAAGAACTCGATACGCTTTGTAAGCGCCTCGCAAAGGCTGTCGATACCGTCAATCCTTACGTCCGCGGCGTCGGCGAGCTTAGCGATGTACGGAACGTAGGTCGGCAGCTCGATGTTTATCGCCTTGTCGGGGCGGAACGCAGGAGCTACCTCAACGTCAAAGCTCTTGTCCTCCTTGAGGAGCTTGTGGAAGTGCAGATCGTCGATAGGATCGTCGGTCGTGAACAGCTTCTTGACGTTGCTGTTCTTGATAAGAGTGCGCGCGGTCAGCGTTTGCAGCTTCTCGTTGCACTTGTCGAAGATGTCTTTCGCAGTCTTGGGCGAGAGAACCTCGTTAATGCCGAAATAACGCTGGAGCTCCAGATGCGTCCAGTGGAAAATGGGGTTGCCTATCGCGTAAGGCATAACCTCGGCGTACTTCATAAACTTCTCAAAGTCGCCCTTGTCGCCGGTGATATAGCTTTCGTCAACGCCCATTTCGCGCATTAAACGCCACTTGTAGTGGTCGCCGCCGAGCCAGCACTCGGTGATATTCGCGAACTTTCTGTCGTTGTAAATTTCCTCGATAGGAAGATGACAGTGGAAGTCGAAGATCGGCATATCCTTAGCGTATTTTTCGTACAGCGTTACGGCTGTTTGATTTTTGAGGACGAAGTCCTTATCCATAAAATTCTTCATAAGTCAGTATCTCCTTAAAGTGTAACTCCCGTCTTGAATATCGCAATATCCCTTGCGCCGTAGCGCTCGTTGACGGTCTGCTTTCCGTTAGCCGTTTCAACTACAAGGTCGATAAGCGCTTCGAGCTTGCTCTCAAAGCTGTCGCCCGTCGCGATCCCGCCCGCGTCAAAGTCTATCCAGTTCTTCTTGCGCGCCGCGAGGTCGGAGTTGGTCGAGATCTTTATCGTCGGCACGAACCCTCCGAACGGCGTTCCTCTGCCCGTCGTGAACAGCACGATATGACAGCCCGCGCTCGCGAGATTGGTAACAGCGACCATATCGTTGCCGGGACCGTTCAAGAGGTTAAGACCGTGAGCCGTCAGCGCGTCGCCGTCGAACAGCACGTCGCAGACCTCGCGCGTTCCCGATTTCTGTGTGCAGCCGAGCGATTTGTCCTCCAGCGTAGTTATGCCGCCCGCCTTGTTTCCGGGCGAGGGGTTCTCATAAACGGGCTGATCGTGCTTCTGATAGTACTCCTTGAAGCCGTTGACGAGCTTTACGATCTTGTCGAACGTCTCGCCGTCCTTAGCCCTGTCCATAAGCAGCTGCTCCGCGCCGAACATCTCGGGAACTTCGGTCAGTACGGTTGTTCCGCCGACAGTCGCGATATAATCCGAAAATCTTCCGACAAGCGGATTTGCGGTAATTCCGGACAGACCGTCCGAGCCGCCGCACTTCAAGCCCACCTTGAGACAGGAGATGTCCTTTTCAACGCGCTTATCGTCCTTTATCTTCGCGTACAGCTTTTCGAGGAGCTCAACGCCTGCCGAAAGTTCGTCCTCAACGTCCTGCGCGATAAGGAACTCGGTGCGCTCCTCGTCGTAGTCGCCGAGCGTTTCCTTGAAAACGTCCATGCGGTTGTTCTCGCAGCCGAGACCGAGCACCAGCACGCCGCCGCTGTTGGGGTGCTTTACCATTCTCTGGAGAATGGTGCGCGTGCGCTCGTGATCCTCTCCGATCTGCGAACAGCCGTAGGGGTGCGTATACGCGAATACTCCGTCAACGCCCTGCAAGTCGGGGTGGCGCTTCTGAAACTCCGCCGCGATCGCTCTCGCCTGCGCGTTTACGCAGCCGACTGTCGGAATGACCCACAGCTCGTTGCGTATGCCGACCTCGCCGTTTTTGCGCTCGTAGACCATAACCTTGCGGTTCTTGAACTCGGGCGCGGGCGCGATCTCTTTTTTGTTGTAGGAATACTCGAGCGTACCCTCGAGATTTGTCATCATATTGTGCGAGTGGATATGCTCGCCGGGAGCAATATCGGCAGTCGCTCTGCCTATGACCTCGCCGTACTTGATGACCTTTTCGCCGCTCTTGATAGCCTTAAGCGCGAATTTGTGACCCTTTTCAATATCCTCCGCCAGCGTAACGCCCTCGGCTTGCTCGCCTTTTTTCATCGGCGCTAAGCAGACCGCCACGGAGTCATTCGGGGAAATAACGATTGTTTTCTTCATATCATTCTCCTAAGAAAGCCTTTAAAGCCGCTCTCTCGCCGTTCTCGACAATGCTCTTGATATATCCCGCAACAACGGAAACGTTGTCGTCATCGGCGGACAGATCCTGCTCCCAGATGTCCTTTTGACACAGAGCAGTCTTTGCTATGTCGGTGTAATCCGTCTTTGTCCAAAGCTCTTTCCAGAAGTCGAGATACTTCTGATCGTCCGCGAGCTTGATGTCCTCATCGCCGCGCTTGCCCTTGTAGAATACGCAGAGCGAAGCGAACGAGAACAGAATGTGCTTGGGCGACTTGCCGAACTTAGCGCGGTAATCGTTGTAGGTCGGCAGGAGACGAGTCTTGAACTTAGTCGTGGAGTTGAGCGCGATCGACATAAGCTCGTGACGGATAAACGGGTTCTTGAAGCGCTCGATAACGCTGTTCGCGAACGCGTCCATTTCGTCCTTGGGCAGGTCGATAGTCGGCTTGATCTCGTCGTTTACAAGCTCCTGAACGAACTTGCCCACGTCCTCGTCCTCAACGCTCTCGCGAACGGTATCTATCCCGCTCATATAGGCTACGGGAACCATTGCGGTGTGCGAGCCGTTGAGTATCTTGACCTTGCGCTGCTTGTAGGGAGTGATGTCGTCCGCGAAGATAACGTTCAGCCCCGACTTGTCGGCGGGCAGCTTCTCCTGAACGAACGCTTCCTTTTGCAGTACCCAAAGGTGGAATATCTCGCCCTTGACGATGTTGTTGTCCCGGAAACCGATCTCCTCGCAGATCTCGGCAGCCGCGTCGCGCGGATAACCGGGAACTATTCGGTCAACGAGAGTGCTTGTGAAGTGGTTAGCGTCGGTGAGCCACTTGATAAAGCCCATGCTCATCTTATTTATACCCGCAAGCTCGATCATTACTCTTTTCAGCTCGTCGCCGTTGTGGTCGATAAGCTCGCACGGGATAATAGCAAGACCCTTGCTCATATCGCCGTTGAAGTGCTCGTAACGCGCGTTAAGCAGCGCGAGCAGCTTTCCCGGGAAGCTCTTGGGGCACTTGGTAAGGTCGGTATCCGTGGGGTCGAGCGCTATACCCGCCTCGGTGGTGTTGGAGATAACTACTTCCAAGTCCTCGCTCTTTGCGTAGGAAAGGAACTTGTCATAGTCCTCGAACGGGTTGATAAAGTCGCTGATAACGTCGATGATACGGCGGCTCTGCACCTTTTCACCCTTGTCGATACCCTCTAAGCATACGGTGTACAAGCCGTCCTGCTTCGCAAGCTCGGCAACTCTGCCCATAGGCATAGGCTGAACCACCGCGACATTGGAGTTTATCACGCCGCTGTCGTTAAGGTTCTGGAGTATCCAGTCAACAAAAGCCCGCAAAAAATTCCCCTCGCCGAATTGGAGAATTTTCACGGGTCTTTTAACGCTTTTCGTATAATTGGTTCTGTTCAGGTCATTCATATTTCCACCTCTAAAAAATTATGGCAATACCGCACAAAGATTGTGCGCTGATTGCGCAGTCAGATTTTTCGTCAGATTGCCCAAAACGACGAAGTAATACTGGCGTATTTCGAGGAGTTTTGGGCAAAAATGACGGAAAATATGCAAGCAAGCAGCGTGCAAAGCCCGAAGGGCGGTCTTTGCGCGGTGTTGCCTTATAGCTTAACATTATCCTTGGTCTTGTGGTGCTTTATCTTCAACAGGCACACTGTGCCGATAACCACCGACATAAGCCCGATACCGACGTTTGAGATCAGCATTGCGATACCGAGACTTTCCGCTCCCATTTCGGGGAAGCAGTTTATCATAATGAGCATAGACGGTATTCTGAACGCAAACAGCCTCGACAAATTGCATATCATCGAGAGCTTGGTATAACCCAGACCGTATATCAGCCCGTTTACCGCCGAGTTTACTCCCAGCGCGATTATACCCACGCGTTCAAAGGAGAATATCTTCTCGATAAGCGCCGCTTTTTCCGCGCCGCCGTCCCCCGCGAAAAACATCGAGATCGGCGCCTTGAACACGGTCAGCAGAATAAAGCCAACGGTCGTGATTATCAGATTTACCGTCAGCGTACAGAAAAACACCTTTATCATACGCGAATAATATCTCTGGCTCAGATTATAGCTTATTATCGAGCTTTCCGAGTCCTCGCTGTATGTAGTAAGGTGCGTTACCGAACCGCTTATCTGGTTGGATATGCCCAGCGCTCCCACCGCTCCCGGTTCACTGGCCTCATAGCGCATTCCCAATCCGTTTACGATGACCTTACCCATTGAAAACACAAATTTCCCCAGTGATACGGGGATAGACAATGAACAAAGCGGCTTAAAAAAGTCGAGCGAGAACATAACGTTCTTCGGGTCAAATTTGAACAGGTAATTTTTCCGCACGAGATTTATCAGCGCGTAGACCGTTACCGAAATATCCGCGCAGAGCGTGCCTCCCGCTACCCACGATGTGCCGAGCTTTAAAACGTTCACGAAAACTATCGTGAAAACGAGCTTCAGCGTCATTGACATAATGTTTATCAGCGTGATGTTCTTCATAGCGCCGCGAGTCTTTTCAAGCCCCATAAACACCTGGTTGAATAATCCCACGCCGATCGACACGATCTGAACTCTGAAATATCCTATCCCGACCGCGATCATATCGTCGTCAAGCCGCCCCAGCCTCAGAATGCTCACCGCGAGTATCTCTATCAGAATTATCAGCAGAACCGCCAGCCCGAAAAACACCTCAAGCGTGGTGTTTGCGGCTTTTTTAGCCTTGTCATATTCTCCGCGCCCGATAAGCCGCGAAACGATAATGGAGCTTCCCGTCGCGAAGCCCGCGCCTATCGCCGATATAAGCTGCTTTATCTGCGAGATCATAACAACGCTTGACACCGCGCTGTTATCGGTCGCCGAAACAACTACCGTATCGATAATACTGCTGATATAGGAGAAAGCGCCAAGAGCCATCAGCGGCAGAGAAATACTCAGAACGACAGCCATAGGGTTGCCGTTCAGAATAAATTCCCGCCGTTTTCGGTCTTTTTCGCTTACCGTTGAAGCGTCCATTACTGTTCTCTCAGCTTGATACGCTTTTCGGTCTCCAGGTCGAACAGATAAACGTTCTCAAACGGGATAGCAAAGCTCATCTTCGCGTCTACCGCGGGAGAATCATGCGGATCGACCTTAAGAATGGTCTTTACGCCGCGAATGTCAACATAAACGTTGGTGTTGTCGCCGAGAAGCTCGGTAAGCTCTACGGTACAGGGAATGGTGTACGCCTTGCGCTCATCATCCTTGCCGACGAGCTTGATATGCTCGGGACGGAAGCCGAACGCGATCTCCTCGCCCTCGTACTTTTTCAGCACGTCCTTATCCGCAACCGCCTCAAGGTCGAGAACGGTCTCGCCTATGTTGATCTTGCCGTCGTTTACCTTAGCGTTGATAAAGTTCATAGGCGGCTCTCCGATAAAGCCCGCAACGAACATATTCACGGGATTGAAATACAGATCGTAAGGCGTACCTACCTGCTGGATATAACCGTCCTTCATAACGACTATTCTGTCCGCCATTGTCATAGCCTCGGTCTGGTCGTGCGTTACATAGATAGTTGTAGCGCCCGTTTCGCGGTGGATCTGTGTGATCTCGGAGCGCATCGTAACTCTCTGCTTCGCGTCGAGGTTAGACAGCGGCTCGTCCATAAGGAAGATGTCGACCTTACGGATAATAGCGCGTCCTACCGCAACTCTCTGGCGCTGACCGCCCGACAGCGCTCTCGGCTTTCTGTCGAGATATTCGGTAAGTCCGAGTATCTTCGCGGTGTTAAGAACACGCTTTTCGATAACGTCGTCGTCAACGCCCTGGAGCGTAAGACCAAACGCCATATTCTCGTATACCGACATATGCGGATAAAGCGCGTAGCTCTGGAAAACCATCGCTACTCCGCGCTCACGCGGTCCCTTTTCGTTCGCTCTGTCGCCGTCAATGAAGAAATCGCCGCTGCTGATGTTCTCCAGACCCGCGATCATTCGCAGAGTTGTAGACTTTCCGCAGCCCGACGAGCCTACGAAAACGATAAACTCGCCCTTGTTGATCTCCAGATTGAAGTCGTGAACAGCGTGAAATCCGTTCGGGTAGATCTTGTTAATTCCTTTTAATGTTAAATAAGCCATAACGATGCACTCCTATGGTTGTTATTGAACCTCCGCGGAAACCGAAACGCGCCCTGCGGCACATTTCCGATCTCCGAGAAAGTCTTTTATAAACAGACCCTGCGTCTGTTTTATTTCAAATCAAAGTTGCCGATGTTGTCCATATCGTCGTAGGTCTGGTTTTCACCGCACATACCCCAGATAAACGTGTAGTTGCTGGTTGCCGTGCCGCTGTGTATAGACCAGCTCGGCGAGATGACCGCCTGCTCGTTGTGAAGGATTATGTGGCGCGTCTCCTGCGGCTGCCCCATCATATGGAATACTACATTGTCGTCCGGGAGCTCGAAGTAGAAGTATACTTCCATTCTTCTCTCGTGAGTGTGCGAGGGCATTGTGTTCCAGCTGCTTCCGACAGCAAGCTCGGTCATACCCATAGCGAGCTGACAGCTCTCGCATACGGCGGGATTTACATACTGATTTACAACGCGCTTGTTCATATTCTCCGCAGTGCCGAGCGGTCTGTGTACCGCCATATCCTTTGTGATGTACACGGTCGGATAAGTCTTGTGCGCGGGGCAGGAGTTGATGTAGAACTTCGCGGGATTAGCCTTGTCGTCCGACTTGAACACGATCTCCTTAGTGCCCATTCCGATATAAATGCCGTCCTTGAAATTCAGCTCGTATTCCTTGCCGTCGAGCACTACCTTGCCCTTGCCGCCGACGTTGATGATACCCATCTCGCGTCTTTCAAGGAAAAACTCTGTGCCAAGCTCCTTTGTGCTTCCGAGGGAGAGCTCATTGTCAACGGGCATTGCGCCGCCCGCGATCATTCTGTCCTGATGAGAATAGGTCAGCGCGATCTCGTCCTTAACGAACACCTTGTCGATAAGGTAGTGCTTTCTGAGCTCCTCGGTGGTGTAGTGCTTGGAATCCTCGGGGTGATTGCTGTATCTTATATCTAAAGTCATTTTGCCTTCTCCTTAGATCAATTTTTTCAAATGCGCGGCGGCAAAAGGAATATCCTCTCCCGTCGTGCCCTCGAATACAAGATTTGCGTCGGGACACACTTTCTTTATCTCGCCGATAATGCGCGGATAATCGAAAATTCCCTTGCCGACGCCGCACTGCTTGAGCGAACCGTCCTCGGCGATAACGCAGTCCTTGATATGGAACACGCATATCCTGTCGCCGAACGTCTGCAAGCCCTCGTCAAGAATATCGTACATCTTGTCAACGTTCGACTTGTCAAGATAATTATACAGATCGAAAATTATCTTAATGTTATCCCTGCCGATGGTCTTTACGGCGCGGTTCAGCGTTTTCACGTCAAAGCAGACGTGACCGAAAGCGCCCTCCATTCCGACATACGCGCCGCAGTCCTTTGCGTAGTCGCACAGCTCCGAGAACGTTTTGACAACGCGGCTCACAGCCTCCTCGGTGCGGTTCTGCGGGTGATACGTCCACTTGTCGCCGTTGTACGAGCCCGTCTCCGAGCCGACGATATTGCAGCCAAGCTCTTTCGCGTGCGAAAGATAGTCCTTGAACACCGCAATTCCATTCTCGATCTTCTTCTCGTCGGGGTGAACGGGATTGAAATACGCGCCGATAAGCGGCACGGTTTTCCCCGCCGCCTCAAATGTCTTACGGAACTTCTCCGCGCGTTCGGTCGTTATCGAACCGGGCGTGTACACGATCCCGTCAAGCGCCTTGTACGCGACGAGCTGAACGCCGCTCAGCCCGAACTCGTCAAGCTTTGCGGCGATATTCTCTTCGCCCTTGACCCCGAGGTCGTGGGCGCGAATAAACAGCTTCATCATAATTATCTCTGTACGCGTCCCGAAGCATCGCCGCCCGCAAGCGTCTCAACTTCTGCGCGTGTTACGAGGTTGAAGTCGCCCGGAATAGTGTGCTTCAGTGCCGAAGCCGCAACAGCGAACTCCAGAGCCGCCTTCATATCCTTGCCGTCAGCCAGACCGCAGATAAGTCCGCCCGCGAACGAGTCGCCGCCGCCTACGCGGTCAACGATCGGGTTGATGTTGTACTTTCTCGAGTGGTAGAACTCGCGGGTCTTGCCGTCCATAATGCACGCGGACCAGTCGTTGTTGGAAGCGGAGTGGCTCTCGCGCAGAGAAGAAATTACATACTCAAAGTGGAACTTGTCGATCATCTGATTGAAGATGTCAACATAGCCGCCGAGCTCCAGCTCGCCCTTGGTAACGTCGGTATTGCCGGGCTTGAAGCCGAGGACCTTTTCCGCGTCCTCTTCGTTGCCGATACATACGTCAACGTACTGCATAAGGTTGGTCATGACTTTCTGAGCCTTCTCGCTGCTCCACAGCTTCTTGCGGAAGTTGAGGTCAACGGAAACCTTAACACCGTGCTTCTTAGCCGCTTTAAGAGCGATCTCGGTAACCTCCGCTGCCTTGTCGGAAACAGCGGGAGTGATACCCGTGAAGTGGAACCAGTCAGCGTCCTTGAAAATATCGTCAAAATCGAACTCCGAAGCGTCGGCAGTCGAAATAGATGAATGCGCTCTGTCGTAAACAACGTTGGAGGCTCTCATCGAAGCGCCCGTCTCGAGGAAATAAATTCCGAGACGCTCGCCGCACTTCGCGATGTGCTTGGTCTCAACGCCGTACTTTCTCAGCGCAGCAACTGCGCAAGCGCCGATGGGATTATCGGGAACAGCGGTAACGAATTCCGCGTCGTGACCGTAATTCGCGAGCGATACAGCTACGTTAGCCTCGCCGCCGCCGTAATTTATATCGAATTCATCTGCCTGGATAAACTTTTCATTGTTGGGGGTGGACAGTCTGAGCATGATCTCACCCATGGTTACTATCTTAGCCATTTTTATGGTTCTCCTTAATTTAATGAAATTTTAATTACTTTCTCTCAACGAGATGAACCGCGAAGCCGCTGAACTCGTCCTTGAGGTAAACCGCCTTAGTATCGGCGTCGATCTCGGTCGCTTTCTTCTCGGTCTCGATACCCATAGCGTTGAGCTGATAAACGGCTCTGCGAAGGCTGTTGGTAGCGACCGCGATATGACCGTTCTTACCCTTGAACGGGCTCTTCATGCACTCGACAGCCGTGCCCGCGAATACGCTGCTGTTGCCGACCTTCTGCTCCCAGCCGAACATCTTCGCGAACTTCGCGGTGGTGTCCTTAGCCTCGTTCTCGTCAGCGCAGTTAATGCCGACGTGAACGATCTGGAAGTCGAGCATCTTGTTGACCGCGGTGCGGCACAAAGCGGTAATTCCCGCCCAGTCGCCGTTCTTGATGAGGTCGCTGGGAACTATCCAGCTTCCGCCCGCGCATATTACTTTCTTGAAGCCGAGGTAAGTGTTGAGATTCTTCTCATTGACGCCGCCCGTCGGCATAAACTTCATATTTGAATAAGGAGCGGAAATAGACTTGATGTAAGCCAGACCGCCCGCCTGCTCAGCCGGGAAGAACTTAACGAAGTCCAGACCGAGCTCCATAGCCTCCTCGATCTGCGAGCTGTTGGCAACGCCGGGAGCAAAGGGAACGCCCTTGTCAAGGCAGTGCTTAACTACCTTGGCGTTAAGACCCGGAGCCACGCAGAACTTAGCGCCCGCCGCGATAGCCGCGTCGCACTGCTCGATTGTGGTAACGGTACCCGCGCCCACGAGCATATCGGGGAACGCCTTGGTCATATCCGAAATGACCTTGTCCGCACCTGCCGCGCGGAAAGTTACCTCCGCCGCGTTTATGCCGCCCTCGCGCAGAGCCTTAGCGAGCTCGACTGCCTTAGAAGTATCCTCCAGCTTGATAACTGGGATTATACCCGTGAATTCAAGCTGATCCTGAAAAGCTTTCATATCCATTGAATTAACCCTCCGAAATCAAATTATCTGCCGAGCCAGCCGCCGTCAACAGCGATAGTAAAGCCGTTTATATAGTTCGAAGCCTCGGAAGCAAGGAATACGCCGGTCCCCATAATGTCATCGGGAGTACCCCAACGACCCGCGGGGATCCTGTCGAGGATAGCCTCGCTTCTGTCGGCGTCCGCACGGAGAGCCTTGGTGTTGTTTGTTGCCATATATCCGGGAGCTATGCAGTTTACGTTAATTCCGTCCTTAGCCCACTCATTTGACATTGTCATTGTAAAGCCCTTTACCGCAGACTTGGAAGCGGTGTAGCTCGGAACACGGATACCGCCCTGATAAGAAAGCATAGAAGCAACGGAAATGATCTTTCCGCGGCTCTTGCCTTCTTCTGCCGGCTGCTTCAGAAACTGCTTCGCGACAGCCTGTGAAAGGAAGAAGAGCGTGCGTGCGTTTACATTCATAACGAGATCCCAGCTCTCAACGCTGAAATCGATAGTGTCCTCGCGCTTGATAACGCCCGCGTTGTTTACAAGAATATCAATACGTCCGAAGGTATCGAGCGCAGTCTTGATGATGTTGTCAATGGGGTCGAGCGTGGAAAGATCAGCCTGAATAAACTGAAAGTTCTCCTTGCCGAGCATCTCCTGAGTTGCCGTACTCGGCATATTGGAAACGCCCAGAACCTTAGCGCCCGCCTCAACAAAAGCCTTGGAAAAGCCCTGTCCGAGACCCGTATCGCTGCCTGTTACAATTGCCACCTTGCCGTCAAGTCTGAATTTGTCCAGAATCATAGTGTTACCTCCGAAAATTTTATTCATTTTTTAGTAAATGATATGCAGATAATTCCAACATATCATCTATACTTATCTTAAATCCAACTAGCGATAAATGCGAGGGAAAATCCGTTGGATTTTATGGACAAAACGGATATTTCAGAATATCCCCACCGCGCGGAATATCGTAACATAAACGAAAATCGTCACCGTGCTTACCAAACTCGTCCACACGACCAACTGACCCGCAAGCTCGCCGTCCGCGCCCATTTCGTTTGCCATTATCGCGCTCGCCACCGCAACGGGCGTCGCGAACACTCCCGTATACGTCGCGAAGTGCTCTCCGCCAAGCCCGGGAATGAGGAACGCGCCCGCAAATCCGAGTACGGGAACAGCAACCGTGCGTATCACCGTGCCGAAAACGATCTCTTTCCACAACCTCGACACCGCCGAGAACTCGAACCGTCCGCCCAGAACTATCAGCGCAAACGGCGTGCAAATGGACTTTACGTTCTCAAGCGACTTGTACAAAAACGTAATATCGCTGAAACGGAACGTTATGCCCCACATAACGAAAAGCTCGCGTATGCCCAGAACCGCGATACCCGCGACCGTTCCGATTATAAGCGGATTTTTGATTATGCCGAGCAGTATCTTCCCGACGTTCACTTTTTCCTTTTTACCCGTGCCGTTGAATATCGAAAGCGTGATAACGCCCAGCATATTGAACAGCGGTACGCAGAACGCCGACATTACACCCGCGGCAGCCGCGCCCTTGTCGCCGAAAAGCGAGCTCGCGAGCGGTATGCCGATTATCGCGTAATTCGAGCGGAACATCGCCTGTATCAGCGAGCCGCGCTTTGCGTTATCTTTCGTGAACGCGCACGTTACCGCCACCGCCAGAAAGAAAATCACTATTACCGCGCCTATGCCGTACAGCACAAACGCGAGGTTTATCTCCCGCAGACTGCCTATGTTGTACACATTGTAAAACAGCATAGCCGGCAGCAGCACCCGAAACGTCAGCTTGTTGCCGACGTCGAGAAACGGCGCTGTCAGCAAGCCTATCCTTTTGAGGATATAGCCGAGAACTATCAGCAGTACGATAGGCAGAACGGCGTTTGCCGAAAAAACCAGCGCGTCCGTCATAATATCGGTTTGTCGAGCGGGAAATATTCTTTCAGATACTCGCCCGTCGCTTTTACCATTCTTGTAAACAGCTCGCGCGCGTCGGAAAGCTTCAATCCCGAGCAAAGCGGCTGATTTGCGAACGCCTCAAAGATACGCCCAAAGTCGCGTTCCTTGATTCCGTAGTAGGTGTTCTCGATGTTGACGGCGTTTCTCAGCACGAGCGCGTTTACGTCCTTGGGAAGCGGCTTTGCCACTATCGGCTTTACGCTGTCGCGCGAGAATACGCAGTTCGTCTCGACTACCGAGCCGAGCGGCATATCCGCCATCTGCCCGACGTTGACGATATTCGCGTTTGAAACGGTCGGCGGGATAAGTCCCAGCAGAGCCTTCATCAGCTCCACGACCTCCTCGTCGCTCCGCTTCACGTCTATCTTCTCCTCGCCGTTCGCGATACGGCGGGACTGCTCTATTTTGTTTACTCTGTCGTTCTTGCGGTACGCGACGGTCGTCAGGTGGTACTGCCATTCGTCCACGGCAGCCTTGTCGCCGATGTACCATAAGTTATTCATAAACTCGACAAGGTGACGGTCTCCCGCCGCCGCCAGCACTCCGAACCGACGGAACAAATCCATTTTGACCTTGTTTCCGTACAAAAACGGGTCGTTGTGATAGTCGTCGGGCGCAACGTCAATGCGCTCGCAGTAACCCTTGTCGTAGAATTTATCAATAAACTTCGGCAGGACTTTCAGCATATCCGTGCCGTTGTAATTCGCCTCGGTTATCCAGGTGAAGTGATTGACGCCGCACGCGTCGATTATCATTTCCTTGCGCGAGGGACGCTCAACGCCAAGTATCTCGTGCGCCGCGCAGCACAGAAACTCCTGCGCGTGGAAAACCTCGTGACAGCACCCGAACGCCTTTATTTCGGGGAAAACGTCGTACAGCGTTTTTGTGCAAGCCGTCATCGGGTTAGTCAGATTGATGACCCACGCTTCGGGGCAGTGCGCCTTTATCTCGCGCGCGAAGCCCTCGTATATCGGCACGGTCCTCATAGCGCGGAGAACTCCGCCGGGACCCACCGTATCGCCTACCGACTGATATATCCCGTACTCCTCGGGGAGATGAACGTCGCTCTCCATTTCGTCGAACGTTCCCGGCAAAATCGAGCAAGCCACGAAATCCGCGCCGTCGAGTGCCGCGCCGATGTCCGTATACACCTTGTAATCCCACTTGGACACGGTGTTCGGGTCTTCGTTTATCCTCGCGCCAATCTTTTGGTTAAGCTCCGCGGCGGGAACGTCAATATCGTACAGCGCTATCTCGCCGCACAAGCCCTCCGCCAGCGCCAGATCGGTCATGAACACTCTCGCCCAAGCCTTTGAGCCGCCGCCGATATAGGCGATCTTTATTTTTGTCATAATTTTTTCCTTTGGAATGTGATTATTTTGCCAGTCTCTTTACCTCTGTATAGCACAGCACAAAAGGCGCAACGCCCTTTGCGTCGTTCTCTACCACCGGCTCGGAGATGTAGTATTCATAGCTTCCGTCGCGGCGGCGGTTGTCCTCGGGACCAAGACCCGCAACAAGGCAGATACCGCCGAGATTGAGGTCGCCGTCATCGTTTATTTTGAGGTACTTCTCGCAAATGCCGTCAAAGGTCTTTTTGCCCATTTCGGCGTACTTTTTGTCGATAACGCCGAGCCGTGCGCCTTTCATCATCGCGTACGCGATCATGCTGCTGCCGCTCGTTTCGAGATAGTTGCCCTCTCTCGCGCCCTGATCGACCACCTGATAGTACATACCCGTTTCGGGGTCGGCGTACTGCGAAATTCCCTCGATAGCCTCGGAGAAAATTTCGATGAGCTTTTTGCGCGAGTCCTCGTCGTCAATATAATCAATGTTGTCGACCAGCGAAATGCAGAACCAGCCGATAGCGCGGAGCCAGAAATTCTTCGAGCGCCCCGTCTCCTTATCCGCCCAGAACGCCGACTTCGAGCAGTCGCAGCCGTGATAGTACAGCTTCTTCTCCTCGTCGAACATCTGTCCGCGAACCATCTTGAACTGCGAAACGGTATCGGAATAGTCCCCGCCGCCGAATTCTTTCTGAAACCGTACATAGAACACCTGCGCCATATACAGTCCGTCAAGCCATATCTGATTGGGATATATCTGCTTATGCCAGAAGTTGCCCGTGTTCGTGCGCGGCTGCTTCTCAAGCTGCTCGCGGAGCAGGAAGATAGCCTTTTTGTACTTCTCCTTGCCCGTTTTCTTGTACAGGTCAAAGAGAACTCTGCCCTCGTTTACATCGTCGAGGTTGAATTTGTCCATTGAATATCCGCGGATAGAGCCGTCCTCGGAAATATAATAGTCGATAAACTCCTCCGCGAAATCCGCGTACCTTTGCTCGCCCGTGATCTCCGCCGCGCACAGCAGAGCGGTTATCATACAGCCGTCGATGTAGTTCCAATGGGGCGGCTTGCCCTGGCGAATGCTCTCGATGTTCCAGTACGGCGCTTCGGGAGCGGATTTATCCAGCAGTCTTTCAATATAACGGTCTATTTTGTCGTACATCGTTACTCCTTTATCAGCTCGTCAACGTGATTTGCGGTAAGCGGTTCGCCCACGCAGCCGTCGATCTGTACGTTCTTCACGGTCAGCTTGCGAACGTTGTCAAAGTACATACCCGAACGGCAGAGCTTCTCCGCGTTGTTTTTCATTGCGGGCACGCCCTCCTGCGCGTTCTCGTCATAGGTGAACCTGATATTCTCCACCGTGATCTCGTCGATAGGCATTTCGGGCAGTCCGTCGCAGTAGCACGCCGCAACGTGACAGTTCTCGCACACCATATCACGGAACGTGAACTTGCCCAGATACGGCGTTCTGTCGTCCACGGGCAGCTTCTCGCGCGTCGTGTTGTACTCGGAGAAGCGGTCGGGGTCGCAGCAGTTGTACCACATATTTATAACGATCGGAGTGAGCACTCCGTCCATTTTGATATTCTCGAACAATACGCCGTCAATTATCGCGTCCTTACCTCTTCCGCGGCGCGTTTTGATACGCAGTCCGCGGTCGGTATGAGCGAAAATGCAGCGGTTTACGGTGAGGTTCTTGACGCCGCCCGCCATTTCGCTGCCGAGCGTTATCGCTCCGTGACCGAACTGCATAATACAGTTGCGGATAGTGTGATGATTTGCGGGCTGCTTGAACTTACGTCCAAGCTCTATCTTGCCCGATTTGATCGCGATACAGTCGTCGCCCACGCTGAACTTGCAGCCGATAATATTAACGTAATCGCAAGCCTCGGGGTCGAGCGCGTCCGTGTTCGGACTGTTCTTCGGCGCGTTAATGGAAACGTCGAGGAAGTCCAGCTTCTGCGAAAAATACGGGTGCAGCTGCCACGAAGCGGCGTTCTGCGCTGTGATACCGTGCAGCGTGATGTCCTTGCAGCGGTTGAAGAAAACAAGTCTCGGTCTCGCGATCGTTCTTTCCTTGACGTTCACCCACCACTGACTGTTCTGCGCGTTTCCGTCGACCGTGCCTTTTCCGACGATACGTATATCCTCGGCGTACTCGGCGAACAGCAGCGCCTGATGCATCGGTATGGCGTTGCCCTCCCACGTTCCGACGTGCACTTCCTCGCCCGTTACAATATCCTTCGCGGTTCCGGGGATAACGGGGTACTTCGATTCGTCCGTCGAACCGAGCAGTACCGCGCCCTCCGCAAGGTCTAGCGTGATGTGGCTCTTGAGGTTTATCGGCGCGGTGCTGTATGTTCCCTCGGGGAAGTACAGGCGTCCTCCCTGCGGCAGGCAATTCACCGCCGTCTGAATGTTCTCGGTGTCATCGTGAACGCCGTCTCCGACAGCGCCGAAATCCTTGACGCTCACCGCGCACGCCTCGCTTATCGTCGTGAAATGCACGGGATCGTGACCGTCGACCTCGATAGTGTATTCCGTATTCGGCTTGAGCGGATAAAGCGAAAAGACGTTCCTGTCGGACGTCATGACCTCCTCGCCGTTCAGTCTTACGGTATATTCTTCCCCGCTGTAATAAGGGGTATTATTTTCCAGTTCAAAGCAAGCGGATACCGAACCCGCATATAATACATTGATCATTGTGTCTCCCCAACTCACTTATTTCCCGATACCTTCTTTTCCGCGTCGCGGAATATCTTTACAAATGTGTTCTTTATCGTGATAAAGAGCATATCAAAGCCCATATAGAGCAGTCCGAACAGCAGCGGCTCAACGCCCACCGCAACGGACTCGGCGGTGCTGACATCGCCTACCAGAACAGTATTTATGACATTATAAGCCTGCATTACACAGAACAGCAGCACGCCCGCGTAAATGATGTTCACAAACAGCGTCCAGAACTTCCTGAACGGCACCATCATCCACTTGTCATACGCGCCCGGCGTGGGCTCAAACGTATGAAGAACGTGGTTTACCATAAGGTCTGTCACAAGTCCGAGACCTATTGCCAACGCCACCATAAGATCCAGATTTTGCAAATACAAACCCAGACCCCAAAGGAAGAAGTAACAAATTGCTCCGCTGAACCAAAATTTCACAAATAAGATCTTGAGCCAGGAGGGAATGTAAAATTTGCCCTTTGAGGTATATTTCCGTATTTCCGCCTCGCTGACCTCGGGCGCGTCTTTCGCGTTCACGAGCTTATCGACCGCTTCGGTCTTTAAGTTGTAATAGTCCGCGGTAGTCTCGGTTTTCTTGTTTTTGTTTGAATTCTTTGCCATAAACGCCTATCCTTATTTGCAATGAAAGCAACAACAGCCTACTCGGACTGCTGTTGCTTCCTCATTGAATATTATTCTTCGCCGGAAATATCGATCGCTTCCAATTCGCCGTTGTCCTCAACGTCAATAGAGGTATTGATCTTCTTGAGTACCTTGGAGTACAAAGGAAGCGTAGCAAGCAGAACCGCAGTTGCCGCCACAAGTACAATGTGTACAACTATAACGTTCTGCGCAATGGCAATATATGCCGTCTTAGAGTCTATCACCGTTCCGGAGGCAACCGACTGAATTATTCTGCTGTAATATACGACATCAACGCCTATCAAGATAGCCAGCATTACAAACACAAGCACGATCATAGCCACGCTTGGCTTCTGACGTTTCGGAAACGCTCTCAAAAAGCAGACAAACGCCAGAATTGAGAACAGCATTGCCGCAAACTCACACTGACCCATATTAGCCAGGTTTACTTTCGCAGTCGTATCCGCTATGGACGTAAGGTTCAGCGAATAAACGATGAACGCTGCCGCAAGCACTACCAACGCAATATTCTGCGGAGCGCGTTTCAGAGAAACGAAAAACTTACGGATAGATTCTTTTACTCCTCGCCTTGGCTTGGCGGACGTTTTTTGAGCCATCTGTCACGCCTCCTTATCTTAAATTGATAGCGTCGGTCGTTTTCTTGTCGAAGAAATGCTTTTTCTTGAAAGAAACATTGACCGTATCGCCTGCCTTGTAAGTACACCACTCACGGAATTTACAGGTTATTCTGTATTTTCCCACAACGCCGTTTACAAGGGTGGTCTGACCCAAATTCTCGTTGGAGAATACGTTTACGCTTATGTCTCCGCCCTCGGCAATATCCTCGGGACGCACACCGAGAGTGATCGTCTGACCGTCGTAACGCTCAAGCGAACCCTTTTCATCGGGACTAAGCGCAACCTTAAAGCTGTCGCAGATAAGCTCGCCGTTCTTTACCTCAACGTCGAAGAAGTTCATCGGAGGAAGTCCGATAAAGCCGGCTACGAAAAGGTTTGCGGGAGTATCGTACAGCTCGAGAGGAGTACCTATCTGCTGAACGTGACCCATCGACATACATACGATCCTGTCCGCGAGCGTCAGCGCCTCGGTCTGATCGTGCGTTACATAAAGCATTGTCGCGCGAAGCCTCTTGTGCAGGAGCAGTATCTCACGGCGTGTCGCGCCGCGGAGCTTAGCGTCAAGGTTAGAAAGCGGCTCGTCGAAGAGGAATACCTTGGGAGTACGAACGATAGCGCGTCCCATCGCAACTCTCTGCCGCTGACCGCCCGAAAGCTGGTTCGGCTTTTTATTCAGCTGGTCGGTAAGTCCGAGTATCTCGGCAGCCGACAGTACCTTCTGATGTATCTCGTTCTTGTTTTCCTTGCGCAGCATAAGCGAGAACGCCATATTCTCATAGATCGTCATATGCCCGTACAGCGCATAGTTCTGGAAAACCATGGCAATATCGCGATCCTTGGGCGCCATTTTCGTAACGTCCTTGCCGTCGATTATGAGGTTGCCCGCGGAGATGTCCTCAAGACCCGCGACCATACGGAGCGTTGTTGATTTTCCGCAGCCCGATGGTCCGACAAGTACGATAAGTTCTCCGTTTCTGACGTCAAGGTTAAAATCGAATACCGCCTGGACTTTATTGTCATAAATCTTGTCGAGGTGCTGTAATTTTAAATCACTCATGACTAGCTCCCTTTTGCTATTTTATCAATTTCAGCCTGATGCTCCGCGAGCGTGCGGGCTTTGATTATGTTGATAACACCCGCAATAACGCACAGCGCCGCCGAAGCTACCAGACAAACGCATACATAAACGAACTGTAAGCCGCCCATTACCGCCGTTTCCTCTCCGCCAAGAGACAAAACCGTCTGATTTGCGTTCATGGGGATAATGAAAATGCGGATTATCTGCCCGATCCCTATCGCTATAAGGGCAAATGAATAGCCGACCTTATACGTCTTTACTCCCTCGGAGGAAAGGAACGCGATAAGCATAAAAAGCAGATTGTAAATAACGGAAATTCCGATTATATAGGTGTAATAGTACGAACCCACATCGGATTTATAGATACTGACAAAATAGAAAGCGTTGATCAATATCGCAAGCAGAGTAAGGTTTGAGGAGAGCTTGTTTTTGGTATATCTGAGCCTGTCCTTTTTGATCATGGCTTCGTTGTTGAAATTCATGCCCCCACTCCCTTTCTGCTGCCGATAAGGCGCTTTTCTTCTTTCATCACGATTAGTTTCAAAACCAAATTAACAACAAGCAGAACCGTCATAAGAAGCAGAAGTCCGAAAACTCCATAGCTTACGTCGAACCAGAAAGTAGAATCCGTGTAAAGCGTTTTCATCGTTTCCGAATGCGTTTTAAGCGCCTCGAAATCGATCTGCAAAAACTGTGCCTTATACGCTGCTATCTGACCGAGCGTCCAGACGGACACGCCGATGTTGCATACCGCAGACAGACCTATCGCGATAAAATTACCGATATAGTATTTTCTGCGGGAATGAGTATTTGTAACAAACAAGAACAGTGTCACAAGAATAAGTACGATAGACACGTTCGTAAACTGACTGTTGAAACCCTGCATATCGTAGTAAATACGCGAACCCGGAACCGTTGTTTTGTCAAGGTTGCTTGGGCTGCGGATAGTGGTATACAGGCTATCATAAAGATCGGTCATAAGACCCAAAGAATAGACGAATACCAAAGCGGCTGCAATAAGCATCGCGGCGCACACTATGCGCTGAAAAATCATTTGTTTCTTATACATACAGACCTTCCTTTATGTTGAGAGGGGGAGAGGACGTCTCCCCCTCGATAACATAATGTGGATTAGGCAGCGCCGCCGAAACGGCGCCGCGTTAAATTAAGGAATAAATGCCGTGGAAATCAGAACTCGCTGAGAAGAAGATCCCAAGCGATGTTTCTGAGCTGGAGGTACTGAGAGCCGCCCCAAGTATCTGCAACGGTCTTTGCGCACTCTGCTGCGGAAGTAGTGCCCTCGCCGGAGAAGCCGCCAACGATGATGTCTACGAACAGATTGCTCTGATCCTTAGACGAACTGAACTTACCGTTGCTTGTCAGCTCTGCCAAGCTGTTGATCTGGTCGGTTTCAGACTTGGAGTTCGGGAGAACGGTAGGAACGGAGGTGTACCAAGGATTATCCGCAAGCGCGAGCAGGGGGTGCTTGATAGTGCCCGCAGCGATAGCGTTGGAGATGTAGCCTGCGCCCTCTCTGCCGACCTCGTGTGTGCACTGATACTCAAACGCCTGGCTCTTTACAAAGCTCAGAGTAGAGCCGAGGTAATAACGAGCGTAGTTGGTATAGTTGCCTTTTCCCTTGTCCCAAAGCTCCTGATAAGTTGCGTCGGAGATCTTGGGCATTTCCTTGCCGTTGAAGTTGAATGTCTCGGTGCTTCTGAATTCCTCGGGACCGTAAGACATCATGATCTGACCTTCCTCGCTGAATGCGTAGTTGATCAGGGACAGAGCCGCGTTCAGCTTATCCTGGTCGCCCTCAACACCCGCAGCGGAGATAGCCCAAGCGTCGGTCTTAACGGAACGCCAAGACTCGGTAAATCTCATAAACTGCTCGCCTGTGCCGTCATCCCAACGTGCAACGGGAACCATAGCTGCCATATACTTCTCGCCCTCCTGGAGCTTGCTCTGGTTGTAGAGGGTCTGAGTCTGGTTGTAGTCGTAGTGCATAAAGCCGAGGTCGTTCTCAAGCATTGTCTCGGAGCTTTCCTCGGAGTTGTCCATAAAGGACTTGGAGAGCAGACCTTCCTTAGCCATATCGTTCATTCTCTCGAGAGCAACGTAGGTCGCTTCCTCCTGACGAGCGTCGTGGAGCTTATTGTCGTTGCCTACATACAGATAGTCCATTCTGGACTCGAGACCGCGAACGCCGAACAGAGTGCCCGCGAAACGGAACATATCAACACGTCTCTGGTTGTTGTTATCCTCACGGGAGAAGATACCCTGGACAGAGTCGGTGCCGTTGAGCGTCTGAGCGTTAGCTACTACGCAGCGGAGCAGAGCAACCAGCTCGTCAGCGTCCCAAGCAGCGTTCTGACCGCAGAACAGGTCGGAACGAGTGGTTCCGTAGTATCCGCCGTATGCCTCATCGATATACGTACGGAGCATATTTACAGCGTCAACGCCGCTCATAGAGCCTGCTTCGTTCATCTTAGCGATGATGTTGCCGGCAGTGTTATAATCCTTTGTAATAGTCTTAACGGTCTTGCCGTCCTTTTCTACTACGTCGATAGAAACCGTGCCTTCTGTGGGCATATAAGGCTGATATGCGGGAGTTGCGGTAGTTCCGCTGCTCGCTGCCTCAAATGCGCCGTCGCCGTCGAGGAGCTTCTGTACCCAGTCGGTTCTCATCAAAGGCATACGCTCAATATCGTCTACACCGTCGAAGTACGGAGCAAAGTAGATAGAGCTGATGCCGCCATTACCGTCGTCACCTGCGATAGACAGACGAACGATGGGGTTAGCTTCAAGATATGCCTTAAAGTCGGGCATCTGGTCGAGATACTGAGCAAGGTCGACAACCATTCCCGCAGCGCCTGCGTCGTTAAGAGTGGAAGCGCTTCCGCATACCATATCTACCTCGGAAAGTCTTTCCTTCCAGTAATCCCACTCCTTGGAAGCGCTGTTGCCCTGATACTTGTCCTCAAATGTCATACCGAGCTTGTTTTGAATAGCTACCCAAGTAGGCTTGAGGTCACCTGTACCATAGCTTTTGCCGTCAGCAAGAGTTATACCCGAACCTGCTGTTTCAGCATCGAAAAACAAACCGGTCTTCGCGCTGTTGTAACCCGTAGCCATTCTCAGAACAGTACCCTGTGCGAACTCCAACGCGGGAGCGTCTGTACCGGGGTTGGAATCGGGTGTGCTGTTGTCGTTGCCTGCGTTGCTGTTGTTGTCAGAGCTTGTGTTGCCGCCGTTAGACGAGCCATTGGACGAGCTGTTATTGGACGACGTATCGGGTACGGTCGTACAGCCTGTCAGCAATGTGGATAACGACACGGTAACTGCCAGCAGTGACGCCGCAAGTTTTGATTTCTTCATTGTGTTGTTCCTCCTTCAGGATTGTGCGCGGACAATTGCCCGCTGTTGCTTTTTATATACCAACCGCGGAATGCGGCTGATTATCGTGTGTGATATTATTCCTTTACGCCGCCTACATTTACGCCCTTTGCGAAATATTTCTGGATAAAGGGATAAATAATAAGGATAGGCACTATCGAGCAAATGATGAGCGAGTAGATAACGGAGTCCGAAGAATACGGATAGTCCCAACCCGCCATTTGATCGGGGTCGGTATACTGCTCAAGGCGCAGACGGATATAAACCATCAGCGGCTGCTCGTTGCCGTTTGAGATCATCTGTCTTGCCCAGAAGTATCCGTTCCAACGGGAGATCGCAAAGAACAGCGATACCGTCGCGAGTATGGATTTGCTCATCGGCAGATATACTCTCCAGAGGACCTGCATTTCGGTCGCTCCGTCGATAATAGCCGCCTCCTCGATCTCGCTGGGTACGCCCTCAAACGAGTTACGAAGCAGAATGATGTTCATCGCCGCCATACCCATCGCGATAACGACAAGCCATTTGTCGTCCATAATGCCGACCGCGTTGAATACCTTCTTTGTCGCGATATAGTTCAAATACTGCGGTACAAGACCCGCGCTGAACCACATTGTGAATACCAGGAAGAAGTTGAAGCCCTTGCGGAACAACAGTCTCTTCTTGGACAGCGCATACGCGCCGAGAACCGAGAGGAAAACCTCCCAGATAGTTCCGTAGAACGTCAAGAACAGGGTGTTTGTATACGCGTTCCAGAACATATTGTTGCCAAACATACCCTTAAACGCGTCAAACTGTATGTCCTTAGGGAAAAGCACCAGTCGGTTGTAGTCAACCACTTCTCTGCCGCTTATCGAAGCCGAGATCGTGTACAGGAAAGGATACAGACAGCAGATCGCGAATATCGTAAGCAGCGTGTAGCTTATAATTTTGAATATAAGCTCGGAAATTTCAAGTCGTCTTTTCATAGCAAACCTCTTTAATAGAGTGATACATCGGACGCCTTGCGAGCGATCGTATTAGCGCCGATAACCAACAGCATTCCTATAACGTTGTTCATCATCTCGGCGGCGGCGGCAAGACCCGTCATTGTACCACCGATACCGTATCTCTGAGAGAACGTCGAAACAACGTCCGCGGTAACATAGGTGTTCGTGTTGTACAAAAGGAGAACCTTTTCGTAGCCGACATTAAGAAGCGAACCTATTCTCGTAATAAGCATAATTACGATAGTCGAAAGGATACTCGGCAAAACAACGTACTTCATCTGCGCCAGCTTGCCCGCGCCGTCGATCTGTGCCGCCTCATAGCTCGTAGGCGAGATCGCGATGATCGCCGCGAAGAACACTATGCTGTCGTAACCCGCGGTCTCCCAGATACCGCTTATCTGATAGATAGCTCTGAAGAAGCTCGGGTTGTTCATAAGACCGCTGTACGCCGCTTCCTCGGTGATAGCGCCTATCTTGACCAGAAGCTGCGAAATGATACCCGTACCGGAAGTCAGCGAGCCCTGCTTTACAAGCATCATTACCAGCGACGTCATTACAACCGTCGACATAAACTTCGGCAAATATGTAATTACCTGGTAAATACTGCGCATAACGTTCGAGCGGATCTCATTGAAGAACAGCGCGATGATGATCGGCATCGGGAAACCGAAGCACAGACCGTAGAAGCTCAGCAGGAACGTGTTTCTGAACGCCCTCCAGAACTCGGTCGTAAGAGTACCCGTACCCGCGATCAGCGTCTTGAAGTAGGAAAATCCCGAATAGTACTGCTCGGCAACGGGCTTTACGCTATCCGTTACCTTAAAGCATCCGAGCAGCTCGTACATCGGCAGATAACGCCAAAGCAGGAATACCGCGAGCATCGGGACGAGCATAAGATACAAACGCCAGTCCTTTACGATCGCTCTCACCACGTTCAGCCAATAATGCTTTTCAACATCATCGCGAACGACCTGTTCCGGATTTTCGATGTAGGTACCGCTTTCCGCATCAAAAATCAAATAGTCGGAAACATTTTGCATATTTGAAACCTCCTAAAAAATGATATTTTCGAGCTATATTAACATTTTTCGTCACTCAAAATTATCGGGGCTCTGCGCGCGTCTGCGCTCCGATTCGGTGCGTATGAGATACGCTTTCTGATCCTCAAACAGCCCGTCGACCCTCCGTGAGATAAGCACTACCACCACCGCGAACGCCAACGAAAGCGAATCGGTCACAAAAAACGCGAGCATCGAATCTATCGTCATCCCGAAAATCAGACTTACGAGCCCTCTTCCGAGCTCCGTTCCGATATACGTCAGCGCCGTATAAACAATGGTCAACACAACGCTGTCTCTTATTTTCTGCTTGCCGAGCGCCTTTATAAGTATCAGCGAGATCAGCGCGAAACAGTTGCCCGCACAGTATATCGCGAACTGCTCCGCGGACGCGCCAAGCGCCAGACAATACGCCGCGCCTCCCGCGGCAGCGTGTATCGCGGCAAATCCGCCCCACCGCATCATCACTATGCAGATCAAAGCGATAGCGGGCGAAAGCATATATAACTCCGCGGGAAACCACGAGCTTGCGGCTTTTGCCGTTATCATCTCGGCGGCAACCAGAATGACCGCCAGAATACCCAAGTCGATCGCCCTGTATTGCTTAAAGCTTATATTGTTCATAATGGATCTTATTCCCATCCGATTTAAGTTATCGCATAATTTCGACTTGCTTTTTATGACAGTAACTCTGTTACTGTCATAAAAAGCAATAGGGGTACCCCTATTGCAAATACACACAAACCATTTTATAACGGTTGTATTTTTTTGTCGGTTATCTACAAACTATTTTAACCTAAATAAACCCAAAAGTACAATACAAATACAAGACAATTTATGCACTTTTCGGACATTAGACTTTTTGGGTCAAATTTTATTTATTTCGTTTTTCAACAAATTTTGACGATTGTTTACAAATTTTTGCGCCGTTATTGTTTGATTTTCACAAACTTTAACATTACTTATTGAAAAACGGACATCTGTCATAGTATAATCAAAGGTAAGAGAAAACATTACTTTTTCGGTCATGAAAGGGGAAGAAATTGTGAAAGAAATAACAGTCTCTCCAAAAGACGATCTCAACGAGGTCATCAATAATTCCGAGCCGCACACCCGGGTCATTCTCTCCGAGGGCGTTTACAGGCAGAAACCGGAAATATCCGTTCCGTACATAGAGCTCGTCGGAGCGGGTACGGACAAAACGGTCATCGTCTATGACGACTACGCCAACAAGATACACGAGGACGGCAAGGAGTACGTCACCTTCCGCACCTACACCATCGCCGTTACAGCGCCGCACGTCACCTTTAAAAACCTCACCGTCGAGAACGACGCGCTCAAGCCCGAGGAAAAGGGGCAGGAGGTCGCGCTTACGGTATACGCGGACGATTTCCGCGCCGAGAACTGCAATTTCATTTCGACCCAGGACACTATCTTCTGCGGACCTCTGCCGCCCGACCTCATAATAAGATACGACGGCTTTCTCAAAGGCGAGCTCCGCACCGAGGGTTACTCGCGGCAGGTCTACAAGAACTGCTTTATCGCGGGGACCGTGGACTTTATCTTCGGCTGCGGCGACGCGCTGTTTGAAAACTGCGAGATAAAGTCGCTGTACGACGTGAGGGGTCACGGCTACACCGCCGCTCCCGCGCACGCGCTCGAGCAGGAGATAGGGTTTGTATTCGACCGCTGCCGCTTTACACGCGACGAACGCGTTGCGGACGGTTCGATATACCTTGCGAGACCGTGGCGCGACTACGGGAAATCGTCCTTTATCGACTGCGACTACGGCTTGCATATAGCTGCTGAGGGTTTCGACAAATGGAACGATACCGAACGCGACAAGACCGCGCGCTTTGCGGAATACGGAGTGCCGCGTGACGGAAGAGTTCCGTGGAGCCGCGAGCTTACCGTCTCCGAAAAGGACGCCCTGCTGAACTATTTCACAGAGCGCTGATGTAATCCTTTACACTATATTTGGATTATATCATATTGTTTTGCCTTTTTCAACTGTTTTTTATAAAATTGTGAAATATGTCCAAATCTCAACAGGTCAATTAGGGCATATTACTACTGCGGGAAATGTAAATCGTGTTACACGTTACATATGAAAGGTGTGCATTATGAACAATATAACTTATGTCGGAAAAAATCTGATAACCTTTTCAATGCATCTTCATTCTCACGAGAACTGGGAACTGATTTACTGCACGGGCGGGAGCGGGGAATTTGTGTTTGACGACCGCACGATGAAATACGCCGAGGGGGACATTGTGATAATCCCCCCCGCTATCCCCCACACCAACAACAGCGAGCAGGGGTTTACCAATATACACATAAATATAACCGACGCTACTTTGCCGTTCAAGGTGCCTATCGTCATCTCCGACGACAGCGACCACCACATACTTAACGCGTTCAACGACGCTTTTTATTACTTCAACGGCAAGATAAACAATCATCATTTGATAATCGCCGCGTTTGGAAATCTTATCGTGAACTATGTTATAGCGTTTCAGAGCACCAAGCCCTTGCGGAACGTTATCGGCGCGATAAAGAGCAACATTATGCAGAACTTTACCGACTGCGATTACGAGCTGGATACCTATTTAAAAACTATACCGTTCAGCTATGATTATCTGAGGAAGCTGTTCAAGAGCGAAATGGGCATGACTCCGCACAACTATCTGGTAAGCCTGCGCATGCAGATGGCGGAGAAGCTGCTTTGTTCCACGAACGGCGACGAGCAGAATATTTCACAGATAGCGTATGTCTGCGGGTTTGCGGAGCCGTTGTATTTTTCGAGGGTTTTTAAGAAGAATTTCGGGTGTTCGCCGAAGAATTATGCCGCCAAAATGCAGCATAAAAAGAGCGATTAAACTAAAGCAACATTTCAAAGTAAAAAACGGGATCTCAAAGAGGATTTTTCCTTTGGAATCCCGTTTTGCTTTAAGCCGTTACGTTTATTTCTAATTTATTCTCTGCGTCGCCCCACATCTCAACTTATCCAATCCGACAACCGCAGTCTTAACCGTCTCTATCACGAACGCTGCTGCGAATGACAACACCGTCACGATCGCAAAATACGCCAAACTATACCGCGCCGAAAAATCCTCTGCGCCGAACCGCACCGCCAGCTCTCTCACCCAATACCCCGCTATCGGGTGCAGAATATACACCCACATCGCCGCTTTCCGATAACCCGGGCGCGGCTTCATCTTGAACGACGCCAAAAACTCAAACAGGCACACCGTCACGGGTATCAGCGAAAACGTCATATTATCGTGCGGCGAGACCGCGACGTCTTTGAGCAATACCCTCTCGACGGTCAGCAGCGTAAGCGACAGCGCAAGCCCCGTTCCCGCGCCGAAACGGTTCTCCCCGAGCCGACGTTCCGATAGGGCGTCCCCGATAAGCATAAACAGCGGCGCGAAAAACAGTCCGTTGCGCGTATAGGAAAAAATTCCCGATAAAAACTCATACACCGCGCGAACGTGCGTCAGACCCTCGGTAAGCCCGTAATAGCTGTCGCCGAATACGCCCACGATATACAGCGCTCCCGCCGCCGCGAACGCGGGAATTTTCGGGAGCTTTTTCAGCGCGAACACGATAAGCGCCCCCGCAACGCAGGCGGGGAAATACCAGAGATGAAAAAACGCGCCGTCGAACAGCAGCATTTTCAGCGTTGACGAGTACGTTCCGAACGGGAGATATATCACGATAGCCGCCGCGTACATCGAAAGCGTTTTCACGACGAGCTTTCCGATACGCGCGGCGCTTTTGAAGTCCGCGAAATATCCCGTAATCGCGAAGAAAAACGGCACGGCGATACGCGCGAAAACTCCCGTCAGCAGAAAATTGCAAGTCTCGTTTACGCTCCAGAGCGGCGAGGTATGTATCGCTATTACCAGTACCGCCGCAGCAAGCCGAAATCGGTCAAACGCGCCGAGGTTATTCTTATCCGTCATGGTTATCGATCCTTTCCAAAGCAAAGTGTGCTTTAGTTGGATTATAACTTTGACGGATAATTTTTTCAATAAAAAACGACCGAGTTGTAAAAAATCGATACCGAGTTGCAAGGGCGAAATATTGACATACTCGGGGAGTTATTGTATAATTAAAGTATGATAAACTGCTGTTTTTGTTTGTTCTCCGCGCCTTCGGCGCGGAGAACAAAATGAGGAGTTTAGGAGGTGTTTTGAGTGAAAATAGCCGTTTGCGACGACGATCCCGATTTTCTGAAAAACGTATTCCGACCGCTTATCGAAAGCGCCGTAAAGCAATCGGCGGCAGACGCGCACGTCAGCTTTTTCACGGACGGCGGACAGCTCCTCGAGCGCTTTTCCGAGGACGGCTTCGACCTCGTGATACTCGACATCGATATGCCGCGGCTCAACGGAAAAGAGCTTGCAGCGAAACTCAGGCTTATCAGCTCGACGTTTTTTCTGGTGTTCGCCACATCCTACCGCGACGAGGTCTACAACACCATTCCCTACCGCATAAACGCGTTTATCACCAAGGACAGCGCTCCCGAAAATATAGTCGGCGAGCTTGTGCGGGTGATACGCGAATACCGCGAATTCTCCCCCGAGGCGTATTCCTGCGAGATAATCGCGAACGGCGAGAAAAAACTGATAAGAATACCGTTCGGCGACCTGTTTTACTTCTGCTGTGTCAAGCGCAAAATATATCTTCACACGGGCAATCGTGAATATCTGCTGACGGAAAGCCGTTTCGCCGACGTCGAGGAGCTATTTCTCACCAAGGGCTTTTACGAGGTCTGCCGCGGATATATCGTAAATCCGAACAAAATTTCGCTTGTCGAAAAGAACGGCGTAACGCTCGACAACGGCGAAGTCCTGCCGCTCAGCCGAGGGCGCTACAAGGAGCTTCAGGAGCTGCTTCTGAATAACATTACAATGGAGAGCGATCTGTTATGAAGGAATATGATCTGTTCTATGCTCAGGCATTGTACACTCACGAGCTTCAGTACAAGCCTATGCTGTTTTTGGAATTTTTCGCCGTGTATCTTGCGCAGGCGGTGCTGCTGTATTTTTTCGCGGGCAGGCTGTTCCGAAAGCGCGGAAAAACGTACAAATTTATCCTCGTGAACGTCTGCGCCGTTGTTCAGGCGGCGGGAACCGCGGCTCTGCTCTGCGTTATGGAATTTTCGGCGCTTGCTTATGCCGCCGCGAACGTCATAGCAATGCTGTGGGAGGCGATTTCTCTGCACTTCCTGTATTCGGATAAGCTGTACCGAAAGACCGCTTATGTGCTGCTCGCGCAGTTTATGTTTACGGTCTCCGACCTGCTGGCGGGCTGTATATGCTTGGCAGTGGCGGACTGCTACCGTTATTTCGAGTACGTCGGCGGATTTTACGGCGCTGACAACGGCGGCATTTTCCGCTTGTTTTTCTGCACGGGACTGAAAATATTCGAGCTTGTTATCCTGATAGTTATGTGCAGACAGCTCACGCGTATCATCATAACGGGCGGCAAAAAGGAATGGAGCGCGCTGAATTACGTTTCGCTGATACTGTGCGCGGTTTCTCTGCTCGTTTCGCTGCTGTTTTTCGAGGATAGAGCCTATGATTACGCGGCGATCTCCGGTGCGCTTGCCGCGGTGTTGGTGCTCGTTATCGTAATGCTGAGGTTCTTCCCGAAGCTGTGCGGTCTTGTCGGCGAAGTCAAGCCCGTTCCGGACGGAGAGGTCTCCGAATACGAGCGCGGAAATTCCGTTCGGCAGCTGCAAAAACTCCGTCACGACGTGAAAAACAATATCGTGACTATCTCCGCGCTTATCGACAGCGGCGAGAGCGCCGAGGCAAAGCGCCTGCTGAACGAGCTGGGCGAACGGCTGACGAGCGCTCTCGGCGGCGAAAAAATGACGGGCATTGCCGCTATCGACACTACGCTTTCCGCAAAGGCGGCGCTCTGCGGGGAGCGCGGGATAACGCTCGACCTGCACGCCGAGCCGCTCCCCGAAACGAAGATACCGCCGATAGACCTGTCGTCCGTACTCTCGAACATTATCGACAACGCCGTCGAAGCGGCGGAGCAATGCCCCGACCCCGTGATAACCCTCCGCGTTTTCAAGTACAAAATGTACCTAGCTATAGTCTGCGAAAATCCGATAACGGACAAGCCCATAACCAACGGCGACCGTTTCATAACCACCAAGGAAAACGCCCGTCTGCACGGCTGCGGCACGGAGATAATCAGCGAGATATGCCGCCGCAGCAACGGCAGAGCGCAGTTTGAATTCACCGAAAGCACCTTTAAGGCGGCGGCGTTTCTGGAAATTTAGCCGCTTTTTCTGTCGCATCTTTATGTTGACCTCCGCACATTTTTCGCGACCTCCGCGCATATACTTTACAAGAAATTTTTTACGGAGGTCATATTATGGAAGATACCAAAAAGCTGATAGAGAAATACAAGCGCGAACTTATGGAGCTCAGCCGCCGCTCCGCAAATCCCGCGCCGGGCGGAACGTCGGTTCCCGTCGTTGACGACGAGCCGAAGGAAACGGCGGAGAGAAAGCCGCAGGTGATAGGCTACGTCAGCGAGGAAAGCGGCGAATTCCCCGCGGTGTACGACCGTTTTCTCGCGGAAATAATCGACAAGGACGAGAGCGCTCATCCCGAGGATATAGTTGAGGACGAAGAGGAGGGGTGCGCCGAACCCGAAGCGCCCGAAGCCCCCGAAAAAGCCCCCGAAGCTCCGGCGGATGACGACATTGTGGATACCTCGGACGTGAGATTCACGCCCCCGAAGTACGCCGAGATACCCTCGACGGAGCAGGTTCGCGAGGATATAACGGAGCAGAGCGACGGTACGGATAATTACCCCGAGGAAAACGTCTCGGGCATTACCGACAACTCGGCGACCGCTCCGAGACCCGATCTCGCGGACGTGCAGAGCGTTTCCGAGGAAAAAGCCGAGACGCTTGCCGACCAGCCGATAAGCGGTACAAAGGAGGGCGAACAGCTCACGGGGCGCAGCTTTGAGGACGAGAGCTTCCCGCAAAATCCCGAAAATCCGTCCGACAGCATAATGAGACAAGGCAGCGGCGCGGAGCCGACAAAATACCCCGAGCCCGTCTACGACGATTACGACGACTTTGTAAAGCGCAATATCGGCAGGGGCACTATGCTGTTTCGCGTATACACCGCGCAGGAGGCTCTGCCTATTATGGGGGCGCGGTGCGTTATCTCAAAGAAGATCGGCGGAGAAATGCGCGAATTGTGCTCGCTTATCACGGACAGCAGCGGTCAGACGCGCGCCGAAACGCTTCCCGCGCCGTCAAAGGAGCTTTCGCAGTCGTATGAGAACAGCGTGCAGCCGTTTGCGCTGTATGACGCGACCGTAACGAAAAAGGACTATGCCGACGTGATACTCCGCGATATTCCCGTATTTGACGGCGTGCAGTCAATTCAGCGCGTGGCTATGGTCCCCGCCGTATCCGAAACGACCGAGGAGATAACGGAGGTGGAAAATGCCCGCTAATCTGCCCTATATTCCCGAACGGATAGTCGTACATCTCGGAACGCCGAACTCCAACGCGACCAACGTTTCGGTAACTTTCCCCGATTACATCAAAAACGTAGCCTCCAGCGAGATATTCCCGACGTGGCCCGAGGCGGCTCTCCGCGCTAATATTTATGTGCAGATCTCGTTCGCGCTCAACCGTGTGTATACCGAATGGTACCGCTCGCGCGGCTACGATTTCGACATAACCAACTCCACCCAGTACGACCAGGCGTTCGTATACGGGCGGGATATATTCGCGAATATCGCGAATATCGTGGACGAAGTTTTCAACAATTACATCGTTCGCCGCGGAAGCGTCGAGCCATTGTTCACGATGTTCTGTAACGGAACGACGGTGACGTGCGAGGGCTTGTCGCAATGGGGCACCGTGCCGCTCGCGAACCGCGGATATTCGCCGTATGAGATATTGCAGTACTATTACGGCAACGACATTGATATTGTATACAACGCGCCCGTCTCGCCGAATATCCCGAGCTATCCCGGCACGCCGTTCGGCTTCGGGGCTTCGGGCAACGAGGTGCGGACCATTCAGGTCGAGCTTAACCGAATAGGCACAAACTACCCCGCGATCCCGAAAATAGTCCCCGCGAACGGTATCTACGGCGAAAGCACCACAGAAGCCGTGCGGACGTTCCAGAGCGTTTTCAACCTCCCCGCGACGGGCGTTGTCAACAAAGCGACGTGGTATAAGATAAAGTATATTTTCACGGCGGTAAAGCACCTTTCGGAGCTTACGAGCGAGGGCTTGACGGCGGAGGAGATAGAAAAGCTCTGGGGCGAAAATCTCCGCCGCGGAGACTACGGTCAGCGCGTGCGCTCGCTGGCGTATTATCTTAACGTTATCGCCTATTTCAATCCCGAGATACCGACCGTGAATTCGGGCGGCGTTTTCAACGAGGCTATGGAGGATCAGGTCAAGACGTTCGAGCGTTTTTACGGGTTAAATCCCGACGGCATAGTCGATTTCCGCACCTGGCAGCTCATAAATCAAATCTACACGGATATTTTAAACAATCTCCCCGAGGGCTACGAGGGCGCGACCGCGGCGCTGTATCCCGGCTACAATCTCACTCCCGGAATGCGCAACGACGACGTAAAGGAATTTCAGACGTATCTGCGCGTTATCGGGCAGAATATCGCGGATATTCCCGTTATCGAGGCTACGGGGTATTTCGGTCCCGAAACGGAGCGCGCCGTTACGACGTTCCAGCGGCTGTACGGGCTTGAACCGTCGGGAATAGTCGGCTCTCCCACCTGGGACGCAATGGCTAAGGAGTATAATTACATCAGATTCGGCACGGAGAGGACGGGGTAAAACAACGGTTTTTTTAACGATACAGACGGCTCGGAGCGCGTTTTCATTAACGCTCCGAGCCGTTTTTATATGTCGTCTAAAGTAAGTTGAGCAGTGCCGCGCTTATAGGATCTTACGGGTCTGTCGGTGACCTTATCGGTCTCTTTTATGCTGTCGCAGAGGAGCGGGGAATTGACGTCGTATGCACCGATCTTGTCCGCGACGATACTCGGGCGGAAGTTCGCGTAGCAGTAGATACAGCCGTGAGGACAGGTATCGTAAGAGCCTATGTCGTCGCACTTGACGCAGCGGCAATGCTCGCGTTGATCGTCGCCGCCAACGCCGAGCGCCGCGCCCGTTATGCGTTCTATCAGCGCCTTGTCGATACAGCTGTTATGCTCTATCCCGTGCTTGGCGAGGTCAATGGCTTCCGCGCAGGTCGCGAGAGCAAATCCGCGGCTTTTCGCGATCTCGGAAAGCGCTCCCGCAAATCCGTCAAGCTCCTCCGGAGACGGCTGACGGAAGCCGAGCGCGTTCAGCTTTCCGACGTTTTTTGAGGGGTAAACGTCTACAAAGCTGAACACGCATTTTTCGGTATATCCGCCGAGCGCAGACGCAATTTTTTCAAAGCTCTTAAGATGATATTCGGGAGTGTATTTGCCGTAGAAAATTATCGGGTCGTATCTCCAGATGACACGTTCCCTGCCGAGCTTCTCCGAGAGCCGAACAAAGGTATCGAGCCTCCGCGAAAGCTCCGGGATACGCGGCTCGGTCTCTTTATCGTAATCGTTTATGGTGAACTGAAAATAATAATCGTAGCCGCTCAGCTTGGCGAGCTTGTCCAGTATCGGCTCGGCGTTTTTTGTCCAGAACACTATGCAGTCCACCACGTCGCGCGAAAGGCTTATCCTGCTCACCTGCCGCGCGTTCATCGGATTTCTCACGCATACAAAGCCCTCCTCTATCCGCCGAAAGAACCATTCCGAATAAAACGCGGGAATATCGGTTCGCCTGCTTACGCTTAATATCAATTTTATCACCCTCACTTTCAGCCAAAACATCATACCCGCATATTATACCGTTTTTCTTTAAAAATGTCAAGCTGCCGCAAAACCAACAAATTCCAAAACTCTTTACGGGAAATATTTGTGCAATTATTCGGTTGACATTTTTCTTGTATTGCGTTAAAATATAATTAGAATTTTAATTATTAGAATTATAAGAGAGCCCCGATTTACCGGCGTGTTTTCTAAGAAACAGGTGATCAAATGGAAGAAACTCTTCATTATCTGATTATGGCAAATCATTTTATTTTTCAAAAAAGGCTGTTCTCTATGATAAAGGATACGGAGCTGTCCTTGGGTCAGCCGAAAATACTCGATTATCTGCGGGAGCACAACGGTTCGATTCAAAAGGACATATCCGCCGCCTGTCATATCGAACAGGCTTCTCTTACGTCCGTTCTGAACGGTATGGAGAAAAAGGGGCTGATAGTCCGAAAAAAGCGCGACGGCGACCGACGGTCGCTGTATGTTTTCCTCACCGAAAAAGGAAGCGAGTTTGCCGAGCGCATTGAAGCCGAGTTTGATAATATCGAAAAATCGGCTATGGAGGGCTTTTCCGATAAGGAAAAGGAAACGCTTATAACGCTTCTATCGCGAATGTATGGGAACATTCACAATAACGAATAAAGGCAACACCGCACAATTACCGCCCTGCGGGCTTTGCCGTCCGCTTGCTTGCATATTTTCCGTCATCTTGCACAATTCGTCCTAGCAAGGCATACAGCCTTGCGTCGTCCTCATTGTACAAGCTGACGAAAAATCTGTCTGCGCAATCGAACGACAATAATTGTGCGGTATTGCCTAATCATTTTTATTATGGAGGAGCTTGATTATGGAAACAACTAAAATGGCAAAAACCGAGATGCTGAAAAGGTATGTATTGCTTATAATCGGACTGTTCTTTTCCGCGATAGGCGTGGCGGTAACAAAGCGCGGCGATCTCGGCGTTTCGCCTATTTCCTCGGTGGCGAACGTAATAGCGGAAAAATTCAGCTTTTTCACTCTGGGAAACTGGCTTATCGTCTGGAACTGCGTGCTGATAATCGGGCAGATAATTTTGTTAAGGAAGAAGTTTGAGCCCGTTCAGCTTTTGCAGATACCGTTGTCGTTTGTGTTCGGGTGGTTTACCGATCTAGGCGTATGGTGCGCTTCGTTTATTCCCGTTGAATCTTATCCCGTAAGACTGCTTATGGTGGTCATC
The DNA here is from genome assembly GCA_014799395.1 of Oscillospiraceae bacterium. Taxonomy (GTDB): domain Bacteria; phylum Bacillota; class Clostridia; order Oscillospirales; family Ruminococcaceae; genus CAG-115. The sequence continues at coordinate 158,640 of JAAVID010000006.1, read as the reverse complement.
GGCACGATCATTCTCGGCTTCGGGATAACTCTGTGGCGTTATCGCGAACGTTGTTATGAACTCGGGAGAAGCGTTTGTCAAGGCTGTCTCGGACACGATACACAAGAATTTCGGCAACGTTAAGATAGCCTTTGACATAGGCTGCGTGATCATGGCGGTCGTGCTTTCGCTGATATTCTTCAACTTCAAGATCGTCGGAACGCGCGAGGGAACCGTGATCGCGGCGCTCTGTACGGGATTGGTCGTTAAATTCTGTTCAAAGCTGCTCCGCGAACCCACAACGAAAATATTAACGGGAAAGAAAGTCCACGCGTAAAAATTTTCCCTAAGGCAACGCCGCACGTTTTTATGGACGTGCGGTTTTTGCTGTCTATATCCTTGAAAAACGTTCCGGATTATGATATAATTGAAGAAAGCTATTTTATAAAAGGAGGAACGCTGTTTGAAACTTTTTCATTTGTCCGATCTTCATTTGGGAAAACGTATTCACGAGCGCTCGCTTTTAAAAGACCAAGAGGATATTTTAAATCGGATGATCGAGGCGGCGGCTGTAGAAAAGCCCGACGCGGTGATGATAGCGGGAGACGTTTACGACCGCTCCGTGCCGTCGGAGGAAGCTGTCGCCTTATTTGACGAGCTCCTGTTCCGGCTGTCGGAGCTTGACATAAGCGTGCTGGTCATAAGCGGAAATCACGATTCCGCCGAACGGCTCGGGTTCGGCGGAAGAATTATGGAGCGGAGCGGGGTTTTCATTTCGCCCGAGTTCAATTCCGCGAATTACAAGCGTATCTTACAGCCCGTCGTTCTTAACGACGAGTTTGGCGAGGTCAATTTTTATATGCTCCCGTACATAACCCCCGCCGCTGTCCGCGCGGCTCGGGGCGGCGAAATATCGGGGTGGAACGAAATGGCGGAGCGCGTTTTCGCCGATATGGACATCGACGCCTCAAAGCGCAATATCCTTATAGCGCACCAGTTTGTAACGGGCGCGTCCTCCTGCGATTCCGAAAGAGTGTCGGTCGGCGGCGCGGACAATATCGACGCCTATGTGTTCGAGGCGTTTGATTATGTCGCGCTCGGGCATATTCACGGCAAACAGCACATCGGCAGAGAGACCCTGCGCTACTGCGGAACGCCGCTGAAATATTCCTTTTCCGAGGTCTCTCATCATAAAAGCATAACGGTCGTTGAAGTCGGAGAAAAGGGGAGCGTAAGTATTTCCGAGATACCGCTCGATAAGCCGCTCCACGACTGGCGCGAGATAAAGGGAAAGTTCTCCGATATTACCGAACAGAGCTCGGAGGATTTCGTAAAAGTCGTTTTGACCGACGAGGAGGAGATATACAACGCGATAGGAAAACTGCGCGAATATTTCCCGAACATTATGAGCCTGGAGTACGACAACTCGCGTACCCGCGCCGAAAAAGCGTTTGTTCCGACAGAGCGTTTCGACAAATTATCGCCCGCGGAGCTGTTCGCCGAATTCTACAAACAGCAGCGCGGCACCGAATTGAACGGCGAACAGCTCGCTATCGTGAACGACATATTTACCGAGATAACGGAGGAGACGAAATGAGACCGTTAAAGCTGACAATGACCGCGTTCGGCTCGTACGCACAGAGGACGGAGCTTGACTTTACAAGGCTCGGCGCGGAGGGACTTTATCTTATAACCGGCGACACGGGCGCGGGAAAGACTACTATATTCGACGCTATAACGTTCGCTCTGTACGGCGCTCCCTCGGGAGAGTTCCGCCGCACGGAAATGATGCGTTCGCGAAACGCGGGGAACGAGGCTACCGAGGTCGAGCTTGTTTTCGGGTGCGGCGGGAAGCGGTATACCGTTATGCGTTCGCTTGCGTATCAGCGCGAAAAAACGCGCGGCAAGGGCACTACGTTAGAGCGCGCGAAATGCCTTTTGACCCTCCCCGACAACAGCAAGCCGCTTGAAAAGGAAAGCGAGGTCACGGCGAAAATAACCGAGATACTCGGAATAAACGAAGGTCAATTCAAGCAGATAATTATGCTCGCGCAGGGCGATTTCCGCAAAATGCTTTTCGCGAGATCGACCGAGCGGCAGGAGATATTCCGCAAGCTCCTCGACACCGAAATATATAAGCTGTTTCAGCAAAAAATAAAGGAAAAAGCGGATAATTCGGTGAGGGAGCTTGAGAACGCGAAAACCGATATAACGCGCGTTATCGGCTCTTCCGACTGCGGAGGAAACGAGCAGTTGAGCGCGGCGAAAGAAAACATCATTGAAAATTCGCTCCCGAATATATCCGTTCTGGAGACGTTTTCGGAGCTTCTGAATTCTCTCGGCGCGGACGACGGGAAGAAAATATCCGAGCTTGGAAACGGGATCGAAAAAGTCAAGGCGGAGCTTGAAAAGCTCGCAGGTGAGATCTCGGTCGCGCAAAATAAAAACATTCGCTTCGGCGAGCTCGAAAAGCTGGAAGAGAACATTCCCGGGCTCGAAAAAAACGCGGAAAAAACCAAGCGCGAATTTGAAAATATCCAAAACGAAAACGAGCCGAAGATCAAGTCGCTCGAAAAGGATATAACGATTATCGGTGAAAGTCTCGGGGAATATGAAAAGCTCGACAGCATTCTCGCGAAACTGAAAGCCGCCGACGATACGGTGAAAAACGGCGGCGAAGAATTGAACTCGCTGAAAGAGCGCTGTTTGCGATCGGACCGGGAGCTTGAAGCGATGAAAGCGGAGCTTGATCCTCTCGGGAACGCGGGAGAAAACGCCGCAAATCTCAAAGCCGACAGGGAGCAGCTTGAGCGCGAAAAATCCGATATTCTCGCGGTTTTGACCGACATTGAAAAATATAACGATACCCTCGGAAAATTGTCCGGGGAACAGAATAAATTCCGTGAAGCAAATAATAACGCTTCAAGTCTCGAGGAGCAGGCGAGGTCTCTGCGCGACCGCTACAATACCGAGCGCGCGGGCTTGTGCGCCGACATCGCCGAAACGCTGGCGGAGGGCGAGCCGTGTCCCGTGTGCGGCTCGGTCTGTCACCCGAACAAGGCGGTAAGGTCGGATAATTCCCCGAATAAAGCCGACGTTGAGAAAGCCGAGAAAAACGCCAAATCCGCCCGCAAAGCCGCGGACGAGCTCTGTAATTCCTGCGAAAAGCTCAAGGGAGGTCTTGAAAGCGTGCGGGCTTCCGTTGAGCAGGCGCTCGCCGCAATGGGATTTGAATGTGAGATCGAAAACGCTTCCGACGAAGCGGAAAAACGTCTTGATCTCGTAAATTCCGAGGTCAAAAGTATCTCGGAAAAGATCGAGGAGGAAACGGCGAAGATCGAACGGCGAAAGGCGCTTGAAAAATCTATTCCCGACAAGGAGAATGAGGTCAAAGAAACACAAGATAAATGCGCCAGGCTCACAAGCGAGATCGACAAGGCGAGCGTTCTCGCGGGGGAGCTGAAAAAGCAGGCGGACGAGCTTAAAGGCTCGCTGAGATTTTCGGGAAAGCGGGAGGCGGAAACCGAAATAAAGTCGCTCGAAAAGCAGTCCGTAAGTCTCGGCGAAGATATTAAAAACGCTCGGACGGCGGCGGATGAAGCCGCGAAACTTCTTCACGAAACGCGCACCCGGGCGGAGACTATCTCAAACGACCTCAAGGACTACACGCCCGTTGATATTGACGAGATGAACGACAGGCAGTCTCGGTTAAAAGGGCGCGAAAAGGAACTTTTTGACGAGTTCAAGAGCGTGGAATACCGCTTGAAGAGCAACTCCGAGATCTCGAAAAATATAACCGAAAGCATACCTCGGCTGAATAAGCTGGAAGAACGGGCGAGCCTGCTGAACGGGCTTTCCGACGCGGCAAACGGAAAGGGCAGAGAGCAAAGCCGGACAACGCTGGAAGCCTTTGTGCAGGTGGAGTTTTTCAAGGATATTTTAAGGCGCGCGAATATGCAGTTCAGCCGTATGACGAGCGGGCGTTTCAGACTGGTCTGCAAGGAGATACCCACCGACAACCGCGGCGACCACACGCTCGACATAAACGTTTTCGACTGCTATGTCGGCAAGGAGAGCGACGTGCGTTCGCTTTCGGGCGGCGAGTCGTTTCTGGCTTCGCTGTCGCTTGCGCTGGGGCTTTCCGAGACGGTTCGGCAAAGCGCGGGAGGAGTTGAGCTTGAGACGATGTTCGTGGACGAGGGCTTCGGCTCGCTTGACGACGAGACATTACAGCAGGCTATGACCGCGCTGAACGAGCTTACCGAAACGGGTATTCTTATCGGGATAATCTCTCACGTCAGCGAGCTTAAACGCAGTATAACCAAGCAGATAGTCGTAAAAAAGGACGGAGAAAACGGAAGCCGCGCCGAGATCAAGGTTTAGCATTGACAAAGCGTTGACTTTCGTGATATAATAGAATTGCCGAAAGGAGTGTTGAAAATGGCAGACTGGAACAGCGAACAATATCTGAAATTCAAGGCGCAGCGCACTCAGCCCGCTATCGATCTGGCGGCGCGGCTGAGCGGAAAAACGCATAATCGGGATATGGAGATAATAGACCTCGGATGCGGTCCGGGAAATTCCACGCGCGTGCTGAAAAACCGTTTCCCGAACGCGTTCGTGATCGGCGCGGACAACAGCGCGAATATGGTGGAAAAGGCTCGCGCCGACAATCCCGACATTGATTTTATCATGCTGGATATTTCGGGCGACTTGTCGGAAATGCGCGGGAGGTTCGACGTGGTTTTCTCGAATGCCTGTCTGCAATGGCTGCCGAACCACGCGGAGCTTCTGCCGAGGCTGTTCGAGCTTCTGAGAAAGGACGGAACGCTCGCGGTGCAGATACCTATGAACTACGACGAGCCTATACATCAGATAATCGGGCGTGTTTCCGAAAGTACAAAATGGTCGGATAAATTCCCCGAAAAAAGAATTTTCGGCACGCTTACGCAGTCGGAATATTTTGATATTTTAAGCGGAATGACGAACGATTTCGAGCTGTGGCAGACCACCTACTGTCACCGCATGCCGAGTATCGAAAGCATTATAGACTGGTACCGCTCGACGGGTCTGCGCACGTATCTCGCTGCGCTCTCCGAGGAGGACGGCGCGGAATTTATCGCGGAAATTTCTGCGGAGCTTGAAAAGGAATATCCAAAGCAGAAAAACGGCGAGATAATCTTCAGATTTCCGCGGTTTTTCTTCACGGCTAAAAAGAAATGATGTACCGTTTTTATTCGGGTTCCCCGAACAAAACTCACAACAATAAAATTACGGAGGTTTTTATTATGAACGAAGTTTACGAAAAACTGAAAAAATGTCACGAGGCTGTGGCAAATAAGATCACGTTCAAGCCCGAGCTTGCGCTTATTCTCGGAAGCGGACTGGGCGATTTCTGCGATACGATGGACGTTAAGGAAACGCTGCCGTACAGCGAGATAGAGGGCTTCCCGAAAAGCACCGTGGCGGGTCACAAGGGGCAATTCGTGTTCGGATACTCGAACGGCGTGCCTATCGTGGCTATGCAGGGGCGCGTTCACTATTACGAGGGCTATCCCGTGCAGGACGTTGTTCTGCCGACGCGTCTTATGCACCTTATGGGCGCGAAAACGCTGTTCCTCACCAACGCGGCGGGCGGTATCAATCCGGCGTTCCACGCGGGGGATTTTATGCTGATAACCGACCACATCTGCTCGCTTGTCCCCTCCCCTCTTATCGGCGCGAATATTGACGAGCTGGGCACGCGCTTCCCCGATATGAGCGAGGTGTACAGCCGCCGTCTGCGCACGATAATCGAGAACTCCGCCGCTGCCGAGGGCGTACCGCTTCAGCGCGGCGTGTATATCCAGACCACGGGTCCGAACTACGAGACCCCCGCCGAAATCCGCGCCTACGGACGGCTCGGTGCGGACGCCGTTGGTATGTCCACCGCAATCGAGGCAATGGCGGCTCGTCACTGCGGAATGGAGGTCTGCGGAATTTCCTGCATTTCCAATCTCGCCGCGGGAATTTCCGCTAATCCCCTCTCGCACAAGGAGGTACAGGAGACCGCCGACCGCGTCGCGCCGCTGTTCAGAAGGCTCGTGGCCAGGGCTATCTCGGATATTTGCAAAGGTGATTAACGCAGACATCGCTGTTTAAAGAGAACCTCCGCAGGACAAAAGTCTTGCGGAGGTTTTTTTGACTTTGACCCGACATTTTGAAAAATATTTTTGAAATTTTGTAAAATATACTTGACATTTTGTAAAAGATATGTTATAATCCAATCAAGAGGTGAGGATATGGCGAAAAACTTACGAATGAAAGCCGCCCGCGCCGCGCTTGACTTATCGCAGGACGAACTGGCGAAAAAGGTCAAGGTGACGAGGCAGACGATAAGCGCCGTGGAAAACGGCGACTACAATCCAACGATAAATTTGTGCATAGACATATGCAGAGCGCTCGGCAAAACGCTTGACGAGCTGTTCTGGAACGATGAAGGGGGTAACAAGAAATGAGCCTGAAATCATTTGACAAATTCTGTGAGAGAATGATACTCAACGAGCCGGGCGGCCAAAAGGAGATATTCGACGAGCGGCAGAATATTATGCGCTCGCGGCTTGCGATAGAGGCGCTGTTCGTTTATGTCGGACTTACCTTTTTAAACAGTATGGTAATGGAGATGTTCTACCAATGGGCGGAAAGCTGGATGACGGTAACGCTGCTGTTTGCGGTTATCAGTCTGCTGTGGTGGGAAATTCGGTGCGCGTTCAAGGGGTGTTTGCTGGCGGTCAGCGGAAGATACGCGCAGAAGTACTCGGCGGTAATGGGCATTTTTATCGGCGCGTTGAACGGCGTGCGGTATATTTTCGACATCGGCAAAGAGGACTATTTCGTCACAAACGGAAAGCTCTCGGAGGATCTTGTGTTCGCGCTGTGCTTTCTGCTGTTTATAGTCAATGGGATATTTATGCTGTGCGTTATGCGGCATGAGGAAAAAATGAATGAAAGCGAGGCAGCAAAATGAGCTTAAAATCATTTGACAAATTCTGTGAGAGAATGATACTCTCCGAACCGGGCAGCCAAAAGGAAATTTTCGACGAGCGGCAGAAGATAGTCCGCTTGAGAATATCCGTTGAAGCGCTGCTGATATTCGGCTGCTCGGCGATTTTGAACTGCATGATAATGGAGGAATGTTACAAATGGGCGGAAAGTCAGCTCGCGGCAATGGCATTGCTTATGGCTGTGTGTCTGCTTTATTGGCAGGTGAGGTGCGCGGCAAAGGGCTGTATGATAGGCACTAACGGAAAATTTCCGCAGACCGCCACGGGCATATTCATTATAGTTTTAAGCGTTATGGGACTTATCAGATTTTTCGATGAATTCGGCAAACCGTACTTTATCATCAAGGACGGTGCGGTCTCAAAGAACTTTATCGGCGGCGCCGTTATGCTGATATTCCTTGCGGTGGGAATATTCACGCTCTGCGTTATAAGGCACGAGAATAAACGCGAGGAAAGGGAGGAGAAAAAATGAGCTTAAAATCATTTGACGATTTCTGCGCGAAGATAGTCAACAACGACCCCATTCCGCAGAAAGACATATTCGACGAGCGGCAAACGATAGTCCGCGCTCAGCTTACGACAAGAGCGCTGTGGTTGTTCGTTATCACGTCGGGGATAAATCTTCTTGTTATGGAGTGCGGACCGCAGTGGTGCGAGAGCTACGTCCTCTCGACGGCGCTGTTCGGCGCGATAGCATATCTGTATTGGGTGTGCGCGAACGCTCGGCGCGGCTCGCTGTTTGGCATAAACGGCACGGCGACCGTATCCTCGCAGATAGGCTTTCTTTTCGGCGACGCGGTGATCCTGCCCATAGCGATAATGACAGACGAGGACAACAGCAACTTCCTTGAGCACCTGTTTATCCGCAACAATATGGTCTCGGAATACTTCATAGCAATGCTCGGCTGTGCGCTTTTGCTGACCTCCGGTATCGTTATGGCGGTCTGCATAGGCAATTACAGAAAAAGAGAAAAGGAAAATAACGATAAATAACACAAAACCGCGGCGCTTAGTGCCGCGGTTCCGTTTATTTGCAATAGATCGAGCTTGATAAGGTTTGGGGTATCCGTAAAATTCCCGAGGTGGAGGATCAACTTTCCGATTTCAATTTATCGTTTACGCTGTCAAGCTCCATCTGTACTGCGCCTACTATTGCGTCGCGGGTCGCGATCCAGCTCGCGCCGCTGTTGTAACCCTCTTTCATCGGGTTGTTGATGTAATCCGCGATAGTCGGAGTTACCGCGTTGTACATCTCGAACGCGGGGTGCTCTGCCGTCAGATCGTTTACGGTCTCGAACATATCCCACAGCTCCTGAGTCCAGCCGTATTCCTCAAATGCCTGGCGCTTGCCTATCTCCTTGCCGACTTCGCTGTCGCGGGAAGCCATTTCGCAGGTGATGTATGCCGCAACGCCCTCGGGGTTCTTCGCGCCTTTGACCAGCGAGAAGCCGTCTACACGCGCGGGGAGGTAATAAGCGTCCGCGTCGGGGCACTTGGGCATAGGAACGAACATAACGTCCTGTATATCATGACCGAAGTCCTGAATGTAGCTGTTCTGCGGATAGAGAGCGTAAGTGCCTACGGGATAGAACAGGGTCTTGCCGTTTTTGAGGTTCGACGGATTGACCTGCCAGCCGTATTCTGCCTTCGGCACGGGGAGATCGTTCTCATTCATGTCGAGCATATACTTCTGCACCTTTTCTATCATCGGATCGTTGAGGTTGTGAACTATCTTGCCGTTGTCAACGCCGATGTAGGGCTTGCCCGTTGTGAGCGATATTCCGCTCTCGAACCACCAGCCGTCTATCGCGAACTTTTCCTCGTCGCGGTTGCAGAACTGGGTCATCATAGTCCAGAGCGCTTCCCAATCCCATTTGCCCTGCGCGAAGAGCTCCGCGGGGTCCTCGAGACCGTTGTCGACAATGGTTTTCTTGTTGTAGAACATTACGCAGTCGCTTGCGACGTTGTACGCTCCGACATAGTGCTTGCCGTCAGCGCAGAACTGCTCATTTACCGCGCTCATAGGCTTCCACAGATCGCTGCTGAAGTCGATATACGGGTCAAGCGGCTGGAAGTAGCCCGCAATTATGCCCTTGGGGAAAACGTCCATATCGCCCGCGCTGAACATATCGGGAGAATCGTCCGCCTGTATCATTGTGCCGAGCTTAGTGAAGCGGTCGTCAAAGGAAACGTACTCCTGCACGATACGTCCGCCGTACTGCGTCTGGAACATTTCAAGTGCAACGGAAATGGGCTGACCCTCTTTCGGGTTAATATCCCACTCGCTGAGAAATCTTACGGTGGGATTTTCCAGCTTCTTAGCGCCGATGTCTATCTCGGCTACCTTGGAAGCGTCCTCCTCGTTCATACTCGCAACGGAGGATGTGGAGGACTGAGTAGGCGCGCTGCCGTTCGACGGAGTGCCGCCCGTCGAGGTGGGACCGGTTTCCTCTTCGCAGGCGGTCACGGTCATTACACAGCTGAGAGCCAGCGCCGCCGCCATAATATTTTTAAAACGTTTCATAACGCCCATCCTTTCAAAATTTGATCACTTTCTCTTCTTGGTAACGATCATTGCGCCGAGTGCGAGAGCCGCAGCGCCTGCAACTACCGCAACGCTTTCAACGCCCGAGTCGGGGTTTGCGGCCGAGGGAATCTTATCTGTCGTTGTATCGGCAGCAGGAGTGGCGGGAGCGTCATTGGAAACTGTCATCTCGAGCAGCTTAATGCCGTGACCCATAATAGCCATACCCGCTATCTGAAGGTGCTCAAGCGCCTCGGCGGGGATCTTAAAGCTGATAGAGCTGCTCTCTACGTCGAGAGAATAGCTGTCCTTGGACTCGGAAAGCTCCGGACCTATGAGGTCATCAATAAAGGGCCAGCCCTCATCGTTTATCATGGTCTTTATGCACCAGTAATCCTGATTGGGCATAGCCGCGAGCGCCGCGTTGGTCTCGTAGGTGATGGTTACGGTGCTGTCTGTGGTAACATTTTCAAATTCCTCGGCGGGAATGGTTTTGTTTGCCGACCAGCCGAAACCGAGGTCTGTGTCAAGAGTGTACGCCGAAGCGGAAACGGATAAAGCTGTCATAGCAGCCGCTGCTGTAATAACGGAAACAAACTTTTTCATAATAATTATCCTTTCGTTCATCGGGATGACCCGGATTTTTCGGTGAGAGCGTATCTCTCTGCCCTTTGTGATTAAATTATAGCATTTCCGTCAAAAAGATTATATCAAATTTTTAGCTTTTTTATTTTCGTTTTAATCGAATTTATTGACTTTTGTGGAATTTTTTTGTATAATATATTTATAGGTATACTATTGATGTTCCGATTAAATATTTCCAAACCTCGGTTTGGACAATGGGTTTCCAAAGGGCGGAGCCCTTTGGCGAGGGGTTGGGGGCGGAGCCCCCACATCCCCTCTCCCATCTCTCGAAGAGAGATTTTGAAATATTTAATGGAGCAATATGATGTTTACTTGAGGGGGATCTATGAGTATTCAGAAAGTGCTGTCACAGATAGAATTTGAAATGCGCGAGAACGCGACTACCCATTCGCCTATGGAAAACGAAATGCGCTTTTACGAGTGCGTAAAGCGCGGCGATATTGAGGGGGCGAGAGCCTGCTCCTCTCCACTCGGCGGCGAGGGCTTCGGCGTGCTGTCGACCGATAATATCAGAAATTTAAAGTACCATATGGTGATAACGGTATCGTTTATCACGCGCTTCTGCGTGGAAGGCGGAATGGAGCGCGAGTCCGCCTATAATCTGTCCGACCTGTATATTCGTCTGACCGATAACGCGAAAACCGCCGAGAAAATAAACGAGATACACTCGGAATGTATCACGGATTTCACCGAGCGTATGGCAAAGCTGAAGAAAAGCTCGGGCTACTGCTATCAGGTCACGAAATGTATGGAATATATTTACAGTCATCTTCACGAAAAGATAGTTGTGGGAGATATTGCAAACGAGCTCGGATTGTCGGTGCAGTATCTGTCCAAGCTGTTCCACGCGGAAACGGGCATTACGCTCAACAGGTATATACTGAAAAAGCGGATAGACGCGGCTTGCCAGATGCTGAAATACTCGGATTACGAAGCCGTGGATATAGGGAGCTTTTTGTCGTTCAGCTCGCACAGCCACTTTATTCAGAAATTCAAGCAGGAGACGGGGCTCACGCCAAAGCAGTACCGCGAAAGATACTTTAATTCATCCTCGGGTATTAGGGGCGGAGTTAATATAGAAGCCGATCAAAATGCAATAAACGCGCTCGACTGAGCGCGTTTTTCGACAGTCCGGGCGAAGCGATATAAAATGACTTTTTTGACGGAGCAATATAAATTCGGATTAAAAACACGATATTTTTAGTAGCTTTTTTATATATCATTTTACGGAAATGCGATATAATAAGGTCACAAGATAAATTTACCGAAAGGAATGGTTATATTATGAATGATCTTTTAAAAAAGGGCGCCTTGATAATGGCGATCGCCGCGGCGCTTAGCGGCTGCACCAACAACAACTCCTCTCAAAACAGCACAAGCTCCTCAACTTCAAGTTCAACGGAAAGCTCAAGCAGTTCCTCCGAGAGCAGTGAGAGCATACCCGATAGTTCGGCTCCCGAAAGCCCTGCTACCGAGAGCAGCAACACGGAGGGCACTTCCGGCAATATGACGGGCAACGGAATACTCGCCGATCTTACGGGAACACTCACGGACGTAAGCAAGGTGTTCGAGTGCTCGGACGGCTGGACAAACGGTTCGATGTTCAACTGCACCTGGAGAAAGCGCAACGTTGAGTTTTCGGACGGCTCTATGAAGCTGAAGATCGACACCGACGGAAACGGAATGGGACCTATCCCGTATTCCGGCGCGGAATTCCGCAGCAAGGATTTTTACGGCTTCGGAATGTACGAGGTCGTTATGAAGCCCATAAAGAACGACGGCGTTGTCTCCTCGTTCTTCACCTACACCGGACCTTCCGATAACAACCCCTGGGACGAGATAGATATTGAGTTCCTCGGCAAGGACACCACCAAGGTTCAGTTCAACTATTACACGGACGGCAAGGGCAATCACGAGTATCTTTACGACCTCGGCTTCGACGCTTCGGAGGATTTCCACACCTACGGCTTCGACTGGCAGGAGGACAAGATAACCTGGTATGTCGACGGCGCGGCTGTCTACACCGCCGACAAAAATATCCCCTCCACGCCGAGCAAGATAATGATGAACGTATGGCCCGGCACGGGCGTTGACGGCTGGCTCAACGCGTTTGACGGAACAACTCCGCTCACCGCCGAGTATAAGTCCGCTGATTTCAGAGAAGGAGGGGCAGAATGAAGAAATTTGAGGGATATATCCATGGAGTAAACCTCGGCGGCTGGCTGTCGCAGTCGAACTACGAAATATCACATCTCGAAAACTTCATAACCGAAGAGGACATCAAGACAATAGCCGAATGGGGCTGCGACCACGTTCGTCTGCCTTTTGACTACAATGTGATCCTCGGCGCTGACAACGCCGTAAAGGACGACGCGTTCAAGTATCTTGACCGCTGTGTTGAATGGTGCGAAAAGCACAGGCTCAACATTATACTCGATCTTCACAAAACGGTCGGTTTTTCGTTCGACAAGGGCGAAAACGAAACGGGCTTCTTTGAGGAGGAACAGTATCAGGACGTGTTTATCGCAATGTGGAGCGAGATCGCAAAGCATTACGCCGACAAGGCGGATCACGTTGCGTTTGAACTGCTCAACGAGATAACCGAAAGAAAATACGCGATAATCTGGAACAGCATTGCCGCGCGGACTATCCGCGAAATGCGCCGCTTTGCTCCCGATAATTACATACTCATCGGCGGAATTTTCCAGAACAGCGTTTTCGGGCTTACCCTGCTCGACAAGCCCTGCGACGATAAGATAGTGTTTAACTTCCACTATTACAATCCGCTTGTTTTCACGCACCAGAAAGCGCCTTGGGTGGACAATATGCGCCCCGACTGCGACGTAAATTATCCCGATACCAAGGAGACATACCGCGCAAAATCCGTCGAGTATGTGGGCAATGACATTGCGCAGGCGTTTGATAATTTCGGCGGCGAAATGATAGACGCTTCGTATATGGAGTGGGAAATTTCGGTTGCCGTTGAGGTCGCGGAAAAGCTGAACGTTCCGATATACTGCGGCGAGTACGGCGTTATCGACCGCGTTCCCGACGACAGACTGCTGCGCTGGTACGGCGACATCTCCTCCGTTTTCAACAAGCACGGAATTGGCAGAGCCGCCTGGACATACCGCCAAAAGGATTTCGGTATCTCCGACCCCTGCCGCAGCGCGATAGCTTCTAAGATCGTAAGCTATCTTTGATTTCTTCAATATTAAAAACTTCCTGTGAAAATTTTTCCAAAAGCAAAAAGCGAGGATTATCTCCCCGCTTTTTGTTTTCGGCTGAAATATACAGCGGCTTGACAAAAATACCGCAAAATGATATAATATAAAAAAATGAAAGGAGACGCGATTATGGATTTTGTCAACTGCTCCGTAAAAGCTCCGTGCAAGGTTTGAGGACGCCGCACGGAGGATAACAGGGGCGATTACGCTCTGTCCTCGGACTTTGCACTTCGGTAAAAAAATAATTTATCAAGGAGCAAAGTTATTATGAAAAACAAAAGCTTAAAGACCTATATTTTACTTTGGAGCACCCAATCGCTTTCCGCGCTGGGAAGCGGGATGACGGGCTACGCGCTTGTGCTGTGGCTGTATACGCAAAGCGGCTCGGCGCTGAAAACCGCGCTGCTGTCCATATGCTCGTACGCGCCATATGTGCTGATGAGCATTTTCGCGGGAGCGCTGAGCGACAGGTGGAACAAGAAAAAGACTATGCTGTTCTGCGACCTCGCGGCGGCATTGAGTACCGTTGCCGTGCTTGTGCTGATAAAAACGGGAAATCTTGAGGTATGGCATTTGTACGTTATCAACGCGCTTGGCGGACTGATGAATACCGTACAGCAGCCCGCCGCCGAGGTCGCGGCGACTATGCTTATCCCCGAGGAGCACTATCAGCGCACAAGCGGACTAAGGTCATTTTCGCAGTCGCTGAATTCCATTCTCACCCCCGTTATCGCGACGGCATTGTTTACGCTGGCGGGTATCGGCGCGGTCATTACCGTCGACCTGTGTACCTTTGCCGTGGCGTTTATTGTCCTGCTGTTCTTTATCCGTATTCCCGAACCCGAAAGGACGGAAACGGCGCAGGAGCCGCTCTTGGTCTCGGCGGGCAAGGGGTTGTCGTGGCTTAAACAAAATCCGCTTATCTTAAAGCTGATACTGTTTCTCGCCGCTATCAACCTTATCGCCTCGACCTACGACGCAGCGCTGCCCGCTATGATAATATCCAAGAGCGGCGAAACGGCGCTCGGCATAGTGAACACCTGCGTAGGCGCGGCAACGCTTATCGGAAGCGCGCTCGCGACGCTTCTCCCCGCCCCGAAAAACAGAGTGCGGGCGATATGCGTAACGCTGTTCATCTCGATGAGCACCGAAAACTTTTTCCTCGCGTTCGGCAGCTCCACGTTGGCGTGGTCGATTGGAGCAGTACTCGGGTGGATAGTGATACCGTTTATGAACGCGAATATGGACGTTATCTTCCGGAAAACTATCCCCGGCGAAATGCAGGGGCGGGTATTTTCCTGCCGCAACTCGCTGCAATTTTTCTCTATTCCCGTTGGGTTCTTTCTCGGCGGCGTTCTCGTCGACGAGGTGTTTGAGCCGTTTATGTCCGGAATAAGCGCGGACAGCTTAGCCGCGAATATATTCGGCACGGGCAAGGGCTCGGGCGCGGCGTTCCTGTTCTTCTGCATAGGCATTGCGGGAGTGGCGGTGTGTCTGTTGTTTGGGTTCTTACTGCGAAAAGACCGTTGGAGCGACAATGACCAAAATAAATAATGATATAAAAATTCCGCCGAGTTTTTCGGCGGAATTCTTATTTACCGTGATGTTTGCTTTACGCAGCGTCGACAACTTCAAAGCCCTCGGGAGCGGCGATCTCGTACTCGCCGTCGGCATTGATCGCGCGCATCATCGCCTCGATAAGCGTGGGCTGAGTTACGCTGACGGTTACTCTGTCAAAAACGGCGAAGCCCTTATTGTATATGTAGCCGTTATCCCAGTAAACGGGAACGCAGCCCTGCTGTTTTGCGTTGCTTACAACTACCTCCAGCCAGTAGCGTCTGAACTCGTTGTGAGCCGGGTCTTTCTGCGTTTTGTCCTGAACGCCCAGCTCGCCGATAACAACGGGATAGCCCTCGCTTACAAATTGACGATTGAGCTTTGTCATAACGCCCTTGATATAAGCCTCGTTGTTGGATTTTTCAACGTTTTCAACGCCGTATTGTCCCCACTGAGTTTTTGCCGCGTTCATATCCTCGTTGAGCGTAAAGTTGTACGGATCGTAATAATGCACGGAGATCATAATGCGTTTTCCGTCCGCCTCGCAGAGCGTATCCTCGGGTATCTTAAATGTATCCATAAGAGTGTACTGGATATTGGTGTTCCAACCGGGTATCAGCAGCCAGCGCTTGGTGTTGTTGGAACCCGTCTTTCTTACGGTATCGGTGAAAATGCGGTTGTAATCGTTGATGTTGCCGTAAGCCTCATCGCTGGGTCCGCCGTACTGACCGTCAAACTCCTCGTTCATCGACTCGAAAATAAGATGCTCGTCGTAGTTCTTGAATCGGTCGGCTATCTGTCTCCAGACTGCCTCGTACTTCGCCTTTATTTCGGTCTGCTTGTCGGCGGGCTCGGCGCAGAGAAGCCACGCGCCGTCTATCGTGTAATAACCGTCGCCGTGCATATTTATTATCGCGAACATACCGTTGTCGATAACGTAGTCTACGACCTCCTGTATTCTGTCGAGCCATTCCTTTTCCACCGTGTAATCGGGACCCTCGCCTATGTGGGTGAGATAGGAAACGGGAATTCTCACCGTCTTGAAGCCCTGCTCGCTGACGAGCTTTAACAGGTCGTTTGTGATAACTGGGTTGCCCCAGCCCTGCTCGTGAGGAGTGCCGTCGCGGAGCGCCTCGAGCTGATTTCCGAGGTTCCAGCCCATACCCATTGCGGCGGTTATCTCTGTCTGCGAGAGCTCGTGCCATTCCTTGGGCTCGTCAGGTGTTTCGGAGTTCTCGCCCTCGCTTGCGCCGTCGGAGCTTGATCCAACGGAGCTTGCTCCCTCGGGAGAAGAACTCTCGCCCTGACTGCTGTCCGAGACGTTTGACGTCGAATTCTCCGAGCTGTTCCCCTTGTCGGAGTTACAGCCCGCGCAAAGCGTGATGACAAGCGCGGCAGCAAAAGCGGCGAGCCTTTTAAAAACTGATTTCATAACGTTACCTCTTTCCAATAGCAAGTTTTATTAAGTGGTTTTATATATTATATCATACCTTATCTAAAATGTCAAGCGGATAAAATCGTTTGCGAAAAAATCCCGAACAGCCATTAAGCCGCTCGGGAGATTTTTTGCCTTTATTTCACTACGATATTAACAAGTTTGCCGGGAACGGCTATCTGCTTTACTATCGTCTTGCCGTCGATGAGCGCCTTTATCTCGGAGAGCGCGAGCGCCATTGCGATAAGCTCGTCCTTGCCGCTGTCGACGGGCGCGTCAAAGCGTGCCTTGACCTTGCCGTTCACCTGAACCGCGAGCTCGACGGTGCTGTCAACGCAGAGCTTTTCGTCGTACTCCGCCCACTTCTGCTCGTTGAGTATGCCGAAGCCCAGCCGCTCGAACAGCTCCTCCGCGATATGCGGCGCGAACGGGTCAAGCAAGATAAGCAGCGTCCTGAACTCCGCGCGGTTAAATCCTCCGGCTTCGTCCGCTTCGTTCAGCAGACCCATCATAGCCGCGATAGCGGTATTGAATTTCAGCGTCTCAATATCCTCGGAGACCTTCTTGACGGTCTTGTGCATTGACGATCTCAGCGCCTCGGAGTACTCATCTCCGTCCTTGAGGTTCTCCGCCATATTCCAGATACGCTCTAAGAAGCGCTTGCAGCCCTTGATACCGTTCTCCTGCCACGGCGCGGCTTTCTCGAAATCGCCGACGAACATCTCGTACAAGCGCATAGTGTCCGCGCCGTACTCCGCGATTACCTCGTCGGGATTGACAACGTTATGCAATGACTTTGACATCTTGCAGAACTTTCCGGGATTCTTCGGGTCGAGACCGAGTATCATACCGTGCGAGGTGCGCTTGTTGTACGGCTCCTTGCACGGAACAACGCCCTGATCGTACAAAAACTTGTGCCAGAAGCGGCTGTACAGCAGGTGCAGCGTGGTATGCTCCATACCGCCGTTGTACCAGTCGACGGGCAGCCAGTATTTGAGCGCTTCCTTGCTCGCGAACTCCTTGTCGTTGGTCGGGTCGGTGTAGCGCAGGAAGTACCACGACGAACCCGCCCACTGCGGCATGGTATCGGTCTCGCGCTTAGCCGGACCTCCGCAGCACGGACAAGTCGTGTTGATAAAGCTCTCCAGCGTAGACAGCGGACTTTCGCCGTTGTCGGTGGGCATATAGCTCTCCACGTCGGGCAGCGTCAGCGGAAGCTCCTCCTCGGGGATAGCCTGCCAGCCACCACCCGGGCTCCGGGCGCACTTTTCGCAATATACAACGGGGATGGGCTCGCCCCAGTATCTCTGACGCGAGAATACCCAGTCGCGGAGCTTGAAGTTGACCTTTTCGTGACCGATACCCTTTTCAACAAGATACGCGATCATTTTCTTCTTAGCGTCCTCAACCGAAAGATCGTTCAGAAAATCGGAATTTACGAGAATACCCGTAGCGCAGTCGGTGAACGCTTCCTTCTGAACGTCCTCGCCGCCCTTGACAACCTCGATTATCGGCAGGTCGAATTTTTTCGCGAACTCCCAGTCGCGCTCGTCGTGCGCGGGAACTGCCATAATAGCGCCCGTGCCGTAGCTCATAAGAACGTAGTCGGAGATGAAGATCGGTATCTCCGTGCCGTTCACGGGATTTATCGCGCGTACTCCCTCGAGCTTAACGCCGGTTTTGTCCTTGTTCATCTCGGTGCGGTCGAAGTCGGACTTCTTAGCCGCCGCCGTCTGATAATCGCGGACAGCGTCCATATTGGAGATCTTGTCCGCCCATTTCTCGATAAGAGGGTGCTCGGGCGAGATTACCATATAAGTCGCGCCGAACAGCGTATCGCAGCGGGTCGTGTAGATAAGCAATTCGTCTCCGAGTGTGGTCTTGAACGTTACCTCCGCGCCCGTGGAGCGACCTATCCAGTTAGCCTGCGCGGTCTTTATCTTCTCGAAATAGTCAACGCTGTCCAAGTCGTCGAGCAGTCTCTGCGCGTACTCGGTGATTTTCAGCATCCACTGGTTCTTTACCTTGTGAATGACCTCGCTGTGACAGCGCTCGCATGTGCCGTTGACTACCTCCTCGTTCGCGAGGACGACCTTACAGCCCGTGCACCAGTTGACGTTCATTTCCTTTTTATAAGCCAATCCCGCCTTGAACAGCTTGAGGAAGATCCACTGCGTCCACTTGAAATAATTCGGGTCGGTGGTGTTGACCTCGCGCTCCCAGTCGAACGACAAGCCGAGCATTTTCAGCTGACCGCGGAAGCGCTTGATGTTGTTCTCCGTGACGATAGCGGGGTGAATGTGGTTCTTGATAGCGTAGTTTTCGGTAGGCAGACCGAACGCGTCCCAGCCCATCGGGAACAGCACGTTGTAACCCTGCATACGGCGCTTTCTCGAAACGATGTCCATAGCGGTATACGGGCGCGGATGTCCGACGTGCAGACCGTCGCCCGACGGATACGGAAACTCCACCAGCGCGTAATATTTCGGCTTTGTGTAATCATTGTCCGCGTGGAACGTGCGGTGATCCTCCCAGTACTTCTGCCATTTGCTTTCAATGGCGGCAAAATCGTATTTCATCTCTTTGATCCTTTCTCAAAAAAATAAACTCCACCCCTGTCAAGAGGTGGAGTAAAAGCCCGCTTTGCGGGGTTTAGTCCACTGTACCACTCTCGTTGACGAACGTTGAAAACGCTCGCCCACTCAAATTCTCTGTAACGGGAGAACCCGTAGCCGACTACTCAATAATTCACCGGCTCTGCTCGGGGAGGAGCTATTGTCCGCACCAACCTGCCGCTTCACACCACACAACGGCTCTCTGAAAGGTCTCCTCGGTTTTTTCTCCCGTCAAAGCATTTCAATATATTACTGATATTCTATCACAATTTTTAGCTTTTGTCAATAGGAAATTCGGGATTTTTCGCGGCGAAGCGCTCCCCGAGGAAGTTCGCCCAGCGCTCGGTATACAGTCGATAATACGCCACCGACTTCCTTTCGCGGTATCTTCGCAAAACGGGCAGCCCCGCCCATAATAGCGACGGCAGCCCGATAACGGGCAGAAACAGCGGTCCGAGTATACACGACTGAACCGTATGTCCGTATTCGTGCATTAAGGTGAACTCGCGGTTTTCGTTCATCGCACTCTCGCTGAGAAAGATGAACATTCCCAGACCCATACTTCCGCGTTTCGACTTCCAGACGGTAACAACAGCGCCGTTATACCGAAAATGCAGACGGCGATAATTCGCCAGAAAGAGGATAAATCCGACTACATTCTGTATAATTCCCCAAGTCCATTGCAGAATGTAATACACTAGATATTCCGTTCCATTTCGTCGGTGGGCTCGTAGTCTATCTTCCAGTCAAGCGGCGAGCCGAGCGCCTTGCACTGCGTGCACCGCACCCCGATATACACCCACTTTACGCTTCCGTTCCTGCGCCGCCGAAAGCCCACGCGCGTGTTGTGAACGCGGTTCTTGCAGAGCGGACATTCCAAGTCCTCCGGGTCTGCGCTGTCCCAATACTCGGCGCTGTCGGCGAGGAGCTTTTCAGCGCCGCAGTCCTCGCATTTTACTTGGATAACTCTTTCGTCCCGGTCGCATTTTATCGTAAAGGTGTCGCCTCCGCAGCCGCAGATTATCGGCTTTACGTCCAGCGCGGAATTATCGGCGAACGCTTTCAGATATTCGTCTATATCGTCGGCGGTCGCGCTTGCCCAGAATTCGTCGGTCTTATCGATCATTGTGTCGTCTCCTTTGATGTGTTGTTTACGGACTTATTTGCCGTATCCGTGTGTTTTCTTAAAAAATGCGTTGGAATATAGGCTACTATCAGCACCAGTATCCCCACAAGCTCCAGCCAGAAAAGCGCGGGCATTTTGTCGAGGAACGGGTAAACGTCGTAAAGCTGAGCGGGAAGCTCGCCTATCATAACATAGTTGGTGTTGAAGAAGTGATTGAACACCGCCATTAAGCCGATGTACGCGTTGCCGATAAAAAACGTCATAATAACGCCCTTTATCGAGGTCTCATATTCGAGAACGAACAGGCAGTACAGGCTGAACATCAGCATTATGTGGTGGCTGATGATGAACTGGTAGTAAATATAACCGCTCCAGGTGCGGTGCAGATCGGGCCATATAATGGCGGGGAGCGGACCTATAAGCGTGAAGAAATAGATAATGCGATACAGATTGTGCTTGTTGTCGGTGGACAGAATGTACATCATAAAGAAGTTCGTGACAAAGCACAGGTGGAACGGCAAGTCCTCTTCCAGCCGCCATTCGCCGATAGCGATGCGCCCCGTGTAGTGCACGAGCATATTCGCGAACAGTATCGAAGCCATTACGCGCCGTATCACGCCGAAGTGCCCGAACGCTTTCAGCCGCTTTCGGTTGATAATCAACAGAATATATATTATAAGGAAAAACGCGGAAAGCGCGATATGAAGCCCTCCGAACAGCTTCAGCCCGGGGTCGCTCTCAAGCTCTCGTCTGAAAAAATCAACCAAGCTCTCACCTCAAAAAATTAGTAGCGATTTTATTGTGTTTTATTGTGGTTTTCCGCGCCTGCGGCGGGGAAAACCACTTGATAATTGGTCTATGTTTCAGTAACTTACAGTTAATTATAACATATTTTTTACAAAAATGCAATAGCAAACCAAAAAATAACAGAAATTCAGTAGACAAATCGCAAATATTGTGGTATAATATCAATGTGTATGCGAAACGGCGTACATTATATTATGGCGAAAGGAAGTTATAATTATGAAAGTAACGGTTGATACGATCATCGGCGATATCCTCGATTTTAACGGCGAGGCTGCGGCTCCTATTTTTCTCGCGATGGGTATGCACTGCCTGGGCTGTCCTTCGGCTCGCGGAGAGTCCGTTGGGCAGGCTTGCTCGGTTCACGGAGTGGACGCCGAGGATATCGTAAACAAGCTGAACACGGCGCTGGGTCAGTAAGTTGATAACGCTTGACAACAGGCTCCAAGCGGCGGCGGAGCTGTGCAGGAGCGGCAAGATCGCCGCGGACGTGGGCTGCGACCACGCACAGCTCGCCTGCCGTCTCGCTATGGACAAATCGGCGCTGGTGATAGCGTCGGACGTTCGCGACGGACCTCTTGAGGCGGCTCGCAGAACCGTTTCGGAATGCGGCGTTACAAATGTGAAAACAGTAAAATCGGACGGTCTGGCGGAGATAGACTTCGCCGACGACGTGATAATATGCGGAATGGGCGGCGAGCTGATAGCGAAAATAATAAGCGGCTGCCGTTTCCTGAACTCGGACACGCGGTTTATCCTTCAGCCGATGACCCGCGCGGAATATCTGAGAAAATGGCTGTACAATAACGGCTTTGAGCTTCTCGAGGAGCGCACCGCGTACGACGGCGGGCGCGGATATACCGTTATGCTCGCGGCTTATACGGGGGTCTCCCGTGAGATAGATACCGTCGAGGCGCTTACGGGGAAAATTACGGATTGTAATTTTTTGCGGAATATCGCCGAAAAGTTGTCGAAAAACGCCGACGGAATGGAGAAGTCACACAGCAATTCGGAACAGGCGGAGGTTTTGCGCGAGATGTCGCGTGAAATTCTCAAAAAGGCAAATAATGTTGAATAAAACGGCAAAATGTCATTACTTGACGTTAAGGCAATACCGCACAATTATTGTCGTTCGATTGCGCAGTCAGATTTTTCGTCAGCTTGTACAATGAGGACGACGCAAGGCTGTATGCAGCGTTTTGCGCACAGCGCATAATGCGTGCTAGGACGAATTGTGCACGGGTTGACCTTAGGTCAACGCTATGACGGAAAAGCGTTTTGTACGAAGCACATAATGCGTGCAAGCAAGCGGACGGCAAAGCCCGCAGGGCGGTAATTGTGCGGTGTTGCCTCAGTACCGTAAATAATATTACAGAATGTTGACGAGGTGAGGATATGACAGTCGGCGAAGTTTGGAAATATCTGGACGGCGTTGCGCCGAAAAAATACGCGGAGGGCTTTGACAATGTCGGGCTGCTTATCGGCGACGAGAACGCGGAGGTCACGGGAGTGTGCTGCTGCCTTGACATCACGCACTCCGTTATAAATGAGGCGGTCGAAAAGGGCGCGAACCTTATCGTAACGCACCACCCCGTCATTTTTGACGCTTTGAAGAACATTCCCGCGTGGAGCCCCGTGGCGGCGCTTATGCGCCGGGACATCGCCGTGATAGCTATGCACACCAACTTCGACATTGCCGAGGGCGGCGTGAACGATACGCTGATCGAGCTTCTCGAATGGGAGCGCGGCGATACCCTTGAGGTCACGCAGAGCGACGGCAGAGGGTTTGGCGCGGTGTGCGATATTCAGCTGGAATTCACGCCGCAGATGCTCGCCGAGTACTGCAAGGAAAAGCTCTTCCTCGGCGGCGTTCGGTACAGCCGGATAAGCCGCTCCGTCAAAAGAGTGGCGGTGTGCTGCGGCGCGGGGATAGACCGCACGATCATGCAGCTCGCCCGCGAGCGCGGCTGCGACGCGATAATTTCGGGCGACATCAAGCACAACTTCTGGATAGAGGCGGAAAACTGCGGGCTTACGCTTATCGACGCGGGACATTTCGGCACGGAAAAGGCGGCGGCGCACAAGCTCGCGAAGCTCGTCACCGCAGAGTTTTCGTCCGTTCCCGTGTTCAGCGCGGAGTGTGAAGCTGATCCGTGCGGATATGTATGATTTTTCGTTAGACTTATTTAAATGACGAAAGGGGGCGGTAAAATGTCGCTTGACGGCGCGCTTTTACATTGCGTAAAGCAAGAACTGACAAATTTGATAGGCGCGAGAGTTGACAAGATATACCAGCCCTCGCGCGAGGAAATAGTGCTGACCTTACGGCAGCTCAATGCCGCGGACAAGAGCCGAAAGTCGCTGATATTCTCGGCGAACGGCGCTTCGGCGCGCGTGAACCTCACGAGCGCGGAGTTTGAAAATCCTCAGTCGCCGCCGATGTTCTGTATGCTTCTGCGAAAGCATCTGGGCGGCGGTCGGCTCGTCGATATACGGCAGGACGGGCTGGAGCGTATTCTGTACTTCGATTTTGAGTGCACCAACGAGATAGGCGATATTGTTGTGAATACGGTCGTTTCGGAGATAATGGGGCGGCACAGCAACATTATAATAGTGCGCGGCGGTCGCGTTGTCGACAGCATAAAGCGCGTTACCGACGAGGTCTCGAGCGTTCGGCGCGTATTGCCGAATATCGTTTACGAGACCCCGCCGCGCGTGGAACGGCTGAATATTCTCGAAACGAGTGCCGAGGATATTCTGCGCTCGCTTGACGGCAGGAGCGACAGGCTCGCAAAGGCGCTTCCCGATATTCTGGAGGGAATTTCGCCGATATTCGCGAGAGAATGCGCGTTCTTTGCGGCGGGCGACGTCGATACGCCCTGCAATTCGCTGACCGCGGAACAGCGCGGACGGGTCGGCGAGTTTATTAACAAGGCGAAAGCGGCGCTTAACGGCTCCGCGGAATATACTATGCTCACCGACGAGACGGGAAAGAAAAAGGACTTCTGCTTCGTTGATATAGGGCAGTACGGCTCGGCTATGACCGCGGCTAAGTTCGATACGGCGAACGCGCTGATAGACGATTTCTTTTCCTCGGCGGGACAGCGCACGAGACAGCGCGCGAGAGATCTTTTAAAGACCGTTACGAACGCGTATGAGCGCATTTCCCGAAAGCTGGAGTTACAGAAAAAGGAGCTTGCGGAGTGCGGAGAGCGCGAGGTTTTCCGAGTCTGCGGCGACCTTATCAACGCCAACATTTACCGACTGGAAAAGGGTATGACCGTGTGTACGCTCGACGACTTCTACACGGGAGAACAGCGCGAGATAACGCTTGACGCGCGGCTCACCCCGTCGCAGAACGCGCAGAAGTACTATTCCGAGTACCGCAAGCTGGACACCGCCGAGAAAAAGCTCACGGAGCTTATCAAAAAGGGCGCGGACGATCTGGGCTATCTGGACAGCGTTCTGGACTGCATTTCCCGAAACGAGAACGAGCAGGAGCTGAACGAGATACGCCGCGAGCTTCGCGAACAGGGCTTCGTAAGGGGCGGCAGGGATAAGCCCGACGACAAGAAGAAAAAACTCTCCGAACCTCTGAAATTCCGCTCTACGGAGGGGTTTGAGATACTTGTCGGAAAGAATAACCGTCAAAACGATCTTCTCACGCTGAAAACCGCCAAGGCAACCGACATATGGCTCCACACCAAGGACATAGCGGGCTCGCACGTTATCATAAAAACGGACGGGAAAACTCCCTCCGAGCGGACGATATTCGAGGCGGCACAACTGGCGGCGTTCCACTCCAAGGGCAAAAGCGGCTCGGGCGTTCCCGTGGATTATGTCGCGGTAAAGTTCGTCAAAAAGCCCGCGGGCGCTAAGCCGGGAATGGTTATTTTTACGAACAACAAAACGCTTTACGTTACTCCGAGCGAGGAGATAATCAAAAGGCTTTCGGTAAAGGGGACTAACTAATGGCTGATTATATCATTCCGCTTCAATTTAAGGCGGGCGCGTTTAAATTCGATGAGCTTGATACCGTTGACGGCGAAGCCTTAACGCTTTGCTATGACGAGAAATATCAGCTTCTGACCTACGATACTCCGTTGGAAGGAAGCGAGGTTCGGGTCTATACCGTGCCGAGAGAGCTAATGCCGAATGGTTTGACCGCCGTTTACGACGATACGGGTACGCTTGATAAGGTCGAGTTTTCCGACGGTGAACGTACGCGGCTGTTCTACATTTGGTTCAAGAACATAAGCAAGTCCGAGAGGGGCGTGCTGAAGTTTGTTAAGGAACAGGCGGATATGATCGCGAAAGAGATAGTCGGGAAAAAGCAGACTTTGTCGCGGCTGTTTGTCGAGAAATTCTACGACGGAGAAGCCGTTGATATCGCCGTCAAGACCGCGACTGCCGAGGAGGTACAAGCGGTCGTTGACAAGTACGGCGAGCCGTCCTCCGCCGACAACAGCGGAAATTATCCCGTTGAGAACAGATTTGAGATCGACCGCGAAACGCTTGGCGTTATGCTTATGTGTACGAGCGGAATTTTTCGGAGTATGCTGTTCGGCAAGGCGGTGGAGGCTTTCGAGGAACGGATAAAGAAACGCGTTCTCGATAAGGCGAAAAAGACGGACGATTTCAGGTTTATTTGTGAGGAATACGATTGATCAAATGGCGGTTTTCCCCGCCGAAGGCGGGGAAAACCGTATAAAATAAAGCTATAAACGGTTTATTCGGTATTTCCTTAAGAAAGACTAAGAAAGGACATAGAGCAATGAGAAAAGAACTGGAGAAAACATACTCCCCGAAGGATTTCGAGGACAGACTTTACAAATACTGGGAGGAGGGCGGCTTCTTCAAGGCGGAGCGCGACCCGAAGAAAACTCCCTATACGATAGTAATGCCGCCGCCCAACATCACGGGGCAGCTCCATATGGGTCACGCGCTGGACTGCACCTTGCAGGATATACTTATCCGCTTTAAGAGAATGCAGGGCTGCTCGGCGCTCTGGCTGCCCGGAACCGATCACGCGGCTCTGGCTACCGAGGCGAAGATAGTCTCGGCGATGAAAGAAGAGGGCTTAACGAAATACGACCTCGGGCGCGACGGCTTTATGGAACGCGCTTGGGCGTGGAACGACAAGTACGGCAGCAGAATAAAGGAGCAGCAGCGCAAAATGGGCACGTCCTGCGACTGGAGCCGTTCGCGGTTCACGATGGACGAGGGCTGCTCGAAAGCTGTTCAGAAGGTCTTTATGGACTTGCACAGCAAAGGGCTTATCTACCGCGGCGAGCGTATCATCAACTGGTGTCCCAACTGCAAGACCTCCATTTCGGATATCGAAACCGAATATGAGGAGCAGGACGGCTTTTTCTGGCATATCAACTATCCTATCGCAGATGGAAGCGGCTTTGTCGAGATCGCGACCACGCGTCCCGAAACGCTGCTCGGCGACTCGGCTGTCGCGGTAAATCCCAAGGACGAGCGGTATACTCACCTCGTCGGGAAGATGTTGAAGCTGCCGCTTACCGACCGCGAGATACCCGTTGTCGCGGACGAATATGTTGATATGGAATTCGGTACGGGCTGCGTTAAGATAACCCCCGCGCACGACCCCAACGACTTTGAGGTCGGTCAGCGCCACAATTTGCCCGTTATCCATATGATGAACGACGACGCTACGATAATGGACGGCGTTGGCGGAAAGTACGCGGGAATGGATCGCTACGAGGCGCGCAAGGCTATGGTAGCCGACCTTGAGGCGCAGGGGCTGCTCGTTAAGGTCGAGCCGCATAAGCACAATGTCGGTACCTGTCAGCGCTGCGGCACTACCGTCGAGCCTACCGCTTCGCTGCAATGGTTCGTTAAGATGAAGGAGCTTGCAAAGCCCGCTATCGACGTTGTCAAGAGCGGCGAGCTTCGCTACGTTCCCAAGCGCTTTGAGAACGGCTATCTGTTCTGGATGGAAAATATCCGCGACTGGTGCATTTCCCGTCAGATATGGTGGGGTCACAGAATCCCGGCGTTCTACTGTCAGAACCCCGACTGCAAGCACACCGAGATAACATTGGACAACATCACCAAATGCCCGAGGTGCGGCGCGGAGGTAAAGCAGGACGAGGACACTCTGGATACCTGGTTCAGCTCGGCGCTGTGGCCTTTTTCGACGTTGGGCTGGCCCGAGAAAACGCCCGATTATGAGTATTTTTATCCCACGCAGACATTGGTTACGGGCTACGATATAATCACGTTCTGGGTATCGAGAATGATCTTCTCGGGACTGGAGCACACGGGCGAAAAGCCTTTCAAGGACGTGCTTATCCACGGTCTTGTCCGCGACGAGCTGGGAAGAAAAATGTCCAAGTCGCTCGGCAACGGCGTCGACCCGCTTGATATTATCGACAAATACGGCGCGGACGCTTTGCGCCTTACCTTGGTAACGGGCAACGCTCCCGGCAACGATATGCGCTGGACGGAGACCAAGGTCACAAACTCGCGTAACTTCGCAAACAAGCTCTGGAACGCCTCGCGCTACATTCTTATGAACCTCCCCGAGGACTTCGAGTGCGCAAAACTCCCCGAAAATATGCCCGTTGAGGACAAGTGGGTGCTGTCGCTTTACAACGATCTTGTAAAGAATGTAACCACTAACCTTGAAGCATACGAGCTTGGTATCGCGGTACAGAACCTTTACGACTTTATCTGGGATATTTACTGCGACTGGTATATCGAGCTTACCAAGCCGAGAATCGCGGCAGGCGGAGCAACGGCGCTTGCGGCGCAGAACGTTCTCGTATTTATTATGACGGGTATTCTGAAGCTCCTCCACCCGTTTATGCCGTTTATCACCGAGGAGATATGGCAGTCCATGCCGCAGTCCGAGAGCGACAGCATTATGGTCTCCAAGTGGTGCGAATATGACGAAGCGCTCAACTTCGCAAAGGAAAAAGAGGAGTTCTCACGCGTGATCGAGACTATCCGCGCTATCCGCGTACAGCGCAACGAGATGAACGTTCCGCCGTCAAAGAAGGTCACCGAGATTGTTGAGACCAGGTTCGCCGACATTTTCAAGAACGCTCAGCCGTTCTTTGAGAAGCTCGCGGGCGCGGGTGAATTCACCGTCGTTGAAAAAGCCGAGAACACCGACGGAATGATAACCGTTGTTACCGATTCGGCACGCGTATTTATCCCCATGGGCGAGCTTGTTGACAAAGAAAAGGAGCTTACTCGTCTCGAAAAGGAAAAGAAAGCCGCGCAGAAGGACATAGACTTCCTCTCGGGCAAGCTGAACAATCAGGGATTTTTGTCCAAAGCGCCCGCTCAGCAGATCGAAAACGAGCGCGCTAAGCTCGCGAAAGCCGAGGAGAAAATGCGGAAGATACTGGAGAGCATCGAGGGTTTGAAGTAATGCTTATCCGCAGAATGACCGAGGACGATATCCGCGAGGTCGACGCGCTGTACGTCGCAGCGTGGAAAGAGGGCTATAAGGGTTTGCTGCCTCGGGATTTTCTGGACGGGCTGACCTCGAAGATAGTTGACCGTTCTCCGAAAAGCTATTTCTTTGACGAGGGCAGCTTCGTAATTCTCAATGGAGAGCGAATTGCCGCGCATGTTCACGTGCGACCAGCCGCTGAGGAGAAGATGAGCGGCTGGGGAGAAATTCACACGATGTACGCTCTACCCCGATTTTGGGGTACAGGCTGTGCGGGAGAGCTTTTCGACTACGCGGTGGATCAGCTTCACGAGCGCGGATTCGACAAGATTTATTTGTACGTTCTCGAGGGCAACGAACGCGCGGCGAGGTTTTATAAAAAGCACGGCTTTACGCCGACCGACGATACGATAAAATGCGAAGTTGGCGGCGCTACGGTCACGGATATTCGTTATATCAAGTAAAAAACAGGAGGCGAAAAAATGTCGGACTTAACTTTAGTAGTGCTCGCGGCGGGTATGGGCTCGCGTTTCGGCGACAGGATAAAACAGCTCGAACCGCTTGGACCAAATGGGGAACTGCTGATAGACTATTCGGTCCACGACGCGCTGAAAAACGGCTTCGACCGCGTTATTTTTATAATACGGCGCGATATTGAGGAGATGTTTAAAAGCACGATCGGCGCGAGAGTGGAAAAGCTCGTTAAGGTCGATTATGTTTTTCAGTCGCCCGATCAGCTGCCGAAACGCGAAAAGGATTTTCCCTCGCGCACAAAGCCGTGGGGCACGGCGCAGGCGCTGTACTGCTGCAAGGACGTTATCGACGGCAACTTTGCCGTTATCAATGCCGACGATTTTTACGGCGCGTCGGCGTTCAAGCAGCTTGGAAATTTCTTAAAAAATCCCACGGCGGACGGGTGTTCGGTGGATTTCCTGCTGAAAAACACGCTCTCCGAAAACGGCACGGTAAACCGCGGTATCTGCCGCACCGATGAAAACCACCTGCTTACGCTTGTCGAGGAGACCAAACAGATAAAGCGCGAAAACGGCGTTATCCGCGGAAAGTACGACGGCTATGAGCGCGTGCTCAACGATAACGATACAACGTCAATGAGTATGTGGGGCTTTACCGTCGGGTTTATGTCCGTGCTGACGCATCAGCTCCGCAAGTTTCTCGATAACTTACAACCAGACGAGCTTAAAGCGGAGCTTACTATCGCCGAGGCGGTGGGAAAAGAGATAATCTCGCGCGGCTATAAGGTGCTGGATATTCCCACAGACAGCAAATGGTTCGGCATAACCTACGAAAGCGAGGTCGCCGACGCGCGCAGAACGCTTGAAGATTATGTGAAGCAAGGGGTCTATACTTCCCCCTTAGTATAAAGACAGGAGATAAATAATATGCTTATCGTTCCGGTTGACAAGCTCCGCGAGGGAATGCAGCTCGCAGAAAACGTTGATTCCACCACTGCCAGAGAGTACCAGACACTTCTTAATAAGGGAACGTTCTTATCCTCGGGAATGATCGAAATGCTCGTTGAAAAGGGCATTAAGACCGTACGCATTGTCGGCGGCGGCATTGAGGAGGCGGCGCACCCCGCCACAAAAGCGGATATTGAACGCGAGCGCAATGTCCGTATCGGCAAGGCGCTGACCGACCTTGACGAGATATTCGACTGCAACGAGGAGATAAAGGAGCTGTCACAAGCCGCCGCGCAAAAGGTCGACGGCATTGCGGACGATATTATCAACGATATTGCAAGCGACTCTTCGTTCCTCGGCAATCAGATGATAGCGCTCCAGAACTACGACGACTACACCTACAAGCACTGTCTGAGAGTTTCAATGCTCTCGGCGAGCGTATGCGGCGAGCTCGGAATGTCTCCCGAGGAGACTAAGGAAGTCGTTGTGTCGGGGCTTCTTCACGATATAGGAAAGTCGAATATCGACCACGATATTATTATCAAGCCCGGAAAGCTCACAAACGAGGAATTTGAGGAGATAAAACGTCACCCTCTTATCGGTTACAATATACTCAAAAACGGCGGAAATTTCAGCTCGAACATTATGTCGGGCGTACTGTTCCACCAGGAAAAATACGACGGAACGGGCTATCCGACGGGGCTCGCGGGAGAGAAAATACCGCTTATCGCGCGTATCCTCACCGTTTGCGACGTGTTTGACGCGCTGACCTCCAACCGCCCTTACCGCGTGCCGTGGTCGGTCGCGGAGACGGAGGAGTACATACTCGGCGGAAGCGGAGTGCATTTCGACCTCGGGGTAGCGCAGGCGTTCCTCCGCGCGTTCAATCCCTATCCTATCGGAACTATGGTTCAGCTTTCCGACGGCAGGCACGGCGTTGTTATCGCGCACAGTACAAACGTTCTTCGTCCGACCGTGCGCATAATGGGCGATCACCCGGGCGAGGAACTCGATCTTATGAACGACTTCCGCTTCCTCACCACCTCCGTAACGGGAATATACAACGGAGATTATCAGGCTTCCACTTCGGCATAAAATCAAACGATAATATTTACCTCCTTGGAAAACCAAGGAGGTTTTTTTATGCAGTTTTTTGCAGTTGACGGCGTGCTAATATGAAGCGGAAGGGAGGTGAACTAATGAGGGACTACGGTACCGTACGCTCAACGGTGCGTCCCGAGCCCGTTAAGATCGACGAGTTCAGCGTGTGGAGGAATTCCAATATTCACGAGGTCGCGGAGAACGTCGGCGAGGAAAACGAATTTGTCGGCTGGGAGTACGATATGGTTCGGTACGATAAAAACGAATTTATCAAATTGCAGGCCGCCGAAAGCGAACGGCTTGCGGAACAGATCACGAATATACAGCTTGCGCTTTGCAGGCTGTACGAAAAAACGGAGGTGTGATGTAAATGGCAAATATTTACGCAAATCTTATAAAGCAAGGGCTTAAGACCCTTGAAAGCGTTCCCGAAAAATTGCGCGGCGAGGTCGCCAAGCTGTTGGAGGTGGACTGATTTGGACATTACGGCAATTATTGTGGCTGTATTGTCGCTTATCGGTACGCTCGGCGGGTCTCTCGGGGGTATTCTGGTGTCGTCCAAGCTGACGGCTTACCGTATCGAGCAGCTCGAAAAAAAGGTTGAGGAACACAACCGGTTCGCACAGAGAATGCCGCTTGTGGAACAACGCCTTAACGATATTGAGCAGGACGTTAACGAACTTAAACAGTATCACAAACCACATAACTAAGGAGGGTACACTATGAAAATCGATTGGAAAAGAAAACTGACAAGCCGTAAACTCTGGGTGAGTATCGCGGGATTTGTCGCGGGGCTTATCGTTCTCGGCAACGGCTCGCAGGAGACCGCCGATAAGATAAGCGGCGCTATTTTGAGCGGCGCGGCGGTCGTCGGCTATGTGCTCGGCGAGGGGCTTGCGGACGGCAAGGGAGGAAGCAATGGCGACGACATTTAAAGCGATAGCGGATTTTTCCGACTGCTTCAAGGCGGCAAAAAAAATGCCAAAGGGCGTTCCCGAGGGTATCGTGGTACACTCTACGGGCGCGAACAATCCGAATTTGAAGCGTTACGTCAACGCGCCCGATATTTGCGGCGTAAATCCCAACAAGAACTATTTCGGCGGCGAAAACAGCAACGACGTAACTCCTCACGGGGTCGTCGGAAAGGACAAAAACGGCGAGGTCAAGGCGGCGCAGATACTGCCCTATGACATATGCTGCTGGGGCTGCGGCTCGGGGAAAAACGGCTCGTACAACTACGACCCCGCGTACATTCAATTCGAGATAGCGGAGGACGGGCTTACCGACAAGACCTATTTCGAGCAGGCGTTCGACATTATGGCAAAGGTCTGCGCGGAGCTTATCGGGCAATATCCGTCCATTAAGCTGGAGAACGTCGTCTCCCACAAGGAAGCGAACAAGCGCGGCTACGCAAGCGCTCACGGAGACCCCGAAAACTGGCTATCCAAATTCGGAAGGGATATGGACTGGTTCAGGGATAAGGTGAGAATATACCTCAACGCGGACGGCGTTCCAGAAAAGCTCTACCGCGTACAGGTAGGCGCTTTCAAGAACAGACAGAACGCCGAGAACTGTCTCGCCGAGGCAAAGAAAAAGGGCTTTGACGGATTTATCGTCGAGGTCGAAAAGTAGCTCCCGGCAAATAAATATGAAAAGCGGCAGACCGAATTATGAACGGTCTGCCGCGATTTTTGTGCTTGACAGTCATTCAAAAATATGTTATAATATACAAAAAGATGTTTTGTCATATACGGGAGGGATGAAAATGCAGAGCCTTACAGTCGGCAGAGAGCTGAAAAGTATACGTCAATCGAGAGGGCTCACCTTGGACGAGCTCTCCGAGCTTACCGGCGTGAGCAAGCCTATGCTCGGGCAGATAGAGCGCGGACAGTCCTCTCCGACGATCAATACGCTTTGGAAGATAGCGACGGGATTAAAAGCGCCCTTGTCATCGCTTCTGCGCGAGCGTGAGGGAAGATTTGTAACGGTAAGCCCGTCGGAATGTATCTCGGAGGAAAACAGCGCAATGCGGGCATATACGCTGTTCCAGTTTGACCCGATACGCAGTTTTGAGGCGTTCGTTATTGAGTTTGACGAGGGCTGTATCCACCGCTCGGACGCTCACGCGGAGAACGTCGAGGAGACTGTTTTCGTGATAAGCGGCACACTGGATGTCACCGCAAACGAGCATACCGAGACGCTTTCGGAGGGTCAGGCTGCGCGTTTCCGCGCCGATACTCCGCACGTCTACGCAAATCCTTACGGCGAGCCGTGCCGTATATACAACACGATTTTTTATTAGAGCCGGTTTAGTGTCTCGACGTGCGCAGATCGCGCAGCGGATTTTTCGCCAAACGACGGCAATTTTGCGCAGGAATACTTTATGTATTTCAAGCAAAATTGCCTAAGTGTGGCGAAAAAGACGTAAGCGAGATGTGTGCGGCGAGATACTAAACAGGCTCTTAGGGAGGACATTATGTTTGAATTAAACCAAGTCGGCGAACGTACCTATTATATAGAAAGCCCCGCCAAGATAGGCGTTTATCTTGCAGACGGCGGCGCGTATCTTATCGACAGCGGCAACGACAAGGACGCGGGCAGGAAAGTCCGCAAAATACTTGACGATAACGGGTGGAAGCTCCGCGGTATCGTCAACACGCACTCCAACGCCGATCACATCGGCGGCAACCGTTATCTTCAACAGCAGACGGGGTGTAAGATATTCTCGACGGGAATTGAAAAAGCGTTCACCGAAAACCCGATACTGGAGCCGTCGTTCCTGTACGGCGGATTTCCGTGCAAGGAGCTTCGGCATAAGTTTTTGCTGGCGGCGGAGAGCGAGGTCACGGACTTCTCGGACGGCGATTTCCCGAGCGAACTGGAGATAATACCGCTGGGCGGTCACTTCTTTAATATGACGGGCTTCCGCACTCCCGACGACGTTGTTTTCCTCGCGGACTGCCTGTCAAGCAGGGAGACGCTTGATAAGTATCGTATAGGCTTTATTTACGACGTCGCGGAATATCTTAACACGCTTGAACGCGTCAAGGGAATGACCGCGAAAATGTTCGTGCCGTCTCACGCCGCCGCGACGGATAATATCGCCGAGCTTGCGCAGTACAATATCGACAAGGTGAACGAGATCGCCGACCGCATAACCGCGCTTTGTGAAACGCCGAGCAGCTTTGAACGGGTCTTGCAGTCGCTGTTTTCGGAATACGGGCTGAAAATGACGTTTGAGCAGTACGTCCTTGTAGGCAGCACGGTGAGGTCGTATCTCGCGTGGCTTCACGATACGGGCAGGCTGGACGTTAGCTTTGAGGATAATATTATGCTGTGGAGGAAAAACTGACATACAAACGGGGGAGCAAGCCGCTCCCCCGTTTGTATCAATCACCGTAAAGCTCGTCGACGGAAAAAGTCGTATTGGCGAGACCGTGATAGTAATTCACCGTTTCGGCGGTGAATTTGTACACGCAGTAGTCCTCATCGTCAACGCCCTTAGGGTAGTACATTTCGTCTCCGTTGTGCCATATCATCGCCTTGGTATCGTGATCGGTGCAGACCTCGATAGTTCCCGTAAACAGCGCGCCCTTAAACTCGCGCTCATGACAGTAGTATACGCACGCCTTAGGGTTTGCGAGGAACTGCGCGGCGCGCTTTGAGCTTGTATTCGTGGAAAAATACTGCACGCGCATATCGTCGTGCTCCGCGACCAGCATTGCCTTGACCTGCGGAAAGCCGTCGCCGTTTACCGAGCCGACGTATGCGACGTTGCATCTGTCGCGCAGACCGCGTATATCCGATTTAATTTTTTTGTCCATTTTCATTCTCCTTTTCGATAAGATTTTCAAGAACTTTCCCAAGCCCCTTTTCAAAGGCGAGTATCTCGTCGTCGCTGAACCCATTGTAAAACACCTCGTTCATCATTGCGGAAACACGCTCGTACTTTTCGCGGAGAGCATAAGCGTTTTCGGTGAGGCATATACGCACCGCTCTGCGGTCGGCGGGGTCGGGAACACGGCGGATATGTCCGCGGTTCTCCAGCCGGTCGAGCATACTTGTTAGCGTGGTCTTGGCAAGTCCCGTCCGCTCGGACAGCGCGCTTATCGGTATATTGTCCGTCTCCCACAGCACGAACAGAATCCGCCCCTGCGCGCCGTTAAACTCGCTTATCCCGTTTTCGTCAAGCATACGCTCAAACACCCGTCCCTGTATCTGCTTGATCTTGCTGATAAGAAATCCTCCGTTTGTTTTCTCTAACAATTTTAACCTCCTACTATATAGTATAATACTATATAGGACTTTTGTCAAGTAGTTTCCGAAAATAATTTCGGTTTAACATATCAAAAAACGGCGCGGATACACGCCGTTTTCTGTTATTTCTTCCAATATTCGGGCAGGAAAACAAAGCCCCACGCCGCGGCTATCGCGAGTATCAGAGCCGCAAGCCGCGCGGGCTCGGTAAAATACAGGAGTATAAGCCCGAATACGTCCTTGTTCCAGAACAGCGCGATACCGACCGCGACCGCGCCTATCGCCGCGATAAGCACCGCGCCCGCCGCGCAGTCCTTGGCGAGCTTTATGCGGTGACTGTTCTCCTCGGTGACTTTATCGGCGAGCCTTTCGATACCCGTGTTGACGGTCTCGAAAGCGAGAACCGCCGCGCAGGTCATAACCAATATCGCCCACCGCTCCGCCGAAAACGAATAAAACCGCGCCGCGAAAAAGATAACAAACGCCGCCGCGCACAAATGAAAGCGAAAATTACGCTGCCCGAGCGCCGTGACTATACCGCGCCCCGCGTAGTAAAAGCTCTTGAAAAATTTCATCGTGTAATACCCAGTTGTTGTAAAACTTTTTCCTGTTTGGCGAACATTTCCTTTTCCTCGTCCTCGGTCATATGATCGTAGCCGAGCAGGTGGAACAGCGAATGCGTGACTAAAAACGCGACCTCGCGCCTGAAGCTGTGACCGTACTCCTCCGCCTGCGACTGCGCCTTTTCGAGCGAGATAACAATATCGCCGAGCAGTATCGCGTCGGTGTCGGGGTCGACCTCGAAGCCGTTCTCGTCGCCGAGAGGGAACGACAGCACGTCCGTTTCCTTGTCGATCTCGCGGAACTCCGCGTTCATCTCTTTGATACGCGCGTTGTCAACGAGCGTGACGGAGACCTCCGCGTCGTCCTCGATTTCTTCTTCCTCCAGAGCCGCCCGCGTGCAGTCCTCGACCAGCTTTTCAAAGTCCTCGGGAGGAGTGAGCTTGTCTTGCTCGTTGTTGTAGTCAATAAAAATTTTCATGGGTTCTCCTTATAATAATTAAACGCGGCTTCGTAATAATCCCGCGACTGCCCCTCTTCACCGTAAGAGAGCGGGTCATCAGCGTATGTGAGAATGCAGAACGGCTCGGTATGCTCGTACAGGAAAGGTTCATAGGGCAGAGCACACCACAATTTGTAACAGCGTTTCCCGAATTCGGCAAGCGGAAAAATATTTGCATTGTAGACCTTTTCCAGAGCCGCGAACAGCTCCTTGCCGAAAATATCAATGTTCAGCACGCTTTCCCCAAACCTGCCAAGCCTTTCCCAAGCCTCCGCGCGATTATCGCCAAGCCCCTCAAGCTCCAGAAGAAAATCGTCCTCGGGGTTCTCCAAAAACAGCCTGTCAAGTTCCGTATAATAATCGGTTTTATCGTCAAGCCCGAACGCCCACACATAGCACAATGCGACTAATTTTTCCATGTTCCCTTACCCGTTTTTGCGCTGCCCTGATACTCGTCATAAGCTCTAACTATATCCTGAACCAACTTGTGACGAACAACGTCCTTTTCGGTGAAGCGGTTCTGCGCTATATCCTCGACATTTCGGAGGACTTTAAGCGCCTCGATAAGCCCGGACTTTTTCGCTTCGGGGAGGTCGATCTGCGTGATGTCGCCCGTGATTACCATTTTCGAGTTGAAGCCCAATCGGGTGAGGAACATCTTCATCTGCTCGCGCGTGGTATTCTGCGCCTCGTCGAGGATTATAAAGCTGTCGTCGAGCGTGCGCCCTCTCATATACGCGAGTGGCGCGACCTCGATAGCTCCGTGCTCCGACAGCCGCGCGAACGCTTCCTGTCCGAACATCTCAAAAAGCGCGTCATAAAGCGGACGGAGATACGGGTCGACCTTGTTCTGCAAGTCGCCGGGGAGAAATCCGAGCTTTTCGCCCGCTTCCACAGCGGGGCGCGTTAAAATAATGCGCTGGACTTGCTTCTGCTTGAACGCCGTAACCGCAAGCGCTACCGCAAGATAAGTCTTGCCCGTACCCGCGGGACCTACGCCGAACGTAATCGTGTTCTTGCGAATCATATCGCAGTACTTTTTCTGTCCGACGGTCTTGGGCTTTATCGGCTTGCCCGAATAGCTTACGCAGACGCAGTCGCCGCTTATCGCCGCGATCTCGTTTTCCGCGCCGTCGTTCACCATCGCGATAGCGTAGCGGACGGTCTGCTCCTCGATAGCTTCGCCGCGCGAAAAGCTGTCGCAGAGCGTTTTCACCGCCTTTTCCGCCTTTGCGACGGAAAGCTCGTCGTCGCCCGTGATCTTCACCTCTCCGCCGCGCGCGAAGATCGTCACGGAAAACGCTTTCTGAATAAGATTTATATTTCGGTCGAACTCACCGAATACGGCGCGGAGCTGGTCTGTGCCGTTCATTGTTATAGTTATATCTGCCATATTATTCCTTTCTTTTATTAACCTTCGTAGAGAGAATAGTTTTCGCTGTCCGACGACGCGGGAACGTATGTGCTTTTGCCAAGCGCAGTGCCGTGCTTTACGTATGCTGTTATTAACTCGCGGCTTAAATTGGTAATATCCGAATGCGAAATTGCTTCTTCGGGAGTAAGGAGCAGGACCTCGCTGTTCTCGTGACCGTCGCTCCTCGGTTCGCCGCCGATATAGTCCATTACAAACACCACGCACCACTGCTCGGGCTTGAACTGAACCGCAAACACCGAACGCGCCTTTGCGGTAACGCCCGTCTCCTCGAGAATCTCACGCTCGACCGCCCTGTCGGGCAGCTCGCCCTCTTGTACGAAACCACCCGGGAGCAGTATCCTGTCCTTAGCCGAGCCGTAAGTGTGCCGCACGAGGAGAATTTTTCCGTCTATCTCGGTTATGCCGCAGACCGTGTAATATTTGTTGTTCATCAGTAGCCCCTTTCGCGGAGGTCGCTTACTATCTGCACATAGAACTCGCGGACGTCGAAGCCCTTGATATTCTCACGGTTGAGGTCTATCATATCCGCGTGAGTTATTCCGCGCTTTGCGGGCGGATAAAGTGGCGTGAATTTCTCTCCCCACTCCGCGGAAGTGAGCGCCACCAAGCCGTCGTTAGCGCCGTCATATTTCTTGACCACGGGATAGGAAACGTTCAGCGGGAAGCGCGCACCGCGGCGGTTTATCGCCTTTGAGCCGTAGGACTGATACATAACGTCGGGGCTGTCCGGAACGTCCTTGTTGAACTCCTCGCAGAAGCTGTTTGTAAGGCACTTCACCGCCGACATAAAATCGGGAGTGTTGTCGCCGAGCGCGTAAAACGCCTTGTTGTAGGTCTTTTCAATGAAATTCTTGACGCGCTCGGGAGCCGCTCCGAGCAGATATTCCGCGAAAATACAGCCCCTGTGCGGCGTGTTTATCGTCGTCAGGGTCGCGACATATTTGTCGCAGCCGAGCTTGGAGATAGCGTAGCGTGAATCCAGTCCGCCCTTGGAGTGCGCGATGATATTCACCTTTCCGCAGCCCGTCCGCGTGACTATCTCCTCTATCTTCTTGGCGAGCTCCTCCGAGCTTTGCGCTATCGAAAGCGCGCTCTGCTGTTCGCCGTAGTAGACGGTCGCGCCGTTTTTTGTGAGCTCCGCGGGAATTCTCCCCCAGTAGTTCAACAAACGGCTGTCGCGGAAAAACACTCCGTGAACAAGCAGTATCGGGTATTTCGTGGCGCAGATCCTGTCGTCCTTGCGGCTCTCGTTGAGCTTGAATTTTTCCGTCTCGAATATCGCTTCCTGTTTAACGCGCACATAAATTATCATCAGCATAACAAGATTAGCTATCGGAACCATTCCGAATACTATCCCGAGCACGCGGTAACGCAGTCCGAGCTGCACGGAGGTAACATAAACGCGGATAATGCCGTTCCAGAAAATGACCGCCTCGCAAAGTATCAGCACGACCGCGTAGACGATATATTTCGGATAATCCTCACCGCCCTTTACCATTTCGGCAATACACGCTCCCACAAACGGAGAAGCTGCCGCGCAGGTCACCCAGAACGCGAGAATAAGCTCCGCGCCGTCGCCGAGTATTTTCAGACGGAAGCTCGGATATTTCCGCAGCGACGGGAAAATATTAAACCCGATAAAATAAATAACAAGCACCGCCCCGAGCGCTATTTGCAGCGCAAGCGGCTTCCCCGAAAGAATTATCGGAAGATTTATCCCGAATACAAGTATTATCCAATTAAGAATACGAATAAAAATTTTCATAGCAGACCTCTGAAAAAACTGTTCTCTACTATATTATACAACGGTTGGAAGCATTTGTCAACGTGATTTTTCCCGAATAAAAGCGTACTATCCGTTTAAACTATTTTCACGGAGGTGCGGTATGAATATGATCATATGCGGCGAGGACTGCCGCCACCAAAAGGACGGATATTGTATGCTGGACGATCTCACTCACTCAAACGCGCTCGCGTCGTCGGACTGTCAATATTTTGAGAAGCGTTAATGTAAAAATCCCAAGGTTATAAGCCTTGGGATAGTTTTTACAATAACAGCAATGTTGAATACGACTGCCCCGCCGCTATCTGCGCGGCGCCCGTCGTCGCCTGTATTTTGACGGTCACGCGGTTATTGCCCTTAGGGAGCTTGTCCGCGAGATAGTGGAAATGCTCCAGACCGAGCCGTCCGCCGACGGGCGTGTACGCCGCCGTTCTCTCCTGCTGAACGTCGTTTATGTACACGAGGATCTTCAGCTCCGTGCCCTCGTTCGCGAGCAGCGTGTAGTTCACGTCTATCATCGCCGACTTGCCGCGCTTGTCGGTCGTGAACTCATACTCGGCGAGCGTACGCGCGACGGTCGTTATCGTCAGCGCGTAGGAATTGCTCTGCTGCATACGGACAATATCCGTCGAGAAGCTCAGCTCCTCCAGCGCGGCTTGCAGCTCGCTCTTTTCGGGGCTTGTATTGCGCGAATGCAGAGTCGCGGTAAGTCCGCCGTCGTAGTGATACTCTATCTCGCTTATCGTTATCGGATAAGTGCCGCCGTCCTTTTCCTCAAGCGTGATATTATCGCCCGCCTCAAGATAAGGCAAGCCCTGCATTTTTATCAGCGCGCCGTAAAATCTGAACGTGCTCAGCTGCCTTGCGAGCATATCGGCTATTTCCTGCGTCATCATCGGGTTGTACATCTCCGCCGCCGACTCCGCGGCGCTGCTCCCGCTTTCGATAGCGGTGCCGTCCGCGTCGATAATAACGCCCGCGATAAACGAGGTCGTCATATTCCGGCTTATGCTTATGCAGTTTTTCTCGCGCAGATAAACCGCCGTCTGTTGGGTTTTCTTGAATACGAGCGCCCCGTTTCTGTCGAACTTCGCGCTCGCGCAGTTCATCGAGGAGATAAAGCTTATAATATCCCTTATCGTAAATCCGCGCGGAAGCCGCCTTATCTCAATGCTTCCGCCGTTCTCCGAGCAGGATATGCCCGCCTGCGCGCACGCGTCGTGCAGTATCGCGTCGGTGGTCGTCGGGATACGGAGCGTGGGCGTGTATTCGGTATCGAGATAGTACATCTTATCATAGCAGATAATGGAGGCGTACCCTCCGCGGACGTACCGCCTCGCCACATAGAATACCCCGAGCGGACACCATTCGATCCCGTCAAAGCTGACGTACGGTCTGACCTCGTCGCGCACTTCAAGCTGTCCGCCGTACACCGCCGAAAAACAGAACTTGTTCGGACACGCCGTGCCGATAGTAAAACGGTCGGGGTGGATAACGTCGTCAAAGTCAAAGTCGATTATCCTGTCGTCGAGAAAGGTCTCGCCGCCCGCGATTATCTTGCAGCAGACGTACCTCCCGTTCGCCTCGGCGAGCGCTCTGAAATTATCGGAAACCTTGGTCATTTTTTCACCTCACTTCTGCTTCATAGTCAGCTTTACGCCGCCGTACATCTTAACGCCGTTCACAACGGTAAGCTCGGACGCGGGCTCGTCGGAGATGTGAAAATCCGCCGTTATCTCACCCTCCGGCGCGGGGAACTTCACCGACACGAAAATGCGCTGAGACAGCGCGCGCAGCGTTTTCAGCTCGCTCTCCGTCAGCAGCCCGAACGTTACCTCCAGCGCGTACTTCCTGCACACCATATCTATCAGCATATCGCCCTGCGTATTGTAGCGTATTTCCGTGCGGCGGAGCTCGCGCTTCGCGTTAAGCTCGGCAACGTTGTTGAACACGGTTTTATCGATCGTTATCGTCATATGTATTCGCCTCTTTTCAATCGCTGTATTCCCCGCCGATCTTCCGCGCCTTTATCTTGCAGTGGTGCGGACGGTCGGTAAGATATACCTTCTGCTCGGTGATCTCATATGTCTCGCCGCGGTAGCGTATCTTCATTCCCGCGGCAAAATCGGTTTTCGGTGAGGACTTAACGCAGTCGTACCAGACGGTGAGCTCGGTGTTATCGCGCGCTTTCTGCGACGAGTAGTCCGAAATGCAGCCGCTCCGCTCAACGCGGACGTTGCCGATAACAGTTTCGCTCCATTTGCCCGAAGAGCTGGGCTTGAGCAGCGTAAAGCTGTCGCCGAGAAGCACGTCGGGAATAGGACTTATATTCATTCGCGCACCTCCGTTCCTCCGTAAAGACAGCCCGCCGCGCGGAGCAGTCTCACGACGGTCTTGCTGTTGTCGTCCGCCGAAGAGCTCGTGCGGGAGCTCGTTTTGTAGTAGGAAAAATCCCCCACCGCAACGCGCTCTCCCGAGGAGCTGTCCTCCGAAAGCTCGCTCTTGAGAAGCTCTGCGGTCTGAAACGCCGCCGCCTGCTTTACAAGGTCGGCAGCGGCGCCCGTTCCCCGAGCGACTATTCCCGCACGGTCGCCGGTCAGTCCGTTAAGCACGAATTCCGCGCGCTTTATGCAGTTTTCGAGAGCGCCGACGTCATTCTCGCCGACGGTAAAACCCATTTCAAAAAATTCTTCCTTAGTTATTATCATTGTGTCCTCCTTTCAAGAGACAAAAATGGCGGACAGCCTTGTTGAACGGTAATTTTAACGCGGCTGTCCGCCAATATATTACATTAGAGGAAAACCGTTGGGAACGGTAAATTTATCAGCCCGCGGTGCAGACCGCTATCGCCGACTTTTTGTTGTCGGGAACAAACAGATCGTGGTACTTGCGGTAGTCAATATCCCACGCGTCCGCAAACTGGTTCTGTTCGGGAGTGATGATCTTGACGTTATCCGTCTTGGAAATAGCGATAGGCGCGGTTCTCGGGCAGATTATCCAGTTTATCTGCTTTGCGCCCGCCGCCGCGGAATAGCCGTTGTCGCTGTCGAATGTGTACTCGGTCTTCATTCTCGCAGAGGGAACGGGGATAATGACCGCGCCGTTGATAGTCTTTACGGAGAACTCCATATCGCCCTGCATAAAGCTGCCGTTGTCAACGGAGTGAGATACCTCCGCGGAGAGAAGCATCA
This sequence comes from Oscillospiraceae bacterium, assembly GCA_014799395.1. Lineage (GTDB taxonomy): Bacteria > Bacillota > Clostridia > Oscillospirales > Ruminococcaceae > CAG-115. Next base: position 116,002 of record JAAVID010000006.1, on the reverse strand, counting down.
TATCGTAAACCGAACGCGCGATAGCGATAACAAGCTCGCCCTCGCCGCCGGTCACCTCGCGCACCGCGCTTATCTGTCCGACAAGAGTGGACAGCACGGTGGACTTGTCGGGCGTATAGGTCTTTGTTATCTTGGCCGCCTTTGCGAGCGTGGAATAACGGTAAGAGTCGATCTCGGGAATTACCTGAGTGCGCTGAAACTCGGAAGCGACATTTGCCGCCGCCAGTCCGAAGCCCGTTTCGTCAACGTCCAGCGCGTCAATGCGGAAGCGTCTGCCTCTGTCCTGCGAAAGCGTCATAGTCTCGTAAGAGTAGTTGACGGTTCCGCCCTTGTAGCCGCTGTCGCGGTCGTAGTCGCCCAGACCCATAAGCGCGATCTTGGGCAGCTTGATCTCGCTTCCGCCGCTGTAAATTACCTGCGAAGCGTTCTCCTCCATCCACCCCGATGTGGAGCGCTCGACTATCTGTCTGTCAAGCTCCTTCTGAAACACCTTTGCGTATTCGATTGTCTTTGCCATTTTAAATTACTTCCTTTCGTTGATTGATTTGTTGATATTTTCCCGTATGCCGCCGTTCAGTCACGCCTTTTGTAAAGTTCAACGCCTGTGGTTTGCGCCGACGGCGGCACGGGAACATAAAGCCAATATATGTAAACCCTCCGTCCCGCCCTTTATCTATTCGGTATTATCTTCCCGAAAAGATCTTGCGTATAGCGGAAAAGCCGTCGTCGCTTCCCGAGCCCGAAGCCGAGAACTGCGGTATCTTACGCTGAACCGCCTTAAGGTGAGGGTACGCCGAGATTATCTCCGCGGCGGCTTCCTCGGGCTCCTTGCCCGTACTGCACAGCCCGATAGCGAGCGAAGTGCCGTCCTCCAGCTTTTCCTTTGTTATGCCGAGAAGCAAAAGCGCGGTCTGCACCTTGGCGGTGGTAAGCTCCGACTTGAGCATCTCCACCTGCGCGTACAGCTCCGAGACCTCGCCAGAGCGCGTACCGTCGTTCACGCGGTACCCCTCCGAGACGGTCACGGGGTCGTCCGCGCCCGCGGACTGAACCTCGGGTGCGCCCTGAACCTCCTGTTCGGCAAGCATTTCGTTGTTATTCTCCATTGTGATCCTCCTTTTCCATTTTTTTCGCTTCGTCGAGCGGTATGCCGTATATCTCGGATATCGCCCTCGCTCTTGAGATAAGACCGCTTTCGTACAGCGCCCTCGCGCGTTCGGTTTTCGTGCTCTCGTCCTCGCAGACGCCGTCCGCAAAGCGTATCGAAGCGGTCTCGCACGCTCCCGCCGAAAGCTCTCCCGCCATTTTTCCGAGTATGCAGATATTCTCCGCGACACTCGCCAAGCCGTTGGCTATCATTCGGCGGTAGAAGCAAGCCGTGCGGTAGGTGCGGCTGTTGCGGCTGATGACCTCCGTCGCGGTGCGCACCGTGCCGCTCTTGTAGGACAGCGCGCCCTCCGACAGCCCGACCTGCATACACAGCAGATCGAGAAGCTCCTCCAGCGCCGCCGTATGCTCGGAAACTCGAAGCTCGGCGGTGTTGTCGGAGATCTTCAGCTCCTCGTTATCGGAAGTCGAAAACGCCTCAAACACCTCGTCGTTCACGTCGAAATAACGCTTGAGCTCGCCCTTTTTGTCGTACTCTCCGCGTATCGCGTAATACGGCACGATAATGCGCTTTTTGCCGAGAACGAACTCGCGCGTCAGACTGTCGAACACAATATCCAGCGACTTTAAAGTGTCCTCCGCCCCCGCGAATACCGACGCTCCCAGCGGAGCGCACTGCGGCAGATTTCCCGCGCCCGCTCTGAAGTAAACGAACAGCGGCTTCGTCAGCCCCTTGATAGTGCTCTTCGCCGCCATTTTCGGGTAGACCTCCGACAGCTCGGTCTCGCCGCCGCTCTCGCGGAACAGCTTGTTCTCGATAGTCAGTCCGTCGCCCGACAGCTCCTGCGTTTCGGCGAGAATGTAGCTCTTTCCGTTTTCGCGGACGTTAGAGCCGAACGCGCCGCCGTAGATCCCGCGGTTGTCCCATTTTGTCGGGACGAAGCAGTCCGCGGTGATAAAGTCGAGCTTCACGCCCTTTCCGTCGCGGTAGACTTTGACGACTCCGCCCCCGAGCGCAAACGTCTTTTCGAGAAAGTCCGAAAACCTCTCCGCAAAGCCGTTTTCCTCCAATACCCTTTTAAGGTAGCTTTCGGTCTCGCTGTCGGAGCAGTACAGCTCCGTGCCCTCGGTGAAGCACAGCCGCGCCAGTTCCGCGCAAACGGCTTTCGCCGCCCCAAGCGAGGCAACGCGCCTCATTCCGCCGTTCATACCGCCCTTTCGGGCATAGCGCCAGTCTCCGCCGCCGTTGTAGATGTCGTTCCAGCGGGTCACATCGCCCGAATAAAACGCAGAGAGCGCCGTGTCCTCGTACAGCTTGCGGCTCCCGAACAGCAGACTTTTAAGTCCCAATGCCATCACTCCTTTCCTTAGAACCTGTCCACATAGCCGCTCAACGCTTGTCTTGCGGCAAATTTTTCCGAGTACTGCGTCAAAGCTCCTTGGCGTACATACAGTACGCCTGCGTCGCTTTTCCTTGTACTCGAAAAAATTTGCTTCGCAATCCAAGCATTTCGGGCTATGTGGACAGGTTCTGAAAATTTTTGCAATAGATCTCTCCATTGCCATTTTTTGTAAAGCCCTGCGTAAAATAAAACCCATAACGCAAACCCTTTACTCAAGCGGTCTCGAACACCCGTTCTTTCCGCTGACTAAATGTTACCATACCCAAAACTGCAAAAAACTGCACAATTTTTGCAGGATTGAAAAAATATTTCTGCAAAAAGACTTGCAAAATCGAAAATAAAGGTGTATTATATATAAGGTAATAAAAGGTTATATTTAAGTTCCGACTAAACATTTCCAATTTTGTTCTGTTTCCCCCGCCTTCGGCGGGGGAAACAGAACGGAAAGATTTAAGTGGTTGGCAATAAAATCGGAGTTTAAGGAGAAAAAGAAGATGAATGAAGATCTGCTGAAACAAATAGAGGGCAAGCTCCCGCAGTTCTCCAAGAGCCAGAAGCTGATAGCGAGATTTATTCTCGAGCATTACGAAAAAGCCGCGTATATGACGGCGTTAAAGCTCGGAAACGCGGTCGGAGTAAGCGAGAGCACGGTCGTAAGATTTGCCATAGAACTCGGCTTTGAGGGCTATCCGCAGCTGCAGAGGTCGTTGCAGAGCCATATCAAAAACCGCCTCACCTCGCTCCAGAGAATGGACGTGACCCGCAGCAGAATAGGCGACGAGGACCCCGTTGTCGGCGTGCTCAATCAGGATATAGACAAAATACGCCGCACGTTGGAGACCATCGACAAGGAGAGCTTCGACAACGCCGTTTCGACCATCTGCGCGTCAAAGCGCATATACATTCAAGGCGCTATGTCGTCGGGTCTGCTCGCGAGCTTTATGCACTACTATCTGCGGCTGATCTTCGACAACGTAACGCTCGTCGGAGCGGTCGGCACGGCGGAGCTTTATCAGCAGATGATCCACATCGGCGAGGGCGATCTTCTCATTGCAATGAGCTTCCCGCGCTACGCCTCGGGAACTATCGAGGCTTGCCGTTTCGCCCGCGAATCGGGAGCGCACATTATTGCCATAACCGACAGCGACAGCTCGCCGCTCGTGCAGTACGCCCACACGTCGCTCTACGCGTACTCGGATATGGTGTCGTTCGTCGACAGTCTCGTAGCGCCGATGAGCCTTATAAACGCGCTAATCGCCATGGTCTCGGCGACTAACCGCTGCCGCGTAGAGCAGACCTTCGGCAAGCTCGAGCAGCTCTGGGACAGCAGCGAGGTCTATAAGAAAGATGTATGACGTTATCACGGTAGGCGGCGGCGCGGCGGGAATGATGTCCGCGATAGCCGCGGCGGAAAACGGCGCAAAAGTACTGCTTATCGAAAAGAACGACCGAATGGGGAAAAAGCTCGCGATAACCGGCAAGGGGCGCTGCAACGTCACCAACAACTGCGGCTTGGACACGCTTATGGAAAACATTCCCAACAACGGAAGATTTCTGTACAGTGCGCTGTCGCAGTATATGCCGAGCGATACAATGGCGTTTTTCGAGAGCATGGGCGTGCCGTTGAAAACGGAGCGCGGACAGCGCGTTTTCCCCGTTTCGGACAAGGCGGCGGACATCGTAAACGCGCTCACCAAGCGCCTTGAACAGCTCGGAGTTGAAACAGTCCGCGAAAACGTCCGTTCGCTGATGATCGAGAACTCCGTCTGCCTCGGGGTCAACACCCACAATCGCCAATTTAAAGCGAATTCGGTAATACTCGCGACGGGCGGAAAGTCCTATCCGAAAACGGGCTCGGACGGTTACGGATACCGTCTCGCAGAGCAGGCGGGTCACACGATAATCACGCCGCGCCCCTCGCTGTCGGCGCTTGTGACGGAGGAAAAATGGGTTCGCAAAGCCGCCGGATTAACGCTGAAAAACGCGGCGGTAAAGCTCCTCGACAACGGAAAAGCCGTCTACGAGGACTTTGGCGAGCTTATGTTCACCGCCGACGGCATAGGCGGAGCGACGGTGCTCAGCGCCTCCGCGCACATTCCCGAGATGTCGGAAAACCGCTTTGCGGTCACGGTCGACCTCAAACCCGCCCTCTCGGAAAAACAGCTCGACGCGCGTATCCTGCGCGATTTCACGGAGCTCCGCGGCGGAACGTTCGGACAAAGCATGAGAAAGCTCCTCCCGAAAGAGCTCGTAGATCCGTTCTCGGAAATAACCGATATTCCTCTCGAAAAGAAAATCAGCGAAATCAATAAACTTGAACGCAAAAAATTAGCAAATACGCTGAAATTTTTGAATTTGCACATAAAAAATTTCCGCCCCATAGAAGAAGCGATAGTCACGCGCGGCGGAGTAAACGTAAAAGAAATTTCCCCCAAAACGCTCGAAAGTCGGCTTTGCAAAGCGCTTTTCTTCGCAGGCGAAATAATCGACGCCGACGCGTACACGGGCGGCTTCAATCTTCAGATAGCTTTCGCAACGGGCAGACTTGCCGGCATTTCTTCCTCAATTTCGTGAAAAATTCGTGAAAAATAAATGAAAAATGTTAAAAAACCTATTGCAATTTTTTATGGAGTATGTTATAATGAAGTGATTGATAAGGGAGAATTGTACCTTTTTCAATATTTTACATTTTTTACCTGTTCGGAGTGTAATTGAATTTGAGGCTGATTTCTGTTGCGATCGACGGTCCGGTCGGCGCGGGTAAGAGCACTATTGCGCGAACCGCCGCGAAACGTCTGAATTTTATCTATTGCGATACGGGTGCGCTGTACCGTGCGGTCGGATTGTATTGCCACAGAAACGGCGTGGATATGAACGACCCATCGGCTATCGCCGTGAGTATGGGGGACATCAAAGCCGATATTCGCCTTATAGACGGTGTTCAGCGCATTTTCCTCAACGGAGAGGATGTCTCCGAGGAGATAAGGCTTCCCGAGATCTCAATGGCGGCAAGCGCGGTCTCCGCGGTTCCCGAGGTCAGGGCGGCGCTGCTGGGTTTGCAGCGCGGAATAGCCCGCGCCAACAACGTGATAATGGACGGGCGCGACATCGGAACGGTCGTCCTGCCGAACGCGGAAGTAAAGATCTTCCTCACCGCAAAGCCCGAAATCCGCGCGAAAAGACGCTTTGACGAGCTTATCGCCAAGGGCAGCGATGTAACGTTCGAGGAGGTCTTGAACGACCTCAATCAGCGTGATTATAACGACTCGCACCGAGCCGCGGCGCCGCTCAGACAAGCTGCCGACGCGGTTCTCGCGGACACCTCCGAGCTCGATTTCGAGCAGTCCGTCGATCTGGTGTGCGGGCTGATAAAGGAGCGGCTGTAATGTTCTACGAGATAGCACGCGGTCTTGTAAACTTCGTGTTTCACATCTGGTTTCACATTACCGTCATAGGAAAGGAAAATATACCGAAATCCAAGGGCGGCTATATAATCGCGTCAAACCACGTTTCCAACAACGATCCGCCTATGGTCGGCATCGTTTTCAAAGGAAAATACACATTTATGGCGAAAGACGAGCTCTTTCACATAAACCCGATATTTACCTGGCTGATAAAAAAACTCGGCGCGTTTCCCGTAAAGCGCGGCGCTAAGGATACAAAAGCGATAGACAGCGCACTGGAGAGCCTCAAACACGAGAGGATATTCGTGATCTTCCCCGAGGGCACGCGTTCCAAAACGGGCGAGCTGGGCAAGCCGAAAAGCGGCGTTTCGCTGATAGCGGCGCGGGCTAAGGTTCCCGTAGTTCCCGTGTTCGTCAAGTACGGACGAAAAAAGATACGTCAGAATGTTCTTGTTTCGATAGGCGAGCCTATCCCCGCGGAGAATTTCGACGTCGACTATACAGACAAGCACGCTATCCGTTCGGTAAGCGAGAAAATAATGGGAAAAATTTCCGAATTAAAGGAGAACGCTCCCGATGTATATTGAGATCGCCGAAAAAGCGGGCTTCTGCTTCGGAGTCAAACGCGCTATCGCGCTGGCGGAACAGACCGCCGAAAAATACAGCGATGTCTGTACGTTGGGAGAACTTATACATAACGAGCGGGCAGTCTCGGAGCTGGCGGGGAAAGGTATACGTTCGATTGTAAACGTTTCCGAGGCTAAGGGAAAACCGCTGATGATCCGCTCCCACGGTGTAGCGAAAACGGTTGAAAACGAGGCGCGGAAGATCGCGTCGGAGGTTATCGACGCCACTTGTCCGTTTGTTAAAAAGATACACAACATCGTTGCCGATGTGCCGGAAAACGCAAAATCGATAGTACTGGGCGATGAGGAACACCCCGAGGTCGTCGGGATAATCGGCAGCGCAAACTGCACTGCGTATGCGTGCAGGGATTTTGAAGATATAAAACGCTTATTTGAACGCGGCGAAATTACCGAAAACGATACGGTAATATTAGTCGCTCAGACCACCTTCGACCGCAGCAGATTTCTTGATTGCTCCCGAAAAGTCGGGGAAAGCTACGGCTGCGTTAAGATATACGACACAATATGCGACGCTACCGTAAAGCGCCAGGAATGCGCACGGCAGCTTGCGAAACGGGCTGCGCTGATGATCGTTGTCGGAGGAAAAAGCAGCTCGAACACGAGGAAGCTGGCGGACATCTGCGGCGAATACTGCGAAACGGTGTTCGTGACCTCCGCCGATGAAATTCCTCTGCAGGTTCTGAAAAACCTGCGCTCCGATAGTATTATCGGAATAACGGCAGGAGCTTCCACTCCCGCCTACACAATTAAGGAGGTTCATGAGAGAATGAACGAGGAAATCATTAAAAACACAAATGAAAATGAGGAGGACTTTGCTTCGCTGCTCGAGCAGGATCAGTCTTTTAACAGATTATATACCGGCAAAAGAGTCAAGGCTACGGTAGTCAGCGTATCCAAAAAGGAAGCTGTCGTTGAGGTCGGCGCAAAGCAGACAGGCTACATAGTCCGCGAGGAGCTCACCAACGATCCCAACGCCGAGGTAGAGGACATCGTAAAGCCCGGCGACGTTATCGACGCGGTAGTTGTAAAGGTAGACGATTCCGTCGGCACCGCGGCGCTCTCCAAGAAGCGCGTTGACGCTCAGCTCGGTCTTGAGAAGCTCCAGGCTGTAAAGGACTCCGCGGAGACTATCGAGGGCACAGTCGCTCAGGTAGTAAAGGGCGGCGTTATCGTAATTTACGAGAACACCCGCGTATTTATCCCCGCTTCTCACACAGGCGTTCCGCGCGGCGGAAAGCTCGACGATCTGCTCAAGAAGTCCGTTAAGTTCAAGATCATCGAGGTAACAAACGAGCGCGGCGGCAGAGTCGTAGGCTCTATCCGTCAGGCTATCAAGGAAGACCGCGACGCAGAGAGAGCGAAGTTCTGGGAGACTATCGAGGTCGGTCAGAAGTTCGACGGCGAGGTTCGCTCTATCGAGAGCTATGGCGTATTTGTAGACATCGGCGCTGTTGACGGCTTGGTTCACACCGCAGATCTGACATGGAACAGAGTTGGTCACCCGAAAGACATCGTTAAAGTCGGCGACAAGATCAGCGTTGTTGTAAAGAGCTTCGACCCCGAGAAGAAGAGAGTTTCCCTCTCCGCCAAGGACCCCGACGACAATCCTTGGACAAAGTTCGTTTCCGAGTACCGGAAGGGCGACGTTATCAAGGCGACTGTCGTTTCTATCACCGAGTTCGGCGCGTTTGCGCAGATCATTCCCGGCGTTGACGGTCTTATCCACATCTCGCAGATCTCCACCGAGCGAGTTACAAGCATTGCTTCCGTACTCACGGTAGGTCAGGTAGTCGAGGTAAAGATCATCGACATCGACGAGGAGAAGAGCAGAGTAAGCCTTTCCATCAAGGCTCTCATGGAAACCGACGCTCCCGCCGAGGAAGAAGAGTAATTCAAAAATTAAGAGGACGTTTATACGTCCTCTTTTTTATGCAAAGATAATGCCGAGGACTAAAGCATAAATGCTTTTTTACCTCGGCATTGTTTTTATGACCTTGAAAACGTATTGTTGTTAAAATCTATCGTGAGCGTGCCGTAATAGTCAACAAGCGCATTGTTCTCAAAATCGACCTCGAAGTCTCCCACACACTGCGGAGAACCCGTCGCGGGCGCGGGAGCAAAGTCCATATCATATTTCAGCTTAGTGACTTTATCGTTCTCGATCTTGTAAATCATTGATACATTTTCATCCCTGCCCCGCGGTTCAATTATATAAGCCATAACAAAGCCTATTCCGTCTTTCATCTCAAATGGCTTAATATAATCGGATATATACACCCAGTGGAGCAGATGTGAGCGGTTATCCGCGGCAATGCAATCTACGATCTTGCCGCCCTTTTCAACGGCGATATACAGCACGGCATAGTCAACCATCGGCGAAGTCATAATCTCCGTTTCCTTAGCAACCGCGCCGTGTCCGAGCAGGTAAAATTTGTATTCTCCGCATTCCTTAACGTCGAACACCACCCGCTCCTGAACCGTATTTATCGCGTCCGCGTCAAATTCCTTGTACAAGGGAAGCGACTGCTCAATGCTCTCCGTCATATCCACTCCGACCTGCGACAAAGTAACTCTCAAATTGCCAAAGTCAAAGTTGAATTTCTCATTGCCGCGTATCAGCGCGTTTTCCTCTGGAACAACGGTCATTTCGTTATCCCCGTTCCCCATAGGAACCTCGCCCATATACGGGTCGTTGTCATTGTCGATGAACAAAGTGTAATAATCGGCGGTAAACTCGGACATATTGTAGAACACTTCTTTGTCAAAATCGTACACGTCCACCTTGCCGAAGCTCGGCATACCCGACGGCTGCACCGATTTTTTATCCAGCCCGAAAACTATGCCGTCTTTCAATTCATACGCGTCGGGCAGCAGATCGTATGCCTCCTGCTCGGTAAGCATAAGAGTGCGCACGCCCGTGCCGTTTTCACCTGTTACTCTTATGACATTTCCGTCTCTTGAAATAACCGAGCACACGCCGTCCGCCATAAACCTCAAATCGTCGTCCTTTTGGACAAGGAGAGAGGTTCTGACATTTTCGCCGATCAACGAGAGCGTATAATCGCCGACCTGCTTTTCGGCGATGGTCGCCTTAGGCAGCGCGTTTGTCGTATCGTTGGGATCGTTTCCGACGTCGGGTATCTCGGATATATCAACAAAGGGATATTTTGAAAGATCGGGAAAGCGATATTCGGAAGAAGCGGTATAATGCGCCGCCTCATAAGGATTAAGCGCGAAGTTCTCAACATTGAACGTATAAACGTCATCTTCCATTGTAAGCGTATTTGCCTCCGAATCTACGATGTAGCCCGGCAGCAGATACGTTTCCACGTCCATAGCCGCGCCGCCTATACCGCTCAGGTCGCCCATAAGCAGCCGCAGCTCGCCGTCATCGGTAATGGTAAAGAACGTACACTCCCAACCCGCAATACCGGGCGTTTCGTACTTGAAAATAACAAGATTTCCGCCGTTAAGCTCATAGTATTCAAGGCAGGTATTATTGCCCGTGTCCGCGGTATAGATAAGATTGCCCAGATACAGCCTGTAGCCGCCCTGCCCCATTGAAACGCTTGTGGTGTGCGTGCCGTCGGTAGATATGACCTTACCGTCCTTCGCGAGAGCCAGTTTGACGTTGTAGGAATATAAGATGTCGGGTTCGTTGGTCTTGTCCGTATACAAATATTCCCCGAGCATATACAAGGTGTATTCGCCGCATTGAAGCGTTTCAAGCGTTGCCTTTTGCAGCTTTTTGTCCTGCTGCGTAAGCTGCGTTTCAAATGGACCGCCCTCCATATCGGGAACGGTATCAAAGTCAATGGGAGGATAATCCTCAAGCCGGATTTCCCTGTCATTCTGCACGGGAACGCTGCTGTCCTCGGAGGAGGAGCTGCTGTTCACATCATCGGACGAAACGACCTCCGACGATATGGAATTTTCGGCGGAAGAATCGCTGTCAAACGTGTTCGGAATAACGATACCCGCGTTTCTTTTCACGAAATTCGCCCCGAACCCGACCGCCACGATCATCGCCACACAAGCGGCTATCGGGAGGAAAATGCTCATAAATCCGCTGAACGGTCTGTGCTCGCTCACTATCTCGTCGCCGTGCAGCTCGTCGGGAATACGCGCTTCCTCGTAGAACTTATCGTCGATCTCGCCGAGCAGATCGAATAATTCCGTACTTTTCACAGCTCATATCCCTCCTTTTTCATAAAATCGCGCAGCTTTGCGCGGGTACGGTTAAGACTTACCGAAACGCTGTTTTCGCTCACACCGAACCTCAGCGCGATAGAACGCGTGCTCTCGCAGTAGCAGTACCGCGACACGAACATCACGCGGCTCCTCGCGGGCAGCTTGCCGAGAAAGCGGTTGACAGCCGCTATCATCTCGTGGCGCTCCGCCGAAGCCTCAACGCTGCTCCCGTCGGATACGCACTCCTCCAGCTCCTCGAATATCAGCGCGGTCTCGTCCCCGCCGCGCTTCTGCGTATGCTCGCGCCTGTATCTGTCTATCGCGATGTTGCGCGTGATCTTCGCCAGAAACGCGGAAAGCGCGCGCGGCTTCTCGGGAGGGATAGTCTCCCAGACCCGCATATAAGTATCGTTTACGCACTCCTCGGCGTCCTGAGCGTTTTCAAGGATATTCCTCGCGATAGAGGAGCAGTAGCCGCCGTATTTGTTTCTGACAGCGGCAAGCCCGTCCTCGTCTCTGTTAAAAAGCATACCGATTATTTCAAGGTCGTCCAATCCTGCCGCCCTCCTTTCCGAAACGTTTTCAAATACCGTGACCGTCGGTGAAAACGCAATGTCGTTGTTCATTTTCGTCACCTCACTGTTGAAAATAATGAAAAGTATGTATTTTCCCCTTCAACAGTAGTGACGAAAAACAAATCAAAATCTTACATAAATTTTATCAAATTTCTTTCAAAAAGTCAAATTTCATTTATCTGTTTTTTGTGAATTTAAAGGATTGACAATATCTACAAACCGCGCCGCAATTTATGTACATATATGTTAAAAAAGTATCTCGGATATGCCAATATTGATATATTCCCTTGACTTTTTCGCGTTTTTATAGTAAAATTAAAATAAGTATTACTTTCCCTTTTTCGGAAAGACAAATCTACATATTTAACGGAGAAACGCTATGAAGACCTTAAAGCTCACGGTAAACCCGCTCGACAAGCGGAGCAAAATAAATAAGGAGATATATTCCAACTTCTCCGAGCACCTCGGACGCTGCATTTATGACGGCATTTTCGTCGGCAAGGACAGCGATATACCGAATATTGAGGGCTACCGCAAGGACGTTATCGAGGCGCTCAAGCAGATAAAGCTCCCCGTGCTGCGCTGGCCGGGCGGCTGCTTCGCGGACGAATACCACTGGCAGGACGGTATCGGCGAGCTGTCGGGGCGCAAGAAGATAGTAAATTCCAACTGGGGTCACGTCGTTGAGGACAACAGCTTCGGCACCCACGAGTTTTTACGCTTCTGCGAGCTGGTCGGCTGCGAGCCGTACATCAGCGGAAACGTAGGCAGCGGCACGGTCGAGGAGCTCGCCAAGTGGATCGAGTACATAACGTTCGACGGCGTTTCTCCTATGGCTGACCTCCGCAAGAAAAACGGCAGAGAAAAGCCGTGGAAGCTGAAATATCTCGGCATAGGCAACGAGAGCTGGGGCTGCGGCGGCAATATGACCCCCGAGTTCTACTGCGACAACTACCGCCGCTACTCGACGTTCTGCCGCGAGTATTCGGGAAACAAGCTCTTTAAGATAGCCTGCGGACCAAACGCCGACGATTACAACTGGACGGACGTTTGTATGAGAAACATCGGAACGTGGGGAATGCAGGGTCTGTCGCTGCATTATTACACCGTTCCGACGGGCAACTGGGAGCACAAAGGCAGCGCGACCGAATTCTCCGAGGACGAGTACTACGAGACGATAAACCGCACTCTCTTTATGGAAACTCTGCTGACCCGTCACGGCGGCATTATGGACCGCTACGACCCGCAGCACAAGGTAGGTCTTATCGTTGACGAGTGGGGAACGTGGTACGACGTTGAACCCGGAACGAACCCCGGCTTCCTCTATCAGCAGAACACAATGCGCGACGCATTGGTCGCGGCGATAAACCTGAACATCTTCAACGAGCATTCCGACCGCGTTTTTATGGCGAACATCGCGCAGGCGGTAAACGTTTTGCAGGCTGTTCTTCTTACCGAGGGGAACACGACCGTCAAAACGCCGACCTATTACGTTTTCGACCTGTACAAGGAACACCAGGACGCACAGTTGATATACAGCCACATCGAAAACGAGACCGCTTACGGAAATATCCCGTGCGTTTCGCACTCGGCAAGTATCGCGGAGGACGGCACGGTAACGCTCACCCTGTCCAACTGCTCGCTGGATAAGGAGTTCACAGCGGATATAGGTGCGGCGTTCGGAGAGATAAGCGCGGCAAGCGGACGTATCCTCACGGGAGAAGTACACGCGCTCAACACCTTTGAACAGCCCGAAAACGTAACGATAAAGCCGCTCGATGTGAAAACCGGCAACGGGCGCGCGGCGGTGGTAATTCCCCCGTGCAGTGTAATGGCACTTACCTTAAAATAAATCAAAATTTAAAGATAAGGCGGATCTTTAGACAATGGAAAACGATTATTCTATGGTATTCAAGCTCGCCGATGAGGCGTATGACGGTTACGGAGTGTACAGACTTGCCAACGGCAGGCTTGAAGTCCTGCGCGTAAACGAGGGGTATATGCGCGTTATGGGCTTTACTCCCGAGGACTTTAACGAGGACAAGGCGAACGCCTGGGAGCATTTTGCCTCCGGCGACGCGGAGATCTCCGCAAAAGCCTGCGCAAACGCCGAGGAAACCGGCAAAGCTGTCCGCGCAACGATCCGCCGATACGGCAGAAACGGCAGACTGCTGTTTCTCGACGGCACTCATATCTCGCTCGGAAATTCGGAATTCTGCATCGCGTTCAACGATATTACCGAGCAGTTCTCCAACAAGGTGAAGCTCGAAGCGATAATGCGCAACTTCGACGACGGAATAGCGCTCGTAAGGAACGTCGGCACCGTAGCCGAGATCGCTTACGCAAACGATATGTTTTACAGCGTACTCAACGTCAGCCCGGACAGCCGCCGCCTTGCTTCAATGCTCACGCTCGTTATCGAGGACAACGTCGGAAGCCGCGATATGCGCATACGCTGTGCCGACGGAAGCCGCAGAATAGTTCGTATGCGTCTTATAAAGACCGAAGGCGTGGGAGGATATATCATCGCCGTAAACGATGTCACAAGACGTCGTTCCTTGGCGAAAAACCGCATTGCCGAGCGAAAAGCAAACGCCATGGCGGGACTTTACGACGAGGTATTCGAGCTGGATTACCGCAGTATGACCACCAAAATGGTCTCCAGCCGCAGACTTCCCGATAGAGCCGCCAGCTCCAAGCCGCTCCCTATGGAGTATGTCGTAAACGATTGGGCGGAAAAATATGTACACCCCGACGACAGAGCGCTGCTCCGCGAGGTGTATATGTCTCCCTCATCCAACCCCGACTTCACCGATTTTTACGGCGAAGTGCGCGTATTTGACGCTTTCGGAGACGAAGAATATCATACGTTCGGTATGGTAATGGTGCGCTCGGGCAACGATACCTGTATGCTGTTCAGCCGCGACAAGGCGCGTTTCGACAACTCGCTCACCTCCGCGCAGGTCGCCGAGACAGACCGTCTGTATAAGCTCCTTGCCGAGCAGACCCAGACCACCGTTATCGAATTCGACCATATTACGGGACAAATTTTCTGCTCGCCGTCTATCAAGGACTACTGGGCTGCGGGCTTTGACAAGGACGTATTCAAGTCCGATAACTTCCGCAACGCTTCCATCGTATACGACGAGGATAAGGGAATGTTCGCGGATTTCCTCGAAAGACTGTACACGTCCAAGGGCTCCGAGACCGTTATCCTCCGTCTGAAAATGGCGGACGGAGACTTTAAATGGTGCAGACTTTCCATATCGCTCACCTGCGCTAAAAACGGCAACGTTACCAAATCACTGTGTACGATAAATCTCGTACACGATGAAGTCATCGCGAGAATGAAAGCGGAAAAAGCCGACGCGCTTCTGCGCAGGACGGTGCGCCATATCCCGCTCGGAGTGGGCGTATTCCGTTTGCAGGACGAAAGAATAGTTCCCGTATATCTCAGCGACAATATCTATTCGATATTCCGCATTTCCTACGATAACTCCGAGGAAGCCGAAAATATGACGCGCCGCTTTATCAAGGCGGTCACGTTCGAGGACGGCGCGGAGGGCGATTACACGCTCGACAGCGTTCACGACGACGGCTCGCGCTTCTGGCTCAACATAAGCTACCGCATTCTCTCCGAGAACGGCGAAACGCTGCTGTACGCCGCAGTCTCCGATATTACCGAGCGTATAGAGTCCCGCCGCCGTGCCGAGGTTCAGGAGCAGATGTATCAGGTGCTTCTCGAGGAAACGGGCACGATAGTGTTCAACTACGACCTCGAAAACGATTCTCTGTCGTATATGCGCCATAGCTACGACAGCGGAAACGAGTTTGTCACCGTTGAGAATATCAGCGAAGACCCCGACGGCTTTACGCTTATACTCCCCGAGTTCCGTCCGGGATTTGTTTCCCTGCTGAAATCGCTCAGCGAAAAGGCGGGCTCGCAGGAGATACCCGTAAAGATAGACGTGGACGGCTATCCGCGCAGATATAAGGCGTTCTTCAAGAGCGTATGCGACGCCGAGGGCGGCATTTTTGAGATAATCGGCAAGATCGAGGACGTAGACGACGAAATGGCGCGTCTCGAAAGCATACAGGCAAAAGCGATGTACGACTCGCTGTGCGTAAATATCTACAACAAGGCGACCACCGAGGAGCTTATCAAGGCGGAGCTCGAACGCAGTACCGGCGGCGCTCTGCTGATGCTGGACGTGGACGACTTCAAGAGCATCAACGACAGTCTCGGACATATGTTCGGCGATGAGTTTTTGAAGAGGTTCGCCACAACGGTAAAGACCACGTTCCGCGATACGGATATAGTCGGGCGCTACGGCGGCGACGAGTTCTTCGTATTTATGCCGCATGCGACCGCCGCGCTCGCCGAGAAAAAGGGCGAGCAGGTGTTGCAGAAGATAAAGGAAATAGAGGTTCCTATGGAGAGCGGCGTAAAGAGCAGTATCGGCGTTGCCGCGGTAAATCCCGACAACCGAAGCTATAAGCAGCTTCTAAAGCAAGCCGACAGCGCTCTCTATCAAGCGAAAAACAACGGCAAAAACTGCGTTGTGCTGTTCGACCAGTACTCTATGAAAGAGGGCTCGTTCCGTACCGAGGAAGCTGTAAAGCGGGGCAGAACAAATGTCGTGCTCAGCAGCAATCCCGAGGGCGCGGCTTCTATGGCAATGCGTATTTTCAGCGCACTGTATTCCAGCGTAGATATAGACGGGGGAATAAATCAGATGCTGGAGCTTGTCGGAAAAACCTACGACGTAAGCCGTATGTACATATTCGAGGACACTCCCGACGGACGTTACTGCCGTAATACATTCGAGTGGTGCAACGAGGGCGTGGAGTCCAAGCTTGAGGCTCTCAGTATGATCTCCTACGAGGACGACCTCGGCGGAAATTACCGCGAAAATATGAACGACGACGGTATTTTCTACTGTCACGATATAACCGAGCTCAGCGAAAAGCATTACAATATTCTCGCAAAGCAAGGCGTAAAATCCGTGCTTCAGTGTTCCATTGTCGACGACGGAAAATTCAAAGGGTTTGTCGGCGTTGACGAATGCAGAAGCAATCGTTTCTGGACAAAAAATCAAATAGATTCGTTGGTATTCATCGGCAAAGTCCTTGCGATATTCCTAATGAAAGCGCGTTCGAGAATCGAGTCGGACAACTACGCGAAATCGCTGAAATCCATTCTCGACAATCACCCTCAAGCGCTCTACATCGTCGACGCGGAAACACATAAACTGCTCTACCTCAACAAGCAGACCGAGATAATTTTCGGCACTCATACGCTGAACGTTGAGTGCAGCAAGGAAATATGCCGCGACGAAAAGATCCCGACCTGCCCGATACGCGACCTGCTCGAAACCAAAAAGAGCCGCCCCATCGAGGTGGAAAGCCCCGCGCTGAACAAAAAGATACGCGCCCAAGCCACCGAGTCTATCTGGGAGGGCAGACCCGCTTATCTCGTAAGGTGCGATATTCTGGACGAATAATAAGATAATCAAAGAGAGGCGGTGCATAACACCGCCTCTCTTATTATACATATCCGAAAGGATCAACCGGAGTTCCGTTTTCACGCACCTCAAAATGCAAGTGGAAGCCAAGAGACCAGCCCGTCGAGCCGACCTCGCCTATCACGTCGCCTTGGCTGACCTCCTGCCCCTCGTACACGTTTACCGCGCCGCAGTGCGCGTACAGCGTAGCAAGTCCGCCGCCGTGGTCGATGATTATGTAATTTCCGAATCCTCCGCCGTGACCGCAGTTCCATGAACGTCCGTAATTATGCTCGCACCCCGTCACCACGGTAGTGACCGTTCCCGACTGCGCCGCGTAGATGTTCGTGCCCTTTATTCCCGCGTCGCCCACGTCAATGCCCCTGTGCATTCTGTCCATATCCGCGTCATAGCCGAAATAGGTGGTTATGTAGCCGAACCGGTCCTCGAGCGGCCAGATAAAGTCTCCGCCGTATTGCGGACGGTCGGGATTTGCCGCCTGCTCTGCGCGGATACGCTCCTCAAGCTGAGCATTCAGCTCCTCGAGAGCGGCGTTGTTCGCGGCGATGTCCGATTCCAGATCGTCTATCCTGTCACGCAGTTCCTCGTTCTCCGCCGTCAAAGCGTACAGATCATCGAGCTTTTCCTGCGCCTCCGCCTCCAGCTTGGCGCGCTCCTCGGCGAGCTCGTCCATTTGCCGGGTGAATTTCGCCTTTTCGTCCTCCAGCGCCAGCTTTGACGAGTTCAGCGCGTCTATCTCGGCGTTAAGCTCGCCGATAAGCCGTTCCTGCTCCTTTATGGAGTCGGTCAGCTCCTGCATAAAATCATAGCTCTGCTTGCCGATATTCTTTACAACGTCCGAATACATAAAATAATCATACCAATCCGAAGAACCGTTAAATATCGGCATTTTATCGGAAACATCGCTCATATAAAGCGCTCTCGCCAGCTTTGCGAAACGCTTCAGATTTTCTTGATTTTCAGCGTTAAGCGTATCGACCTCGGCGCTTTTCTCGTTTATCTCGTTTTCCTTTTCGAGAATGGATCTTTCAATAGCGTCGATCTCCAAGAACTTACTGTCTATCGCCGCTTCCTTAGCCTTTATCAGCTCGCGGTATTTCGCTATCTCCGCGTTTACGCCGTCGACCTGCTCCGAGATAAGCTCCATTCTGTACTCGTTGTCGTCCATATCGCCGCCGAGATTTTCTATCTCTTGACGGCGCTGTTCGTTCTCCTCGCGCTTTTGAGCGATCTCGTCCTCGATAGCCGAAATGCTCGACGACGAAGCGTTCAAAGCGTTATCGCCCGTCCCCATAACCAGTGCCGCCGCACATAGCGCAGCCATTGCGCGGCTGATGAATTTTTTTGTCATAATTTTCCCCCTTGATGATACTTGAACTAATGTGGACTTTTTCTATGATCTATTGCGTTTCCCCGCCGAGGTCGGGAAAACGCAATAAAAACGTTAATATTTATTACAGAATGACCCGCAAAGCAAAGCGCCATGCGGGTCTTTTATCTGTCATAATACTATCAGTCTCTCTTGCGCGAGATAACGATAGCCGCACCCGAAAGCGCGATAGCGCCCGCGAAAGCCGCAACGCCTTCAACACCTGTGTCGGGGTTTACGCCCGTTGCTTCGGCAGCCTCGGGCGCGGGAGTCATCTCTCCGCTCTCGGTAGCCGCAAATCCGCATACGGACACAGCTGAAACAGTGGCAAACGCAGCAAGCGCCGCCACAACAGTTTTCAATTTCATTCCAAATCCTCCAGATCCAAAATTGCTGTTTTATATAGATCGGAGCCGCAATTCCCCTACGAACCCGATCCTTTCCCCATAGTATATTTTACTATATTTCGACATTTTTTTCAAGTGTGATTTTATACACCTTTTGCACAATTTCGGTTGCTGCTTTTTTGCATTTTGCACAATAACGCGCCTGAATTTTATACTCACATTTAAACAATTTGTGAATTTATTGTTCAAATTCACTATCGTCAATAAAAGAAAACGCCGTTATTACGCGGAAAATTGCGGCGTCGGTATACCCGAAGCCGCAATGCTTTCTTAACGAATTACTTTCTCTTCTTAGCCGCGATAACTACCGCGCCCGCGATCACTGCCGGAACAAACGCCATTGCTATGCCCGTAGTGGGGTTAGCGCCGCTCGGGGAATTGTTGTTCGCGGTGTTGCTGTCCGAAGCGAGCGTACCGCTTACGCTGCTTGTGCTGTTGGACGGCGTGCTGCTCTCGGGCGCGCTGCTTGCGATAGAAACGCTGCCGATGGGTATGGGGTTTTCGGGGATCGAGCTGCTCTCGGACGAGGAACTGCTCTCGGTCGGCGTGCTGCTTATATCGGAAGAAGCGTCGTCGGAAGTGCTCTCGTTGCTCTCGTCGCTCTCATCGCTCGCGCTGCCGTCGTTTACGTTGTCGGAGTTCGCTTTCGTGTAGATGGCAGCGGTCACGGTCGTAGCGTCTCCGCGATCGGAGATCAGCTGTAAAAAGTAGTTATCCCAATCGACCGAGCTTCCCTTGACGGTTATTCCGTTGGCAGGCCAGCTCTCGTCGTCCTCGGGGGATTGATAGTAGCCCTCCGCCTTGGTATCGGTAAGCGTGGTGTTGAAGCCCGCGCCTACCTCGTCGGTCTCATTCGCGCCCTTGATAACGATATAGTCAATGTCCTCGGGATTTACCGAGCCGATAAGGTCTGCCAGTTTTACGTTCTCGGTCATCCGCCCCGACTCTTGATCTTCCGCCGCGGGAACCGTCCATGTGTAAATATATACGGGCGTTCCCTCAACAAGGTTGTCCTCGGTGCTTTCGTCGGTCTCCGCGTCGGAAACGCTATCCGAGGTAATGTCGCTGCTTTCCGAGCTCTCAACACCCTCGGAAACGGCAAACGCCGACACCGTAACAGCGGTCATTGCGCACACAAACGCAGTGAGCGCCGTCAAAATTTTTTCTAACTTCATAATTTTCTCCTCCTGTAAGATATTGATGTGCTGTCTCATCAATAAATCGGGAACTCTCCCTTATCGACTTATAACAATTCGGCATATTTCGACAGCAAAATTCTGCTAGTATAAATATTTGCTGTAAAAAAAGCGGAAAATATTCCGCTTTTTTTATGCGCTCTCAACGGCGTTTCCGCGGTCAAGAGCGCATAAATATCGTTTAGAGCCTGTTAGTCGTCTCTGCGAACCGCAGTGATGGTAACGCCCAGCGCCGCCATTACTGCCGCCACAGCCGCGAAACCGAACGAGACACCCGTTGTAGGGTTGCCCGCGGTGCTTGTGTTAGTGCCGCTTGTTACATTTCCCGAAGTATTGCCGGTGATATTGCTGTTTGTGTTGCTGTTGGAATTATTCGAGTTGTTAGCGGAATTTGTGCCGCTTGTTGTGGTAGAAGAAGTGCTGTTCGAGGGAGCGCTGTTGGAAGTGCCGTTTGTTGTGGTGCTTGTAGTACCGCTCGTGGTAGTGCTGCTTGTGTTGCCGCTTGTAGTGGTGCTGCTTGTCGTGCCGCTTGTAGTACTGCCGGTAGTTCCGCTTGTGGTGGTGCTGCTTGTTGTGCCGCTTGTGGAAGTGCCGTCCGAAGCGCCGTTGTTGTCGCCCGACGTATCGTCGGCTGTTCTGCCCATAATGCCGTTTATAATAACACGTCCCGCGTCAGCCGCGCCGTCTGCTATATCCTTACCCGCGTTGACCGCGCCGTTGATCGCGCTGCCTATCGCCGAACCACCGTCTTTTGCCGAAGCCGCGGACGTAAGCGCTGCAAAGCAAACCGCAGCCGCCGCAGCCGCAGAAATTCTCTTTATCATTGTGTGTTCTCCTTTGTTCCGAATTACGCGGAGCTTTCCGCGCAAACTTAGTATTTACAAAGGAAAAGCGTTTATTATAGGGGATTTTTGGCAGATTTTTTGGACGATTTTTTCGGCGCTCGTTTCTTTTTATCGGTAAGCTCAAAGCTCGTTAAGGTCATACGCTCTATTTCCTCATCGGGAACGTCGGACTCGAGGAACACCGTATTCCAGTGCACCTTATTCATATGATACGCGGGGATAACGCCCTTGAAAACGCTCCTTAAAAAATCCGATTCCATAGGGTCGCATTTTAAGTTTACCACGGTTTGCCCTTGATATTCCATGATCAGCGCGAACCACTTTTTGGTGTCGGAATGCCGCGCGACGGTCGACTCAAAATCCTCGTGAAAAGGCTGATCGGTCTCCGCTCCGCCAAGGTTGTTGCAGAATTCGATATATGCGTCCTTAGTCATTATTTCCACCCGTTGGCATTGCTGCCGGTTTCGTAGCTTGTTTTGGTAAAATACGGATAATCGTCGGGATCGGCGTTATGCTTTTTCGCCCATGCGCGGCTCGGAAGATAGAGCAGCGATTCAAACTCAAGGTCGGGGTCCGGCTGAATTTTTCCGTTCAATATGCCGTTATAGTAGCTCTGCCCGTTCACGAGGGCGACACACCGCTGATACAGAAACATATCATCGGACATATAGTCGTCCTCGCCGTACAGCTTTGCGGCGAATTCCTTTGTATCAAGCTTGAATAAAAGCTCCGCCATAAGTTCCTCGAAAGCGAAAATTTCCTCATCGTCAAGTTTCGCCAGAAAATCAAGAGCGGGCTTCATTACCTCGTCATCGTCGCCCTCGTTATCCCAATCGAACATATTTATAATCTTCCAGAATTTCTTTTCGTTCACTTTGCTGTTCCTCCAAGAATGGAATTTATTTCCGCCTCGGTCTTTCCCCGAGAGGTAAGATAATCCTTGACCAGCTTGTGCGCCTTTTTAAAGGTATTCGCCGCGATAACATTTACCGTGACCCCAAGCGCTCCCACAATAATACCGAATACGATAAAAAGCGGCAAAAGCGCTTTGATAACAAACCCGACAACGATCATAACGACCATAAGCGCCAGCATTATTATCATCGCGATAAACATTTCCCTGCGCCACTTTTTAGCGGCTTTATACTGTTCGATAATTTCTTCCATAATATTACACTCCGTCTGCAAAATTCGCTGAAATTTTATACTGTTTATATTATAACACAATTTTAAAATAAGTCAAGCGACAGACCGTTGATAAACACTCGAAAAAAAATTTTTATTTTTTCAAAAAACCTCTTGACAAAACTGTATAAACTGTATATAATATCACTATACAGTTTAACAAAACCAAGGGGTGATAAATTGAACATATTTATAGACAACAAGAGCGGCGCGCCTATCTACGACCAGATCTATTCTCAGATAAAGTCGCAGATAATAAGCGGAGAGCTTGCCGAGGACGAAATGCTCCCGTCGATACGCGGACTGGCGAAAGACCTGAAGATCAGCTTTGTGACGACCAAGCGCGCGTATGACGAGCTTGAAAAGGACGGGTTCATCTACACGATACAGGCAAAGGGCTGCTACGTCGCGCCGAAAAACGTCGAGCTTCTCCGCGAGGAAAATCTCCGCAAAATCGAGGAGAATATCGACGAGATAGTCAAGCTCGCGGCGACCTGCAATTTAACAAACGACGACATTATCGAAATGCTGAGATTTGCGTTAAAGGAGGAAGAATAATGAACGCACTGGAAATCAAAAATCTGTCAAAATCTTTCAAGGGCTTCAAGCTCGACAATATCGGCTTTACCTTGCCGAGCGGCTGTATTCTCGGGCTTGTCGGCGAGAACGGCGCCGGCAAAAGCACCACGATAAAGCTCATTCTCGATATGCTCCACAAGGACAGCGGAAGCATCAAGATACTCGGCAGGGAGAACACCGATAACATCAGGTCGATAAAGGAGGACGTCGGCGTTGTTATGGATGCGGCGGGTATCCCCGAATGTCTGAACGCAAGACAAGTCGGGAAGATAATGCGCGGTACGTTCGAGAACTGGAACAACGGCTTTTATTGTGATACGCTTCAAAAGCTGTCAATTCCCGAAAAAAAGCCGTACAAAGACCTTTCGCGCGGTATGAAGATGAAGCTCGGCATAGCTATCGCGGTGTCGCACGGGAGCAAGCTGCTCCTGCTCGACGAGCCGACAAGCGGTCTCGACCCCGTTGTCCGCGACGAGGTGGTGGAGATGTTCAACGAGTTCACGCGCGACGAAAACCACTCGATACTCATTTCCTCGCATATCGTCAGCGACCTTGAAAAGCTGTGCGATTACATCGCGTTTCTGCATAAGGGAAAGCTCCTGCTGTTCGAGGAAAAGGACGTTCTCCTCGGCGAATACGGGGTAGTCCACTGCACCGAGGAACAGCTCGGCGAGCTTGACGAGGAAGCGCTTGTCCACAAAAAAGTAACGCCCTACGGCGCGCAGGCGATAGTCCGCCGCGAAATGATACCGCATTCAATGACGGTCAGCCCTATCTCTATTGAGGAGCTGTTTGTGCATATGGTAAAGGAGGAAGCTGTATGAGAGGTTTGCTGTTAAAAGATTTCTATATGACCTGGAAATATTTGAAAATGATTTTTTTGATCGACATAGTTTTTATTGTAATGAGCTTTGTCAGCGATGACAATTTACTGTTTGCATTGATGCCCATAATGCTTTCGGGAGTTACGCCGATAACCCTGCTTGCCTACGACGAGCGCAGCCACTGGACGGAATACTGCGGAGCGCTGCCGTACAGCGGAGCTCAGATAGTCTCCACAAAGTTTCTCGTGGGGCTGATAATGCAGACGGTTACTTCGCTTATTGTTTTCATCACGCTGCTTATAAGAGAGGGTTTTTACTGGGCTGATGATTTAGTGGCGATATTGGTGACCGTATCTATTATATTTATTATAACGCTTGTTTTTCCCGCGGTTTGTATACCGTTTTCCATGACATTCGGAACGGAAAAAGGAAGATTGGCGTATTATGCCATTATCATTTTATGCGCGGGCGTGTCAACGATCGCGATAGGCAGGACCGATGATGTCCCGTATATGCTGGCGAATAAAGCCGAAAAGCTGCCTGTTTTTCTTATAGGATTGGCTGTGTTTTATGTATTTTCGTGGCTGCTGTCAATATGCATTTACAAAAGGAAAGAAGCAGGCAAGGTATAATTTCGGCACGCATTGCCTTAGAGCAATGGTTTATATACAGTCCGATGACGGCAGTTCCCTGCCGTCATTTCTCGTTGACAATAACAAAAAACGGCATTGAAATATAGTGAATTCGCCGAAATTGAATTTAAAACGAAAAAATATCCCCCTAACGATAACAAAAATGCTACAATATAATTGGATTATTATGTACAAGGAGAAACAAATGTTTGAACTGAAAAAGACAGAGGGGTCCGCGCGCCGCGGGATTTTTCATACTCCTCACGGCGACATAGAAACGCCGTTCTTTATGAACGTAGCGACCGCCGCCGCTATCAAGGGCGGAATATCCTGCGTCGACCTGCGGGAGCTGAAAACGCGCGTGGCGCTGTGCAACACCTATCATCTTCATCTCCGCCCGCACGAGGACATAGTGTACAAAATGGGCGGACTTCATAAATTTATGAACTGGGACAAGCCCATTCTCACGGACAGCGGAGGATTTCAGGTATTTTCTTTGTCCAAGCTGCGTAAGATTAAAGAAGAGGGCGTGTACTTCGCTTCGCATATCGACGGCAGACGGCTGTTTATAGGTCCGGAGGAGAGTATGCAGATACAGTCCAAGCTCGGCTCTACGATAGCTATGGCGTTCGATGAGTGCGTTGAAAACCCCGCGCCCATCGAGTATGTGCGCAATTCGGTAGACCGCACCACGCGCTGGCTCAAGCGCTGTCAGGACGAAATGGCAAGACTGAATTCGCTTGACGAAACTATCAACAAGCAGCAGCTTCTTTTCGCGATAAACCAGGGCGGCACTTACGACGAGATACGCGTCGAGCATATGAAAACGATAAGCGAGATGAACCTCGACGGCTACGCGATAGGCGGGCTTGCGGTCGGCGAGCCTACCGACGTTATGTACCACATTCTCGATACAGTGCTGCCGTATGCGCCCGTTGAAAAGCCTCGTTACCTTATGGGCGTTGGAACTCCCTCCAACATAATCGAGGCTGTGTACCGCGGAGTGGATATGTTCGACTGCGTAATGCCCTCGCGCAACGCCCGGCACGCTACCGTGTTCACTTGGAACGGCATAATGCACGCGACTAACGAGCGGTACAAAACGGACGACCGTCCGCTCGCCCCCGAGTGCGGCTGCCCGACCTGCCGCAATTTCTCGCGCGCGTATATCCGTCACCTGTTCAAGGCGGGGGAGCAGCTTGCGGGGCGGCTTGCGGTTCTGCATAACCTTTATTTTTACAACACGCTTATGGACAGAATTTGCGAGGCGCTTGACAGCGGCACGTTTACGGAATTCAGAAATAAATACTCGCCGCTGCTGGCGGGCAAAGTTGAGGATTAAATCGAAATGACCTTTGAGGATATGGATATAGCGGACGTAAGAGCCTACGCGGAGCTGTTCGTGTCGGTGTTCAATTCGCCGCCGTGGAACGACCGCTGGACTATGCTCACCGCAAAGCTGCGGCTCGGCGAGCTGATAACGACGGGAACTTTCGTCGGAAAAGCCGCCTATGAGGACGGTCGCCTGCTCGGGATAATTCTCGGGCAAAAGGAGCACTTTTACGACGGGATTCATTTTCAGATACAGGAATTCTGCGTAAGACCCGAAAGTCAGCAGAGCGGGTGCGGCTCGCGGCTTCTCTCGGCGCTTAAAGAAGAGCTGAACGCGATAGGCGTTGTAAATGTTTACCTGATAACTCAGCGCGGCGAAAGCACCGAGGGCTATTATCGGAGAAGAGGTTTTTCAACCTCGGATAAGATGATAGTAATGTCGGAGGACTTAACGAGGTAATTCAAAAAAGGACGTAAAAACTTCAAATAAAATGAGGTGAGATCATGTCCTTTATCGAATTGTTCTTTATAGCGGTCGGGCTGTCGGCGGACGCGTTTGCCGTGGCGCTGGCGGACGGATTGAATTTGAAGCGGCGGCGCAAGGCTGTGCTTATCGCGTTTATGTTCGGGCTGTTTCAGGCGCTTATGCCCGTGCTGGGATATTTCCTCGGAGCGGGGTTCGCAAGCCTGTTCAGCGCGTTTGACCATTATCTGGCGCTGGGAGTTCTCGGATTTATCGGCGGCAAGATGATTATCGAGAGCGTCCGCGAGCTTGCTCACGAGGACGGCGAGGAGTTCACCGAAATACGCGACCTCCGTTTCCCATCTCTGCTTATGCAGTCGGCGGCGACCGCGGTAGACGCGCTTATGGTCGGCGTTAGCTTCGCGGCGATACGGGTGTCGATAGCTCCCGCGGCGCTGTTTATCGGCGCGGTGACGTTCACGCTGTCGCTGCTGGGAGCGCTCGGCGGCAGAAAACTCGGCTTGAGGCTCGGCGCAAAGGCGGAGCTTGCGGGCGGAATAGTATTGATGATCATCGGAATAAAAACGTTTATAGAGCATATCGGCTCGGGAATATAATCATATCAGGTGGAAAAATGATAAAATACGCTATATTTGATTTGGACGGAACGATATTCGACTCGTCCGAAATGTGGAGAACGCTTGGCGGAGAATATCTGAAAATGCTCGGCAAGACCCCCGCGCCCGATCTTGCGGTAAGGCTGAACACGATGTCGATACCCGAGAGCGCGGCGTATATTCACGACGAATACGGCGTTTCGTATTCCCCCGAGGAGATAGCCCGCCACATAACGCGAATGACCGAGAAGTATTATCTCGAGCAGGTGGGTCTCAAGGACGGCGCACCGAGACTTCTCGCGGCACTGCGCGCTCATTGCGTGCGTATGAGCATAGCGACGGCGGGAAACGCGGGACTCGCGATGTCGGCGCTTACAAGGCTCGGCATCGCGGAGTTTTTCGAGGGCGCGGTAAGCTGTTCGGATTACGGCGCGAAAACCTCTCCCGAGGTATTCCTCGCGGCGGCGGATATTATCTACGCCGTTCCCGAGGAGACTATGGTTTTCGAGGATTCGCTCCACGCCGTCCGCACGGCGAAAAAAGCGGGCTTTGCGACCGCCGCCGTATACGATATAAGCGAGAGAAATCAGGAGGAGCTGAAAAAGACCTCCGACTTCTACGCCTTGTCGCTTTCTGAGCTTGCGGATAATGTTTCGGAGTTTTTAAAATTTTCCGCGAAGAATTAACCGAAAATACCAAGGTCTCGGCAGTTATTTCCGAGACCTTGTTTTTGCCAAAAAGTCTTGACTTAACAATAAAAATATGATAAAATATCAATATGCTGTTGTTATGCGGTGCCGTTACCGCCGTATAACGATATGGCGCCGTTACCGCCATTCGGCATACGCGTTCCGTCCTACCCAACACGACGGGCGCGTTAGGTTTTGGCACGGACAGACAGCTTTGTTTGTCACCTGTAATGGAGGAAAAAATGTTTATTTTCAAGGCAAAAAAGCAGGAAGAGGAGGACGAGCTTCACCGTGAATACGGCGTTCTCAGCAACTGCAAGTACATTCTGCGCGCGTTTGTCAAGTACAGAAAGTCAATGATATGGCTTATGCTTCTTGGCGGTATAGCGGGCGCGGCAACGACCTACATATGGAGGTTCATAGAAAAGCTTGTCGTGGACATCATCGAACGGCAGGCGGCTATGGAAAACAAGGACATTATGCCGCTGGTGTACCTCGTAATAGTAACGACAGTGATCGAGCTGGTGATGATGATACTAAACGCCTACGCGCGGAAAAAGCTCGATCTGGGGCGCTATTATGTGCGGCTGTGCATAGTCAGGGAGCGCATAGCAAAGGTTCTCGGAATGGAATATGAAATGCTTGAGACCCCCGATATGCTCGACAGACTGCAAAAGGCAAAGCGTTCCACGGCGGGAAGCAACATGGGCGTACAGGGTCTTATGCAGGATATGCAGACTATGATAGTTCAGGTCTTTTCGATCATCACGGCGGTGGGCATTATGTCCACGTTAAGTCCG
Source organism: Oscillospiraceae bacterium (assembly GCA_014799395.1). Lineage (GTDB taxonomy): Bacteria > Bacillota > Clostridia > Oscillospirales > Ruminococcaceae > CAG-115. Next base: position 88,212 of record JAAVID010000006.1, on the reverse strand, counting down.
TGGATAGTGCTGATAATTATTGTGCTGTCGTTTATCTCGTTTGAGTATTTCGACTATATCCGCATAAAGGACAAGGAGATAATGTGGGACGCTATGGCGGGCAACTGGCGCAAGCTGGAATATATGTCAACGGTCTCCACCGACTTTTCCTATGCAAAGGACGTAAGGCTTTACGGTATGCGCAAGTGGCTCGGCGGCAAGCAAAAGGAAGTCAACGCGGACGAGCTTCGCCGCTGGAGACAGTCAAGGCAGTACTGGATATACAACACGATATTCTCATCGGGTATAACGCTGATACAGACCGCGATAGTTTTCGCGTGGCTTATCTATGATATGCTGGTAAACGATCTGTCCATAGGAAACTTCGTATTGTACAGCGGAAGCGCCCTTGCGTTTTCGTGGAATATCCACTCGTTTTTGCAGTCGCTGGGCGGAATGAGGGAGCGTTCCTCGCGCGTGGACGATTTCCGCAGCTTTATGGACATTCCGAACCCCGACGAGGGCAAAAAGACCGTTCCCGTCCCAAAGGCGGAGAGATACGTTTTCAAGTTTGAGAACGTGTCCTTTAAGTACAAGGGTCAGGACAAATACGCGCTGAAAAATCTTAATTTAACGCTTGAAGCGGGTCAGCGGCTCGCGGTCGTCGGACTTAACGGCGCGGGTAAAACTACGTTCATCAAGCTCCTGCTCCGGCTGTATGACGTGACGGAGGGGCGCATTCTCTGCAACGGCATTGACATACGCGAGTTCGACAGAACGGAATATTACAGACTGTTCGCGCCCGCGTTTCAGGAAGTTGAAGTTTTCGCGTTCAAGCTCTCCGAGAACGTTTCAATGCGTACCAAGAACGAGACAGACAAGTCTCTCGCCGAGCGGTATCTCCGCGACGCGGGAATGGGCGAAAAGCTGGACAGTCTGCCGAGCGGTATGGACACCGAGCTGTTAAAGGTGCTTTATGACGACGGCGTAGACCTCTCGGGCGGCGAAAAGCAAAAGCTCGCGCTGGCGAGGGCGCTGTACAAAAACGCGCCGATAGTAGTCCTCGACGAGCCCACGGCGGCGCTTGACGCGCTCGCGGAATACCGCTTGTATCAGAGCTTCGACGGAATGATCGGGAGCAGGACTGCCGTGTACATATCGCACAGACTTTCCTCGACGCGCTTCTGCGACAATATAGCGATGTTCGTCGCGGGAGAAATGGTGGAGTACGGCACTCACGAGGAGCTGCTCGAAAAGAACGGCGCGTATGCGGAAATGTTCCGCGTTCAGGCGCAGTACTACATTGAGGACGAAAACGAAACGCCCTCCGAGATTTTGGAGGGAGGTGCCGTTTATGAGTAATTCGCAGAAAAAAGGCGAACGCAAAACCACGGTAAGAAAAACGCTGCAATATTTCTTTCCCGTCGCTTGGAAGTTCGACAAGGCTTACTTTATTCTTTCGGCGGTAAACGTGCTGATAGGTGCGGTCGTGCCGTTTCCGGAGATATTCTTTATGCCGCTTCTGCTGGACGCTCTGATAACCCCCGAGCGCGACTTGAAGCAGATAATCACCTACGCGGCGCTTATGATAGGAGTTAAGATCGCCGTTTCGCTGCTCAACTCCGTGCTGTCAATTCATCTGGAAAAATACGCGGACAAATTCTACAACTTCACGTCCGAGGAGATCTCGCAGCGCTGTATGGAAATGGACTTCGCGCTCACCGAAAACAAGGAAGCTCTCGACCAGATAAACCGCGGAAAAGAGGGACTGGACTACTCGGGCGGAGTTCACGAAATATCCAAGGCGTTCTTTATGATATTAACGAACATTCTGAAAATTTTCGGAGTTGTGACGGTCCTTGCGGTAAGCGCTCCGTGGATGCTGCTTATAATCGCGGTGCTGCTGACGCTCTCGGCGGTCATAAACAGCCGCAAAAACAAGATAGAGATAGAGTTCTTTACGGGGCTTTCAAAGGTCGAGCGCATATGGAGCTATGTACTTTGGGAGCTTGAGAATTTCCGTTTCGGAAAGGACATTCGGATATACGGCGCGGCTGATACGCTCGTCCACAAATCCACCGAGCAGACCGACCGCATAATGGAGTTTAACGAGAACCGCGCAAACCGCATTTATCCTCTTGACGTTCTCGATACCGTTGTTACGGCGCTCCGCAATTTCGGTACTTATCTGTATCTCGGCGCGCTGGCGATTTTCGGCAAGATAACCATAGGCACGTTCTCGCAGCTCGTCACATCGGGCGGGACGCTCAACGAATCGGTTCAGGGCGCTATTTACGGGTATCAGGACATCGTAAAGCGCTGTAATTACGCTTATGAAGTCGTTAAGCTGATGGAATATCCGCCTATGCTGCAAAAGGGCGACCGCCGCGTTGAGAACCTTAAATCTCCGCACGAGATAGAGTTCCGCAACGTCAGCTTCTCTTACCCGAACACGGGCGTACAGGTGCTGAAAAACGTTTCCATAACGATAAAGGCGGGAGAACGGCTTTCGGTAGTCGGGCTCAACGGCGCGGGAAAGACGACGTTTATCAAACTGCTTTGCCGCCTTTACGACACCGATGAGGGCGAGATACTTATCGACGGTGTGAATATCCGCGAGTACGACTACGACGAATATATGAGGCTGTTCTCGGTGGTGTTTCAGGACTTCCGTCTGCTGTCGTTTTCCGCTAAAGACAACATACTTCTCGGCGCGGAGGACAGCGACGAAGCGGTCGACGAAATGTTTGACAAGGTCGGGCTTCTCGACAAGATAAACTCGCTTCCCAAGGGGCGCGATACGATGATGTTCCGCGAATTCGACCGCGAGGGCGTTCAGCTCTCGGGCGGCGAACAGCAGAAGCTCGCCATAGCGCGGGCGCTGTACAAGAACGCTCCCGTGGTAATTCTCGACGAGCCGACAGCCGCGCTCGACCCCGTGGCGGAGTACGAGATATACTGCAAGTTCAACGACCTTGTGGGCGGAAAGACCGCCGTGTATATCTCGCACAGGCTTTCAAGCTGTAAGTTCTGCGACAGGATAGCCGTGTTCGGCGAGGGCACGATAAAGGAGCTCGGAACACACGACGAGCTTGTCAATCGCGAGGGCGGAATTTATTCGGAAATGTTCAACGCGCAGGCACAATATTATGTCTGATAAAACAAAAGCGGAGAGGCTGTCCTCTCCGCTTTCTGCTGTTATTACTCAAGCATTGTCAATAGCGCTTGTGAGGTTTTCTACCTCGTCGGCTATTGCTTGAGATATGTCGGTGTTTTTAACGGAGATGTCCAAGCCCTTGGCAACGGATTCGGACATCTGACCCATTTTCCGGAGTACGGAATTCATTGCGTCGGTCTGGTTTGCGGTGAGCTCCTCGATCATTACGGAGTATTCCGCGCTCTGTTCGGAGACCTTGATAGTCTCGTTTATCTTCTCGGCGACCGTCTTGGCGATCTTAGAACCGCTCTCTACCGACTGAATGGACGAACGGATAAGCGCCGAGGTGCTCTTTGCCGCCTCGTCGGACTTTGACGCGAGATTGCGTACCTCGTCTGCGACAACGGCGAAGCCCTTGCCCATAGTTCCCGCGCGGGCGGCTTCGATAGAAGCGTTCAGCGCGAGTATGTTGGTCTGGAACGCTATGTCCTCGATAGTCTTGATAATGGTCTCGATCTGCAACGACGAGTCGCTTATTTCACTCATCGCGCCGAGCATTCTGTCAACCTCGGATCTGTTCTCGGTGAGCATTCGCGTGCTGTCGTCCGCCGCGATGCGTGCCTTGGAAGCCGCGTCAAGGCTCTTTTCGGTCTCCGCGCCGAGCGCCGTTATTTTCTCCGAAATTTCCGCGATGGCGCTTTCCTGCTCCTCAGCCGCATTGCTCATAGAAACGCTTATGTCCTGCAAGCCGAGAACGGATTCGCTCAGATTAACAACTATACCCGAAACGGAGGAAACAACGTTCTTCTGCTTTTCCACAAGACGGTTTACGTCCTCCATTTTGGTGTTTACCTCTTGAACCAGACCCTCGCTCTCTTTATGAGCGCTTTGTATATCGTTCATAAACTTAACGCAGGCTTTGATAAGGTAAACCAGTACTATCGCGCCGACATTGATCGAGAGCAGCCCCTTGAGAATGGTGACCATGCTCTCCTCGCCGTAAAAAAAGCTCTTGAAAACCAAGCCGATAAGAGAAGCCGCATCCATAACGATCCAATGAACGTTCAGACATCTTATGTTGCAGTATATTGCCGCCACCGCCATTGAAGCAAGCATAAGCGCAAACATCGTGTGCATCTCATGCTTCGCAGCGGAGATAATGATTATTGCGAGAAGCTGTACGATCGAAAGAAAGAAGCCTTGCGTCGGAATAGCCGTTCTCTTTCTGATAGCGATAGTGACCGCGGGCACAATACCTCCCATAGCAAGAGTGCAGATGCCCACCGCCACGGCGTTGGTGAAAATATTGATCACACCGAACGCGACACATACCGCTGTAATAAATAACATATGAATAGTTATCGTTTTGGAATTAAACAAGGAAGATTTTTCGCTATTAGCCATTGTAATAAGCTCCTTGATCTTGATGTATTTTCGGATAAGTCCGCATAAAGGCAGCACTTACACAAATCCATTGTCTTGCTATATACATTATAGCATATAATTATATAATTTTCAACATATTATTTTACAAACAAAAAAATTTCGACAAAACTATCCTATATAAATTGTGCCGCGCGAAGCGCGCACAGTTTTTGACTAAGCTCAACACTATAACAGAAGATCGCCCGCACGTTTTTTGACTAGAGACCACATCATAACAGAAGAGCGCCACGCGCGGTTTTTGCGATATTTTGCGCGGAGCGCAAAATCGAATTGCCATTAGGGCAATTCGCAAACCTGTTTGACGCAAAAACTGCGCTAGCAAAGAGCGCTTATTGAACGCCAACGGCATTCAATAAGCGCCTTTGCGCCAAACAGAACCCCCTCGGCAAAGCCGAGGGGGTTCTGTTTGGTTGGGATAGTTGGGTCTGAATATGCCGTTTTTCCACTTGTAAGCGCATTTGCTCAATGCTCATTAACACGCTTTATTAAGCCATTTGTGTTCATTTTTCATTTATTTGCAAAGCAGTGAATTTAAGCGAAATTTTAACTTTTTTAGGGATTTTTTAGGGTTTTATATACCCTCTAAAACAGCATATAAAAAACCATGTTACCGCACAATCCCCAATCAATTTACCTTAAATCCACTAAGAAAACTCCCGTCGTGTTGTTCACTTAAAGTTCTGTAGTGCAAAGAGGACGGAGCATTTGCACCATTGGAACAGTTTTATATGGTATTTCTGCAAATGCTTTGAAATCGTTGTCCTCGTAGAATTTTAACAGCTTCGGGTTATCGTGACATTCAATTAAAACGTATCTACCACCGACAAGAGTTTCGGCTGACCGAATTATCGATATGGCACAATCTATCAACTCCGAACCATTGATAGACTGCTCGTCCGGTATCGCAGAATTTTTAGCAAGCTGACCTATTAAATAGCAGGGAATTGATTTAATGGCATTTCCATACAGTTTAGCCGCCATTCCATCCAGCCTTTTTCGGAAGCGGTTTGATATATTTTCGGGTATGTCAAGCACTTTGAGTGCAGTGCTGAAATATCCAAGAATAATAAGCTTCCCCTCTGCCTGTAAAACATTATCATCACAAACAAGATATGTTCTTGCTTTGTTGATACGCTCAAAATCAATTGCACGATTATGTAAAAAATCCTCTATATCCTTATCCTGTGAACAAGAAAAGGAAGACAGCAAGTCCCTAATATCTTGCTTGTCTTCCTGTGTTTCAGCTTGCAAGAGCAATTTTCCAAGCGACAAAACCTTTATCTTTTTTTCCTTTGGTTCTCGAACCATTTCTTTATAATTTCCTCGCTCTCTTTTTGTTCTTCATAGGAATAAGGTTTTATACCGTCAGGTTTTGCCGGTGTCAAAGCAATTTCAAAAAATTTTTCTGCACTCTTTTCATCAAGTACCAACGGTCTGTCAAATGAAAATGTTGCCATAAATATCACTCCTTTCAGATAATCGCGAACATTAAAGTTTTATATTTGTTTCTTTGGTAGCGTAACAAAATCTTTGATGAAGATAACTTTCCTTATATATTATACCCCATTTAAACTGATTTGTCAACAGTATTTAAAGGAAAGAGCTGACTTTATAATGATAAAGTAATCCATATATGGATGATACTCATACTATCTCTATCTCTGCAAATACTACATCTAAAACTTGTCGTAAGAAATCGGTTGGCACGGATTCAATATAATTATGCTGCCGAGCGTTTAAATCAAGCGTTCTGACGTGTTCACACAGCACTACCCCCGTTGTTGTGAGGCTATCGGGTAGCGGAATATGCAAAGGAAAATTGTTGCGTGTATTGGTTATCGGACAGACAATAGCCAATTGAGCGTTAGCAATAAAATCATCATTGCTGATCACAAGAGCGGGTCTGTAACCTGCTTGTTCGTGTCCTTGCTGTGGATTGAAACTTACCTTGACAATATCCCCCTGTTTCACCATACCTCTTTGCCTTCCCGTCCGCCCCAATCGATCTCCTCGGGCTTGTATTCTCCGTCATATCCCACAAACAGTTCCTTTATTGTTTTGCGAGTAGCTGTTGGAGTTGCCTTTTTGATTATCAGCATATCACTCTCCGCGCTTATGTCTATCTCATCATTTGTAGTCAGCTTAACAGCGTCCAACAGATGCTTTGGAATTCTTATACCTTGACTGTTTCCCCATTTTTGGATTGAAGTTGTCATACAAATCACTCTCCTCTGGTATATACATAGTATACACCATTTGTTCAAAAATGTCAAGCATCTTTTCAAGAAAATTTTCACAAAAAGGGTAAAATAGCCTATTTTCCACCTATTCCGGCACTCGAAAAAATAACGCTCCGACTGTTTTTAACAATTTATCGCATTAAATTGCTTGGAAACACACTCTGAGACCGACCTTTTCCGCAATTTATTCAAGTGAAGTGATATTCTACCACAAATACCAAAAAAGCAGTTTGGGAGCGGCTTATTCGTGGATACTCCCGAAACGGATTTTCTGATTTGTTACGCTAAATAAAAAAGATGCGCCATTGCCTAGAAAACATACTATCACAGTACATTTTCGGCAATGACGCACTTTTCTAATTTATACCCCCGAAACGGTTTTTATTCCCATTTGAACGGTTGTTTTATATGGTCGAATTCCTGGCCTTGACGAGCACATCGTGCAGAACTTTCCTGGCAACCTGTTCCATTCTTTCGGGATTGCTGGTGCCGTTAATGTTAATCACGGGGTTGTTGACGGTGTTATTGTTATTGTTGACAACATTCGTGACGGCGGCATCCGCTTGATCTTTGAGTCCGTTGACAATGGCGTTTTTTGCTTTCGACTGAACCGTATCCATAGTGTCTCTTACCATATCCTTAATGATATCAGGCGAGGCTGTTATACCCATAGATTTTAGAACGTCCTCGAATGAGATAGACTGGAACTTGGTGCCCTCGTTTTCTTTGTTTGCTTTTTCAACAAGGGTATTTGTAAAGCCTTCCTTTATCTCCGCTTGGACATCTGGCAGTAAGTTCAGTAAGTCTGTTTCATCGGTAATCCCCAACGCCGACTTGGCTTGTTCCACCGTCAGAGCATCTTGTATATCCTTTTCTAGCTCCGTCAGAGCTTTTGTATTTTCGTCAAGCGCCTCTTTCTGCTTTTCGCGGAGCTCTATCTCCTTGTCGATCTCTGCCGCTTGTATATCAGTAATAGCATCGCGGTACTCTCCCTCCGCTTTCTTAATCGCGCCCTCATCGGCAACCTGCTGAAAGCCGCTCTCCTTGCTATACACCCAGACCTTGCGTTTCTTGGCGTTTTCAAGGTTATTCCGCGCCTCGATAAGGTCAAGTTCGCGCTGCCGTTCATCGTTGGCATTCTTTAACGCCTTCTTAGCGTCCTCGAGATCGTCTATCTCCTTGTCGAGAGCGTCCTTGTACTTGTCGCGCATTATCTCGACATCGGAAGTAATGGTCTTGTAATAGTCTATCTCATTGTCAAGCGCATTACTGCTATCGGTGTCAAAGGTAAGGTCTTTCCGCAATGCCTTGAGCATTTCAACGACCTTTTTCAGCTCTTCGGTCTGTGCCGACGCTATATCTATCTGCTCTTGCACGTCCAGTTTGCTCGCAAAACCCGATAAAGCCTGTGCGGTAAATTCAGCGTACTTGTCAAAGTATTCCATCTTTTCGGCAAGTGACTCTTTAGTTGCCTCCGCCGCATCAAGCTCTGCTTGGGTTTCTGCGAGACGGTCATCGATATAGCTGTTACGCGTCTCGTAACTCTTATCCTTTAATTCTTCCAATGCCTCTATTGCTATCGTGAACTTACCGCTGTCGTTCGGATCTTCTTCAAACTGAAGGTCGGGAGCGATTGCAACAAGTTCGTTCATCTCGTCATAAGTAAGCGAGGCATTATCTTTTAGTGACTTGATCGCGCTGTCTATCGCTTGAATATCCTTGTTATAGTCAACGATCTCGTCCTTAGCGGTCTTAAAGCCCTCCTGAATGCCGGCAATAGCAAGCGCCTTTTCGTCAAAAACCTCCCCAGCTATCTCTGCAAGAGCTTTGAAACCGTCCAAATCATCTTGCAGCCTATCGAGAGCGGCTGAAAACTGCTTATCCGTATTGTTGTCAAGGAACCCATATTCGAGTCCCGTAGACGAAGTAATATTGTATTTGTCCCTTAGGGATTGAGTTCTCGCATAGAGCTCCTGATACTCCTTTAAACTGTCATCACTCGGATTGATTTCGGCATTGAGCTTTTTAGCCATATCGTAAAGGCTCTTTAAGTCGTTTATATCAGCCGATTTATCTTCAATGTCTTTTTTGAGCGTTTCCTGTAGCTTTGCAACGCTCTCTTGATTCATTGCCTTGATACCTTCGGAAGATACGGTGTATTTTCCGTCGACAAGCTCAAGGTATTTGTAGAGTTCGGGGAACTCTTTCAACAGTTCATATACTTCTTCCGCCGCTAGTTTTGCGCCAGAAGAGACCTTTTGGAACACATCCGCAAGTTTTTTCTGTTTGCTTACGACCTCATCAATGACATCTGAAAGGTCTTCCAGCTCCTCGGTGAAATCCCTTATTACACGCTTGCCGTCCTTGAAGTTCTGTATTTTTCTCAGCAGCTCATCCCAAGACAGGAGCGTATCATACGGTATCTCCAAGTTTGCCGCGATTTGCAGATCGTTGTCCGACAGCTCTATGACCTTATTCCTGTATTCTTCTTTGAGCCTTGCCTTAACGCCATTGATAAGGTCTGTCTTGACATCTAGCTTGGTTTGGAGATATATCAGCAGAGGATTATCCTCATCAAAGCCATCTATCTCTTTGAGTTTGTCTATCAATTCCTGCAACGCGTCAACCGAGAGCGTTCCCTCGACAGCGTCCGCGATAGACTCCTGTATTTCATCGGAATCTATATTTCTGGCGGCATAGAGGAAGTTCTGGCTTAGCCAATTGCTTACCTCACTCCAGTCGCCCGTGTCTATATTGTTAGGTAAACGATTAACCCAATCGCCGTTTAACAAAACCTCCCGCAGAGCGTTCTGCATGGGCTTTTCCAGTTTAACAAAGTTCCATTCATTGGAGAGCCAAGTGTTGATATAGCCCGACATCTCGGCATTGGCGGCTTGGATTTTGTTCTTCGTGGAGTTCGCCGCGCTTTGATATTCGGACGCTAATTTACCCAGTTCATTTTTGAGCTGCTCTATTTTTTCGTCCGACAAAGAGGACAGATCCCATTTCGCGCTCTTGAATTTGCCCTCGCCGTGATCGAGGTTGACTTTATGCTCGCTGTACAGTGCGGACAAACTGTTCCCGAAAAGCGCTCCGTTGTCAAGACCTATATTACGAGCGGCTGCTATGATCTTGGAGTGCATAGACGAGTCCGTAACGGTGAACTTTTTCTCAGAGGATGAAAGCATATCCAGCGTCTTAAGATACGAACTTACAACAGCCTCATAATTATCGTATGCCTTGGAGTACTTATCAAAATCTATCTTATACCCTGCCCATATATCGGGTATCTTGTCTACGATAGACTGATTAGCTATCTTCTGCTGTACCTCTAATAGATTTTCTAGCGAGCCTATTATGGTGTTGACATCGCCCGACAGATTGAGGATAGCGTTTCCGTTCTCGTCATAGCCCCTTGTAAGTGTGGGGTAAAGCTCAGCCAATTGGTTGCTAAGGTCAAGGAATGTAGCATAATCATCGGTGCTTAGTTTTCCGCGGGATTGATTAGCCTTACCGAGATTTTCCACTCCTTGCGCCAACTTTGCGAAATCCTTGCCGATATCCTTTGTGGTGGACTGAAGATTATCCAACTCGTTCCTCAGATCACCAATTGCGGTTTTAGCCTCCTCGGAGGATTCCTTGATTTTTTCCTCCCTGTGAACCAGCTCGTCGATTCCTTTTACGACAAGTGAGATAACCGAGGTTACAGCCCATACCGCCGCCATACTCACGGCGATGTTTGCCATCGCAATGCCCAAGTTCTTAACGCCCGTTTTCAACGCCGCCGCTCTTATCTCTGCCGTTCTTAAACTTGAAGACAGTCCGTTCAACCCTGCCGCAAATTCGGTCGACGTTATCTTACCGGCGGTAAAGTCGTTGACCAATGCTTTAAGTGCGATATTCGTACTTGCGGAGACCTTGTTCGCCATTTCCTGCGAGATAGCAACTCCGTCAAACGATGCCTTAAGCTCGTTTACAAGGTTTACCGTCGCCCTTATCTCCGCTTGGTTAGCCTTGTAACTGTTAAGCCAGCCGCTCCCGACATCGGAACCTAAAAAGCTGAGTTTGCCCGTCATTTTGTTCAGCCCAAACAGAGTGGTTACGGCATGATAAGTATGCCGTAGCATTTTGCCAAATATCCTTTTTAATTGTTTTTCTCTTTTTTTGATTTTAAAATTTTCTTCCCCGCAAAGCGGAGAGCGGCTTAGGCAATCATTGCCCTTAAGCCCTTTCTCCGCTTGTGGGAACTTTCAGCTATGCGCAAATCACTTTAGTCAGTTAAAGTTTGTCATTTTTTACTGAACGGGCTGTTTTTGCCCTCGTTCTTTTCATATTCGTGTATCTCGTCTTCTGTACCCTCAATACGCTCGCTCCATTCCTCAACTATCTCGGTATCCTTGTTCTGCTGACGCATTGCCGCCTCGGAGCAGCAAGTGGTATCGCAGCATTCCTCGGTCTCCTCGCAGCAGTCGCAGGAAACGGGGAATTTTTGCCCATACTCGTTCATAAAGTTCGGAACGCCATTGCGGACGGCTATCCACCCCCTTAGCCGCATTGGTGGTATAGTACACTTTGACCTGATCTCCCGGAGCCAGATATTCGTGGCATCGGTTATAAAGGTGATATTCGTTCTTGTTCTTATCCTCAATAAAACGTACACACGCAATAAGAGTAGCGGGCTGATACCACAGCACTTCGGCATTTTTGCAGCGTAAAATATAGTTATCGGCATTGTCACGATCATATTTCCTTTGAGCGCCGTCGATAACCTCAATCACAAGCTTTTCCAACGTCTCTGTCATTTCACATCACCGTCCTCTTCCTCGGCTAGCTGAGCAACACCCAATTTATTTTTATTGCGCCTAAAGTATTTGAGCAGTTCAGCCTGTCCCTTTGGTGTAATTACAGGCGTTGCCCGTTGCCACTCACGAGCATTTTTCATTCGGCTATCGAGCCGTACATAGCCACTGTCGATACCAAGCGGTGTTGGCAAATGCTTTATGGCACCCTCATTCGTTATCCACCCCAATTTTTTTCATTGTGTTGTAGACTAAACTCAAATTAGGCTTTATCCCGTTTTGCCGCAGGAGAACGGCAAATTCATTAGCGGCGACGCAATGATCGCCATTAAAATATAGGTCAATCAGAGCCGCTTTGTCCTTGTCTATTTGCACAACTTCAACAAGACTTTTTTGCTCTTCCAACTCGGATTCAAGTTCCTTGATACGTTTACGGAGCTTATAATAAGCTTTGTCTTTTTTCGCTACCTGCTGTTTACGATAGTATTTGAGTTTGAGCAGCACCCGATATGCCTCATCGGTCGGTAAGTAGTGCTCGCAGATTTCAAGTGCATCGAGCGGATCCATATAAAATTCGAGATCATCAACAGTTGTCCCGGTTTTGCCAAAGGTTTGGGTATCGACCGTTATATAGAACTCAAGCAAACCAATCTCCAGCCGCAAATCGTAATACAGCTCACGTCCACTCACGCAGAACGCCTCGTTAATTCCATTAAAATACATATTTACCTCTTTTCTGAAAAACCAAGGGATTTGTTTTTGTAAGAGGTTAGCAATAGTATTTTTAGGTGTTTTTTTTAGTTGCGAACCATAGTATTTTTTACCCTATTTAATCCTTATTATTCCTCCATAGACGACGGGCTACGAATACCCGTCGTCTATAACGATATATGTCCATATTTTTATCTTCCTTATTTTACGCAATGAGAGAGCTCACAACCAAAATCGTCAGTATCACACCAACGCCTATAACAGATTTTGTCAGCGTGTTCCAATTGTAGGACAAATGCCAAAGTGTGTCCTCCAGTTTCTGCTGTTTTTGCTTTAGAACTTCGATTTCTTCGCTGGCTCTAAACAATTTGCTCTCCAAATCGTTGCATAAATCTCTGTAATAGTTTTCCATTTTTACATTCCTTAATCCAATCGGATAAAATTGCTGTTTCATACAGCTCGCATACAATATATTGTATGCGCCTTGCTTTCATTTTGGAATATATAGCGGTCGGGCGGCATTGGTTTTCTTTTTGTATTTATTTGCCGCCACAAACCACGCTATATTACCTTATAATTATATCGCTATCGCTTAAGATCAGCCCCATAGGATTGATACGGTTAAACTCGGCGATTGCCTTCTGCACGAACTCAGCTCCCTCCCGATACCCGAAATTAGGTACATCTGCAAACCATACGGGTTTCGTCACCTTATATCCGTTATTCAGCAATAACGCGGTGTTGACATTTCCACCGCTCGAAAAGGAGCCATCGTCGTCATCGTATTTGCCTCTGCCGTCCTTGATACTCCATACTCCGTATCCGGAGCGATGATTGGCGCTTTCGTTGAATGACACGAGCACTTGCAACCGATCCCCGACAACGCGAACGCTGTTCTCAACGACAACGGAATTCTCCAGACCTCCACTGCGAATGTATCTGTTAGGGTGGTGAGACCGTAGATAGTCCTTGAGATGTTTTTGGATAAGCTCTTTGAGTAAAGTAGCTTGGTCAAGCAGATTTTGCTCCAGAGTCTTACCATTAGACATGGGTAGCTTGCGCGGATCGGTGTTTAATATATTCTTCATCTAAGCGCCGCCCCAAATCACTCCGTGGGGGTGTTCGTACCGATCTGCATAGGTTCCTTTTTCTTCACGGTTTTTTTAGACTTAGCAGATTTATCCGCTTTTACGCTATCCAAGACTGCCTGCACTATGCTCTGCTCGTCGGACAAATCCGCAAAGCTCGAAATGAATTTCTGAATATCGTCAGAGCTGATTTTATCAAAGTTCTCGACGCTTTTCTGCAAAGTCGTGTTTATCGTTGTCAGTAACTCGGTTGCGGCATTACCCAGGGAACTTTCCACAAGAGCCGCTTTGAGTTCGCTTGCAATAGCCTTAGCCAACTTTTCGCGGCTCACCTGTGCTTTTTTCTGTTCAATTTTTGAATTAACCGATTTATCAAAGCAAAGCGCATAACGGTCGTTTTCCAAAACTTTCATGTACTCGTCAAACTCGCCCGCCATATAGCGCCCGCAGAAATCGTCGTACCCCACATCGTTAATGGATAAATTTTGAAAGAAAATTCCCAACTTAAAATATGCCAGAGTAGCATCAATATAAGTTGGCATAATAACCGTATCCTCAGCAAAAATTACATTATTTAGCGCTTTGGCTGCTTGCATTGCCGTACTCTCGATGTAATTGATTGTAAGGTTTTGTACGGGATTGACTTGCAATTTATTTTTCTGCTCCATAATAAAAATCCTCCGTTTATTAACAAATTCTCAAGGGATAATTCCTTTTTATAGTTTTTGTTTTGTCTCTTTTAATGTGTTTTTCTTTTGTCGAATATTCAAGCGCTCTCTGACAGAACTTGGATATAACGACTTAGGAACTCCTCAATACGCCCAATGGTCTCTGCGCTAAGCTTTAAGTCTCCGTGCAGCCATCGGTATAACGACGTTGCGCTAATACCGATCTTTTGACAAAACTTCGTGCGCGGCATTTGAAATTCCGCCAAGAACGCCAATACCTGCCTCTTCAAATCCATAGCGTTTCCTCCTTTCCCTATTTTTAGGCTATGCCATATCCAAAAACCTTATGTTTCTGGCTGAGCCAGAAAATGATAATTGGTTATGACATAAGACCCTATGCTTATATTATAGCATATTGTCCCGCCAATGTCAAGCCTTTTTTATTGATTTTCATAAAATTTTTGAAATATTTTGCAAAAATTATGCCGCATCTGTTTTTCAACAAATACGGCATATCCATATACTTATTTAATTATCAATTATCCGAAATCTTCTTTTTGCCGAACTTTTACATATTCAGCCCAATCCTGTCGGAACAGCGAGATCTCGGCATCGGTTTCAAGCCAGACACGGAAATAATCCCAGATCGACTGACTACTGGAGAAATCGGGGAGTTGTCCGTGCTTAATCCGGTCGTAGCCTCTGGAGAACTGACCGCTACGGAACACGTTTAAATACGAGCCCGCAAACTTGAAATTGGTATAAATGCGGTCAAATGTGGTTTTAATGTTCATTGAGGTGCCTGTGGGGATAGTTCTCGCTCTTATCAAGGTGTCTCCGCGATATTCCTTTTTTACGGGGACGAGCTTTCCGCGGCGGGTGGTGTAGCTAATATAGCCCGTTGCGTTTTTGTACTGGGTGAGTACCTTTTCGACCTTGGGAATATCATCGAACGGGTATATTTTGCCTGCCTTAATGCACTTATTTTCAAGGTCTATTGCGTCAAGCGGCAATTCGAGCAGACTGTTCTTTGGAACGCCTAGCCAAAGCAGATACAGTATTACCTGCCCCATTGTCAACTCGTCGCATTCCTCGGGCTCGGGCTGGTCTGCCATAAATGGGTGCTTTTCGTTACGGACTTTTTCTATGCCCGCATCCAGCTCCTCGAAACTGCGCAGATAGTTCATTTTGACTGTACGATTTACATTTTTTAAAACCTCGGCAGGGCGGTAGTGTCCACAACCCTCGAAAACTTTTAGCAAGTACATTTTGGTTGTTCTGAAAGCAGCTACCGTTTTACAAGTGCCGCGAAAATATTCCTCAAAGTCGGCTGCGGTATAATTTTCTATCGCCTTATCATGTGACTGATAGAACCGCATAAATCCGTTGGTTATTGAGGTTGCGGCTTTAAAACTGGTTTCACCTTTATGCTCGTCGAGAAAATCTTGAACGTCTTTCTCGAATTCACTCAAAATCTCAGACATAATAATCCTCCTCGTATTGCGCGTTTTGTGATTGACTAAGGTGTCTAAATATATTATACCACACTTCGATGATTTTATCAAGCCATTTTTATCTGAAAGTATAAAAAATTAAACCAAGCTCGAATGACAAACAAAGCCGTAAATTTGACAATTTTTGTAAAAACAATCTCCGTTTGAGGGCGTTCCATATTGTGAGAACGAGTAATTTATCGTTTTTGCAACACAGAACGGCTCCAAACGGAGATATTCGGTATTATACGGCAAGCTCTTTCAACTTCTTGTAGCGGCTTTCCAAATCTTGGATATCCAGACCCCAAGCCTCGTAAGAAACCCTTGTATTAACGCAATTGCTATTCCATGCAGGAGTACCCAGTTCTACCATTCTCTGCCTCGCCTTATTTTTAAGCCGCGAAACAGTGGCTGACGAAAGCTTGCCAAACAATTGCTCAATATCGGAATTGTTAAGCTCCGTGCGCTCATAAAACAGGCGTATCGCTGTCTGTAGCGACGTGATTTGCGGAATGCGTACATTTATTTCACCATTTTTCATAAAATTATCCTCCTTGATTTGATCTCTCAATCCTGTTCTTTATCTGCGCTGCTGCTCTTGCGTGAAATTGTATCGCAGTTTTTAACCGTTCCACAGTATCAGGCTCACTCTCTCGCTCAACCGCTTGCTTGAGCTTATCCAAGCGGTTATGTATCTCGTCCAGCTCGATTTGCAATACAGACGGGTTGTTCAACCCCTTGCCGTATATCGAAAGCAAATCCTTTCGTGCCACCTCGTAAAACGCCATATCGCTTGTAATTAGAGAGATTGCTTTTGCCGCTTTGAGAAAGAGCGTGTAGATATCCTCTCCCGCTTTCAGACCTATGTTTATCTCACAACGTAAGCTATCCGAGAGGAGGATATCCCGCTGATACTCTGCCCTGATTCGAGCGGCTTCTTCAAGTTTGGCACGGTTTTTGTCGGATAACGCCTGAAAATAAGGGATTTTCAAACGTTGATTTTCAGCTTGGGTTTGATGATCTTTACGTTGCGACATCTGCGATTGCCGCGCATCATTACCCAAATCCCATAATGCCGAATAATCAATTTTCATATCAGCCATTTTTCTTCTCCTCAAACAAATTACATTTCGGGTAATACGAGAAATCTATAACACTACCCATCTCTCCCTTTCGGTTTTTCACAACGACAGCTTGTACATCGCGTTCATCTTTCACTTTGGCTGCATCGGCATCAAAACCAGGCTGCCCTACTCCTTTAAGTTGCAAGCCAATTGCCACATCGGCGGTATATTCAATTTTTCCACTTTCTTTAAATGAGGATAGCGATACTTTCTCGTTATACTTTGCCCTGCTAAACGAGGATATGACTATAATTGGTACCTTATAATCTCTTGCAATTCGCTTTAAAGCCATAACATTTTTGTCGACAATCTGTTTGTCATCCAATCGTTCACCGCCTTTAGGCGCACCCAACAATTGCAGATAATCAATTGCCACAACGGGCTTTTTCCCTTTATTCATAATATGCTTTTTGACCTTTTCGGCGATTTCGTCTGTGGTCAAATTGTCCTCGCCCTCATGAATATAAATATGCGGCGCTATTTCCCGATACCTTTCCATGCAGCATTGTATCAGCTCTTGCTCTTCCTTTGAGTAATCGTTATAACGCCAGCCATCAGATATGTCGAGCTCGCTTTTCGTTGTTTGAACCGTTTGACCGTTAGTCAGTAGGTATTCACCAGTGTATCGGCTTATAGACTTTGCCATCAGTTCACTCCTCGCCATTTCAAGCGAGAAAATATAAATATCATTCCCCAAAGCAGCAAGGTGATCTAAAATTTGCAATATGAATGTTGTTTTCCCGAGAGACGGTATTGCGCCTATAGTATAAAGGTATGGTCGAATGCCGCCACCCAATACATTATCAAACCGTTTAAAACCTGTCGGCAATGGCGGAGTGCTTTTCGATGCGGCAATATCATTCAAAAACTCCTGAAAATGATTTAACACACAGTCATCATCATTATCGCTCTGCTCAACGATATCTTGATTATTTTTCAACGTTTCAAAATCATTTCCGTTGCTTATAGCCTCGGCAAACGATTCCCTATCCGCTACAAGAGCATCATTCGGATCGTTTATAGTCTCCCATTGGATTATAAACAGCAAAAGGGACAGACAAAGAAACCAGACCATTCGAGAGTTTGCTTACTGCTTTTTTACCGGCATCATCATTATCCATTGTTATAATGAGCGGCTGTACCGGAGGTTTTTCGGTCACACACTTTATAAAGTCGTCTGCGTAGGAAGTTGAGCCAAGTGCAATTGCCGTTCCACCTGCCTCGATAATTGATAGTGCGCTAAATTCTCCCTCGGTTACATAAATCGGCGAATCCGAAGTATAAAGAGCACTTTCATTGAAGAAATGCCTTTTCTCTCCTTTTACGCGCTGTTTTTCGTACTGTTTGGTTTTTGAAGAAATGCCCGAACGTATATCCCTTGCAAAATAGCTATCCTTTGAGAGCGGTACGATAATACGAGGCGACTGCGGAACATATTGTGAGACCTTCGGATGCCTCCAAGCAGGGATAAACCCTATACCATATTTTTTAGCAGTTTCGGCAGATATTCCACGCTTAACCAGATATTCTAACCCTTCTCCATGCGTATTATCGAACAGGCATTCTTGAGCTTGCAGAAATTTTTCGGTATAATTCACAAGTGTTTCCTGTGCCTTGGATGTTTCGTTACCATTAGACGGCTTGTGTGCCGATGCTTTTTCAGCCTTATAAGAGAGATGATCATTATCATCAAGCGTGAAACCGAACATCTCAATCGCCCGATCCATTATGTCCTTAAAGTCGCTGATATTTTCAATTTTCCCTATCAAATCAAAAATATCGCCATTTTCGCCGCAAGAAAAGCATTTCCAAAATACTCCGTCCTTTATATGAAATGCTGCCGTGCCTTTTTTGTGCGTGCCGGATTTGCATAGCGGACAGACGTATGCATCGCCCGAGCGTTTCTCTGTAATCATATTCACATAATTGGTAAGCAGTTTTTTGATCTCATTCTTTGCTGTTTCTCTAGTCATAGAACTCTCCTATCCTGTTTTGCCAATAAAAAGGAAACTCCGCCGCTTTTTATCGCGCAAATGTATCTGTTAAACCTTTTTGAATTGTCGTACCAACATTGCCAATAAAAGAGAGGAGCCACAGTTCGACCGGATCACGAACTACCCCATGGCTTTCTCTTTTACTGGCAATTTTATTGGCAATTTATGTGTGCCGCCGCGTAAGCATAGGCGGCGCACCATTTAGATATCTTTAGATATCTTTAGTAACGGGAGGGCGCATTGCAAAGCCGTTTGTAGGGTGTTTTGCGGAAAAGTACCCCCTCCGTTGCGGAAAAGTCCCCCCCTCAAAAGGCACTTTATGCAGCGGACGAAATCGCTTTTCCGTTTGTGCTTTTCTTGCCTGTCCTTTTTCTAGGCGTTTCACTTTCCGTTTTCTGCGGTGGATAATTATTCCACATAATATGTACTTTCAGTTCCGAGAACTGTCTGTAGGTTAGATTTTCTGCCTCACTTTTCTCCAAAGGGCAATTTGCCCTGTAACAGTATTCCCATTTTAAGGCATCGCTAAGGGCATCAAGGTTCTTTCTGAACGGTTCAATAATATCGCGCTTAAAGTGCCGACATTTCTCCGAAATCTCCTGATAAGTCGGCATAAACGGAGAAGAATCCAAAAGGGTCTGAACGCCTATTATATCCTCGTTAGATTTTCCTCGATTCAAATGTTTCATATCCGATATCTTTTGCAGAAAGCAAACGCTGTGCGGATATTTCTGCGTGTTGAGCTTAAAAATAAGAGACGGCAGCATCATATGCGGCATTTTCTTCAACTCTTCGTAAAAAGTACTGCCGAACGTGAAAATAATATCACTGCTCCCTTTAGGTATGCCGCCACTATCCGCAAAATTAACAAACGCATAATAGCTTTTGGGAGTACTACCCTCAATCTTTAAGCTACTCAAAACTTTCAAGTCAGCTCTAGCTTTCTTGATGGCTTCTTTGCGGTTTTTTAACTCTCGTTGCTCCATATATTCACCAATGGGTATTACAACCTTGGGGCTATTTCCGCCATTTGCCGTAAATTTCCTCAAAATTGCTAAAAGCAGCTGAAGCGTAGATGGTCTAAAACCGCCTACTTCCTTGTAATTTGTGATTGTATAGGTCAAGTTTCCCATAGTCAGCTCCGCATTTCCTGTTGCCGTATTTACAGCTCCAAATCTGTCTCCCAACCGTACCATATTGTTTATGGTTGAGTCTTGTTTGATTGCCTCAAAATCCCTTAGAGGATTGCTGCTTACACTAACCGAACAGATATCCGAAGAGCGCGGTTTTGCAAGCAAAAGGTTGTCGTGCAAATAAATTTACCTCCACATTTTTATTTGGCGGTCTCACGTTATGCACTCCGCCAGATGTGCAGTATCGCATAAATGATTTCATAATGCGCTTTTCCTTTCATATGGTATTGTTTTG
Organism: Oscillospiraceae bacterium; assembly: GCA_014799395.1. Lineage (GTDB taxonomy): Bacteria > Bacillota > Clostridia > Oscillospirales > Ruminococcaceae > CAG-115. The sequence goes on along the minus strand of JAAVID010000006.1, from coordinate 68,085 downwards.
TTTGTCGGTATCCTTTCCAGTCTAGCCCGTATCATTGATTCTCCGCATATTTTGCGCCCTCCTTTGTGATAATGTGCCCTGAATAGCAAAAGCAATTTTATCCGCAAAGATAAAATTCGCTCGCTGTAACTATATTATAACACGGAGATTTTATTTTGTCAATGGTTTTACAAAAATATTTTTAAAATTTTTTTCGCGATATTTTTCTTTATTTGCATTTGTTGGCGTGTCAACGAAAAACCGTCCGATTTGGAGATCGGACGGCATATATGTTTAAATAGGTATAACCCTTTAGGAAATACGAGGTAGGGAGTCACGCTCTTGCTCTGCTAGGAGTTCGGATAGGTATTTGTAAAATGTTCCGCGCGAAATCTTTGCAAGCAGCATACACTCCTTATCGTTAAGGGTGCCGTTGAAATGCTTACTGTGTTTCAATATCGCAGCTTTAGCAGGAGCTGCTTTTTTTACGTTCAGCTTTGCACCGGATTTCTGCCCGATCTGCTTTCCGTTCAGTCTTGCAGTCTCGATTCCTTGTTTTGTTCTGGTATGGAGCTGTTGTATCTCCAATTCAGACTGTTCAAACGCTAACTTAATTTGATTTTTTGCAAGCAGCATAAGAACTCGATTTGTCGCCTCAAGGTAGATATCCGCAACCTCATTGCCGGTCATTTCAATCGATTTATTCAGTGCTGTACGATAGGTTGCTGTGTTTATGTGTTGTTGACGGAGAAAAACAAGGTTTACTCCAAGATTAAAAAGCCGTTCATACTCTTCAAAGCCCTCATCGGCATCGCGCGACATTCTGGAGACTTCATCAAATACTATCGTATTGGTAGGTTTAATGTTCTTCATCAGTTTCCGCCACTCGGGACGATCTAGTGTAGTACCGGTAAATTTTTCTTGAATAATCAACGCATCGCGATCATACTCCTTGATATTTCTGATCTGGCGTTCAATACTCTGCTTTGCCGTGCTTACTCGGGCATAACCATAAACCATAGCCAAAACCTCCAAGTGTTTAAATTTAATGGTCGTCTTTTTTATACAATTCAATCATAGCACAATTACCTTGATTTGTCAAGGACTTTTTCAAGCACTTTTATACATTTTTTGAAAACGTTAAATTTATACATCGTTTGCCTCAGAAATAACCGCTCAGTTTTCCCCGAGCGGTTCCCTTAAATTGATCAGTGTCATACATTCCTGATATATCGTGTGTTTCTCGCTGAGCCGATCCTGTTGATTCTTCCATCCTTTACCATAGCGCCCAAAACAGCCTCAACTGTTGTCGGACTTATGTCAGGATGTATCTTGCAAATCTCGGCTTTAGATAGTGGAGTTAAGCTTTCAAGTAAAGTTGCTTCAATCCGTGATTTCTTTGTTATACGCCTACCGTTTACAACCGCAAACCGTTTATCAAGCTCCTTGTAGCACATAAACAGTATACTTAGGAAATTTTCGGCGAAGGGGAAATAATCGTTCTCGTTTGTCTCCCAGCCTTGAGAAGAACGTTTCAGAGTGTCATAATAAGATGCTTTATAGTTGTTTATCTGTTCCTCGAATGAGATATATTTCCCGACATCAAAGCCGTTCTTATACAAAAGCAGCAAAGACAAAAGTCTTGACATTCTGCCATTTCCGTCACTGAATGGGTGTATGCACAAAAAGTCGAGGATCACGCACGGAATGAGCAAAAGCTGATTTATATTTGAATTGTTTCTGGCATCCATATACGCAAGCTCTAACTGCTCCATTGCCTGTTTGGTTTGAGCTGCTGGCGTGGGTCTGAATCTGACGGTTCTTTTGCCGCTTAAGTCGATCTCTGTAATAACATTGTCCGAAGTCTTATACTGCCCGGCATACTCGTACCCGGTGAAAGAAAGAAGAATATTGTGGAGGCTTAATATATCAATTTCCCGAAAATCCAAGTTTTCATAATTGGTATGAATTATGTTGAGAGCGTCACGATATCCGGCAATTTCCTCCTCGTTATGATCAAGCGGTGCGCTGCTTTGATTTACAATCTCCGCAATGCGTTGATCACTCGTAATAATGCCTTCAATCTCGTTTGAACTTTTAACGGACTGCACACGGGCAACCGCTTCAAGCTCCGTAAAGATTTTAGTATAGTCATCTTTGCGTTGATCTGCTGATACTCTAAGCGCATATATACCGCTTGTAAGATTTACAAATTTAGCCGGGAGCATTCCGCTTTCAAGAAATGAATAGTCAAAAGTTCTCATAACTTGCCCTCCTATCTGCATATAATTATACCATTTTATATGCAGATTGTCAATACAGTTTTCGGAAAATCTGCATATTTTATTTCAATTTATATGCAGAAAAAACGCTCAGCCCGTGCGGGTCAAGCGTTATCTCTGTATGTTGCAATCGGTTATATCCTGCCCTCGGCTCGCGCGTTGACTATCGGTGCGAGATCCTCAAAAATGTACTCAAGCCCGGTCTCGGAAATGGAATAATTATTGATGTTGTCAAACTCGCTCCCTGCAAGCTCCTTGAATTGCTCAAAACTAATTTCACGCGCGAATCTGTTGTCACGCTTAAACCGATCAAGCTCTGGATCCTCGGTATCCTCAATCGGGTATTCCTCAAAAAGCCGCTCGGCACTCTCAATCCACGGTTTACACTCCTCACTTGATTCGAGAATGTGAACGCTCACGCTGTCAATGTCGCTCCAGAGCAAAAGCGCACGGTTGCGGAGCAACTCCGTTAATGTCCTTCTGAAAAGCTCAGCGGTTGCGCTGTAAAGCTCCTCGGTTGTATCATCATCAAGCGTTTCATCGAGGGTTATACCATTCAGAATTTCGATAAATCCGCCTACTGTCCGCATTGCGGGGGTTACCTCGGTCATTTCTTCTAATGCCAACATAATTAAAATCCTTTCGTAATCACAAATTTTCTGTTAGAGGGTTGACTTTTTCCCCGAAACGTGGTACAATGTAATTGTAAGTAAGTGTTACACTGTACCACTTCGGAGAGCCTTTGCGGTTCGCAGTCGCAAGGGCTTTTCGCTTTAGTTGATTGTAAAGCGCTTAGACTCGCTTACTTTGGTGTAGTGCTCTGCGATCTCGGGGAGTTCGCGCTTGAGGGCGGTTGTATCAAGTCGGCTGCTCGTTACGGGCGTCCAACGCACCTTGAAACAGTCAACCACCATTTCGGAAGTGTTGCGCTCGGTCATTTCCGCCTTTACCGCGTCCGTGAGTGTTTCAATCTCGGCGGCGATCTCCTCCTGCATCCGTTTGAGTTCCCGGATTTGCTTGACCTTTGCGGTCAATTCGTTTGTGTTCAACATTTTGTGAACCTCCTGTAATGTGTTTATGCAGATTGGGCTTTATGTTTTTCCCTTTCTGTAATTATATTATACACCTTATTCGGTGAATAGTCAATATGCAAATTAACCAAAGTTATGCACTTTTTTTGGTGCATATTGTACACTTGACTCGGTGAATACAATGTGTTATAATAGAAAAAAGGAAGTGATTTTATGCCGTTCAAATATGATAAAATGTTCGCATTATTTAAAGAAAAAGGAATAAGCACATACAAAATCAGAAAAGATAATTTAATATCTCAATCATCACTCACCAAAATGAAAAATGGCGGTGATGTTGATACTAAAACATTAGAAAAAGTATGTGCTATTTTGAATTGTCAACCGGGCGACATAATGGAATATATTCCTGAGGATACAGAGGATTAACCCCTTTTGATATAAGGCGGTAACGCTTTATAGGTATGTGTTATCAATTTAGCGCATACACGGCGAACAATGTGCGCGGCAGCGTCCTCCTTTTTTGTCATTTACTGCGCACCAAACACATTGTAAACCGAATAAAAAAGAGCCGTTCGGAGTGGTACCCGTTCGGCTTTTCCTTTTATACAGCCAAATGGAATAAGTTAAGGGCGAAAACCTTTTCAGATCATCGCCCTTTGCAGTTATGCAAGCGTAAATAAAACTCCGTTCGTTCCGCTCAACAATGAATAACCGCCTAAAAAGTTAATATCATCAAGTGCAAATCCCTTGAAATCCTTAAATTTCGCCGTTCCGCTGTTGTTGTCTTCGGGATTTTCTTCAAACCATTTTACAAGCCATTCGTGCCGCTCCTCTTCGGTATCAAATATTGCGAAACACAATATCCGAATTTTGCGATCCTCCGAAAGGAATAAATTACTGCCAAAAATAAAAAGGCGTCCATTGCTTTTGGACACCTTCGTTTTCATTTGTTATATACACAAGAGCTCTCACATTCCATCTTGTAAGATGTTTCACCGCCTTCTTTCATCTATCATAATATGGAGTATCCTCATACCCCTTTTCAATCAATTGTTTTATAAAACTATCAAGAACCTTTTTCCAGAACTTCTGAAACAAGGAAGTCTTTCCGAAAGCATTTACCAAATGGGGGCTTGTAGCGTAATAAGTTTTGATAAACAGTCTTCCAGCAAGAGTTTTTGAGAGTTTGTAATCTCTAAATCTGCGCAAAGTCCATACTTGAGAGCAATCATAAGACCAATAAATACAGGTTGCTATGTAACACCCATCAGATGTTGTTTGAACAGGCAATAGTTTTTCTCTTTTTGGCGGAATATAATCAGGTTCATACTTCCTAATTATAGCTGCATATTTTTCTTCCCAGTTAAGAACTATACCTCCCTTAATACGATCTTTCAAAACAGTGATACCAAAAGGGAACATGACCGCACTATCATCAGCAAATATTTCGCTTAACTCGTTACAAAACACCCCGACAATACCACTTGCAGCTGAGGTCATTATAATATATTCTTCAACGTATTGATTGCGCATAGATTCCTCAAGTTTACTATAGTAATCTTCTGCGGCAGCAACAAGCATGTTTGAAATAAAGTAAGACTTTTGCTGAACTTCTTCAACAGCCATTCTTCTTTCATCACCGTTACTGACATTATCCGAGATAAGCTGTAACGTTGTTTCGATGCAATTCTGCATTATTGTACCAGTAGTCGCAATTTCTAAAATTTTACATTGAATTGCTCTAAAATAAACTGAGAAAAAATTTCCTTCCCAACTTGATGGATCTTTAATGAGAATCATTTCATAATATTTCATAGCACTTTCAATATCATTGTGAACTTTGGCACGACGTGCAATTTGGTATAAGTTTGATAATTCATCGGAATTATCAACTTTAACTGTACTTCCAGACACATCTACAATGCCGATCATCTTTTTTGCTTCTTCAACCGAGTATTTTGTGCCGCAAGCCTGACAAACATAACAGCCATTTTGCTTGATTATGTCATTACTTCCACACATTTCACAAATCAAGGCATTCACTGGACATTACCCCCATAATCAAAATCTCCTTTTAATTCTACACTATTTTTATCCAAAAGTCAATATGAACGTTTTTCACTGCCGTTAGCCTTTATCGAAAAGGTACATATTTTGGCACAGTCAACATATCAAAATCTGAGCCTGTAAAGGAAAAAATGTGCTGTTTCCTTGAGCGTCTTCCAAGTGGACTATCAATGCACCGAATCAGTGCGGTGGTTTTGCTCCACTATCAACATATGCTTGAATTGCATTCCGAGGATCTGGTAACCAAGCACTAATGAGCGTCCGCCGCGCGGACTCTCAATACCCTACCACATATAACTTAGGCAGTCCACTTTGGGACTGATCTCCGACTGCCTAGCGAAGGCTGCCACGCCCCTAGGTAGTGTTATGAACCCGAGAGCAAACCACTACCCCACAATAGGGGAATGGTTTAACTTACGGATTTCCAGCAATTCAAAATGTATCAATCCACAATTTGACCTAAGTCGACGAAATACTGATGCAGTCCTAAATTGGGATTGCGTTTTTTGTTCGACGTGGGGTAACGTTTTGTCGCACCCCAACCGCACAGTTCTTTTAAGAGCTTAAAACGGGAGGGTTAGTCCGCTTTTCGGATAGTCCCCACATTCCTCCGTTATTCTTCATTAATATAACACAAACCGCCAGTCCACTTTTGGACAGACGGATTACTGCAATAGAAATGAAACCCGTCGTTTTGACGGGTCAGACGGCGAACGATTTGTTCACCGTTGATGTTTTGACCGGGACAAAATGTCCCACTCAAACCACGATGGGATAAATCATCCCGTCATAAATAATCAATTGTTAGATAATACAAGGTTGCTGTATTACATAGCGCCCTAAAACAGGGCACCCTTTCCCTTTTACGAGCTAAAGTGTCGTTTCGATAGGTGCGTAAGGTGGGTTTCCAACGAAATTCGTTGGAAGCAATTCAAATTTAAAAGTCATCTGTATAACATTGGCTAATTGGACAAATAGTCCAATTAGTGTGAAATATTTTTCTTAATGGTGGTTTGACCACTGTTAAGAATCCAGTTTGTCAATTGCACGGAGTATTTCGAGTAGCTGAATGAAGAATAAGGCTTTCTTTTTTCAGGCATTTCGGGAACTTACTTTTTACGCATTTGCCGCTAAAAGGCAAAATGCGTTAAACGTTTTAAACGTATTAGGCGAGACCATCCCTCGTGAAGTGGCTTGTAGCGCGGTCTCACAAAATCGCTTGCGTACCCAACAGGGAGCTATCTGCGGAGGCAAAGGGGAGCTATCTGCGTACCCAAAGGGGAGCTATTTTTAACACGCTAAAGTGCAACGCCGATATGTTTCTCCTTGATCGCGTTAAGAATATGCAGTGAGCCAAACTCACCTCACGCTGTCCATGGAAATCACTTTAGCAAGCTCAAAAGTGCTGGGGTGGCAAATCACCACCCCATAGGTTCACAACATAAGGGTGTCCACTTTGAAAGGCACCCTTGACGAGGCTCATTTGGCAAGTATCACGTTGTACAAGCCGCTTTCGCTTATTACAGTTGTTTCCTGCTATCTACCAAGAGAATCGACGAGCGGAATTTGATTCCGTTCCTTAAGCACGAACAACGGTTCTTAACAGGACATAATGTCCCATTAAGAAGTTATTTCAAGGTGCATAGTCAAATCTATTCCCTATTGAACACGGATTAGCGGCATTGTTTGAATGATTGAAACTAAATCACTCAAACATTTCGTTGTTGAGTTTTGGGGTGTTCCAGTCGAGCAAGCCAAAGACACAGGATTATAAAGGTCGGGAAACGCGACCATTAACCTTTTTCTTTTTATAGATAGAAACGAGCTGTACTCAAAGTACAACTCGTAAAACTTTCCATTTCTAACTGGACATAATGTCCCATTAAGAATTATTCTAAATTGAGATTAAATCACTCAATAACATTTCGTCATCGAGTTCTAGTTGTAGTTTTACTACAAGTAGAAAAAGCCTAACCGTCTGGGTGGACGATCAGGCTTATCTCTAATACCCACTTCCTTTTAGGCAGAAACGAGTTGTACATACTTTGACCTTTCTTAGCAGAACATTATGTTCCATTAAGAATCGTTTCAAATTAAGATTAAATTACCCAACAATATTCCGTTATCGAGTTTGAGTAGGAGTAAAACTATCACTCAAAAAATTATTACATCTAAGTCCGAGCGGCTAGAGATGATTTAGGACAGCTCTATTTGCGCGTATATTGCGTTCTGTTGCACATTTGCTATTAGGCGTGAAACCACACTGTCAACACCATAGAATTGATTGTAGAGCGTTCCAGAGAGCTTATGTGCGATATGAAATTCTAGTTTTATTTGTTATGTGAAAATAGCACAAAACATCATCAATTTTGCGCGTCCGCTTTTCGGACACGCAACGAGGATAAGCAAAACTACCAAAACGACAGTTTTGAAACTCCGAGCGGCATAATGATCATAAACGAGAGCGGATTTTATAGTCTTGTTCTTTTTTGAACGGTTTTACCAAGACTGTTCAAAGGTTTGAAGTCACGAGCTTGTTGTCCTTATTCTACCTTCTTCAATAAATTTCACTTGCATTCTCTAACTGAATATGATATAATGATACTCAAGGAAGAGGGTGTTGACTAATGGCTATAAACAAGATCGATAAAAAGCGTGGCAACTTGCAGGGCTATCGAGTAAGAGTTTCCTATCAAGATACAAACGGGAAGTTCAAGCAGGTCGAGAGAGTGTGCTATGGGTTGGCAGAGGCACAGATGACAGAGAAACGGTTGACCATTGATTACAAAGAGAACAAGGAAGGACTTGCCAAATCTAAGATGACCGTCCGCGAACTGTACGATGAATATATGGCTTATCACGCAACCGAAACACGCAAGACTTCTCACGTCAGCACCGCCGCAAAGCTCCAAAAGAGGGTATTGCCTTATTTGGGCGATTGCAGACTTGACAAGCTCACGCAGCAGAAGTTAGCGAATTGGAAGATTGAGATCAGCAAGCAAGATTTGTCGCTGACCACTAAGAAGAACGGATACACTGCTCTCTCGGCTTTGCTGAATTACGCCGTTAAAATGGAATACATTCCAAAAAATCCCTTATCGGCATTGGGAACTTTCAAGGATTCCAATGTTATTGAAGAACCCGGCAAGAAATTACGTTATTACACACCTGAGCAATTTCTAAAATTCATTGAGGTTGCCAAAAGTCATTGTAATACCATAAAAGACTGGGATTATTATGTCTACTTCAACATTCTGTTTTACCTTGGTTTGAGAAAGGGAGAGGCGACTGCACTGAAATGGAGCGATATTAAAGGAGATACCGTTTGCATAAGACGGAGTATTTCTCAAAAGCTGGGCAGCGGTGATTATGAGGCACTTCCCAAAAGCAAGGGCAGTATTCGCGATCTGCAAATGCCTACTCCATTGATAGATATACTCAACGAACACAAGGAACGTCAGCGAGCGGTTTCCCACATCTTTACGGAGGATTACCGTATATGCGGCGGAGAAACACCATTACGCGACAGTTCTGTTGAAAACCGCAATAAGAAGTATGCAAGCGAGGCGGAGTTGCCGCACATACGAATACACGACTACCGCCATTCACACGCCTCTGTATTAGCGAACAACTCTATCAATATTCAAGAAGTTGCTCGAAGATTAGGTCATGCCGACGTCCAGATGACTTGGAACATTTACAGTCATCTCTATCCTCAAGAATCTCAAAGGGCTGTGAGTGTGCTTAATCAGATAGTCCAAAAATGAAAATCCGAGAGAAATTTAGGGATTTTTTAGGGATATAAAGAAAGAAACCGCTCAGCAAAGCGGTTTTCTTGTTATTTGGTTGGGATAGTTGGATTCGAACCAACGAGATGAGGGAGTCAAAGTCCCTTGCCTTACCACTTGGCTATATCCCAAAATTTAAAGGACACAGGCAAAATGCCTATGCCCTTTAAGGTAGTATGGGGTGGGTAGTGGGAATCGAACCCACGATCTTCAGGACCACAATCTGACGCCTTAACCAACTGGGCTATACCCACCATATTTACCTTCACCTTACGGTGCCGAACCACGCGCAGCATTTCAGCGATAACGCCAAAAATCATCTCACCGAGATGATCAACACGCGGCTTTTTGCGTGTTTTACGAAGTAAAACCGAATTGCCATTAGGGAAATTCGAGCAAAAAACGCTAAATCGAAAAACGCTTCGCGTTTTTCGATTATGGCACGCCATGAAGGATTCGAACCTTCGACCTACCGCTTAGAAGGCGGTTGCTCTATCCAGCTGAGCTAATGGCGCAGATGAACAAATAAAAACCGCCGTAAAGACGGAATGCATTTTTGCGGTTTCACACTTGCGGGTGAAACGTTATCAAAACGACCGAGCGCTTCAATAATGGAGCGGGTGATGGGAATCGAACCCACGCGACCAGCTTGGAAGGCTGGGATTCTACCATTGAACTACACCCGCAAATTTAACGCTTTATTATTATAGCACAATTTATTTCGTTTGTCAATAGGTTTTTTGACAATTTTTTTGTATCAGAAAAAACAACAAAAAGCGGCGGTACGAATACCGCCGCAGTTCAATTGCTTAAATAAACGCGTAGTTGGACTTACCGCTCTTCTTAACGGAGTACATCGCGTCGTCCGCTTTACCGATGAGGTATTCAACACGGGTGTTGTAGTCGTCCTTGATGACCGCGATACCTATCGAAACGCTGACTGTAAGACGTTCGCCGATATCCGCGTCAAAACCGACGTCGAGTGCAGCGATGATAGTCTGAGCGATCCGCGCGGGATCGTTTGTCTGCGCGTCTCTCAGCATAACGATAAACTCGTCTCCGCCGTATCTGCCCGCGAAGCCAATGCCGTCTGTCGCGTCTCTGAGGGTCTTTGCCACAAACTTGAGCACCTGGTCGCCCGTCGCGTGGCTGTAATTATCGTTGTAGTGCTTGAAATCGTCAACATCGATAAACAGTACCGCCATTTCGGACTTACGCATTTCGGACAGCGAGATCTCGTTGTCGATCTGCGACTCGATAGTCTCACGGTTGTACAGCTCGGTAAGAGCGTCGTAGCTTGCGCGCTCGGTGAGCTGCTGCTCGGACTTCTTAGCGCGGTCAATATCGACCATAACGCCAACTACCTTTAACGGCTTGCCGTCCTTATCCTTAAGGGTAGCCGTTCTCATAAGAACCCAGATGAAGTCGCCGTAGATATTCTTGATACGGTACTCGTTGCGCTCGAAGTTCTTGCCCTTTTCAAGCGCGTCAAGATCCGATCTGTATCTGTCCGCGTCCTCGGGGTGAACCTTGGCTTTAAGCAGGAAGCTGTCGCCGAAGTGGTCGGACGGAGCGCGGTAACTGAACTTCTTGTTGAAGTTGTTGGAGAACATAACCTCGTTTGTCTTGAAGTTCCACTCGAATATGATGTTGTCCGACATATCGGAAATGGTTCTGTATCTGTCCTCGCTGACAACGATCTCATCAACAAGGTTATTGAATGCGCGGGACATCTGTCCGTACTCGTTGGTGCTTACCGTGCCGATACGAGCCTCGTGGTCGCCGCGGCGGATCTTTTCAAGCGTCTCCTCGATCCTCTTGAGAGGACTTGTGACCGCCTTTGCGACAAAGATAACCACAACTACGCTGATGACCGCAAGCAGACCCGCGCCCGCAATAATGGGCGAGAGCGAACCCGTGGAGAACATACCGCCCTTATTTTCGGGACAGCTCACAATAGCCGTAAGACCGTCCGCGCCGCCAACGTTTACCATTGTTCCGAGCTGACGTCCGCTGCTGTTTGTGTAGTCTATTACCTCGGTAGGCGTACCCTCGGTAAGGGTAGCTATTCTGTCGACCACCGTGTTCGTATACTGTTTGTCAAGATTGTTGTTGATATTCGTTCCCGAAGACCAGTTAAGTCTGGAATCGACAACGATAATGCGGCCCTGATTGTAAAAGCTTACGCGGTCCGCAAATCTTGCGATAACGGAAATATCATAAGTAACAAACAGAGTGCTCTTGCCTATTTTTCTCTTGATGAACATCGCCGCGCCGCTGCCCGAAGTTCCGTTAACATCGTCGAAATACAGAACATCGTCCTTGTATTCGGAGTAGCTCTCAAAATTATCATAAGCCTTGCCCGCGTTTTTGCCGTGGATAATGCTTCCGCTTTCGTCAACGATGCTTACATCGCGAACAGAAGCGCTGTCTCCGACAAATCTCGTGATGAAATCGCCCGCCTTGTCAACAGCCTTAGCCTGCTCGGCGGAGGTCTTTATCTCGGGAAATGCCGCAAGCGTATCAATATCGGACTTAGCGGTACCCAGCAGGGTCTGCAAGGATGAGGTCTGATTTTGCGCCATACTCCTCAGCTCATTGCGGAACTGCGCGTCGGCGTCTTGTCCTACAAGAAAATTCGCGAGGACTGCGTAAACTATCATCGGAATGACCGCGAAACAGATAGCCGCGACCATTATCATCGTTTTGACTTTCATTGTGTTCTCCCCATTCTGCTGAAAATTTTAGCTATATCTCATTATATCACAAAAAATCAATTCTGTAAACACTTAAACCAACGTTCTTAACATTTTTTTAAATTTTTATGAATTTTGAACAAATTGATAATTTTTATTTTGTAAAAGTTATAGGTACTAATTAAAAAATATGCAAATACTTGACTTTTAGCTATTGATAAAAAAATAAATTTATGGTATAATGGATTAAGCAGTTCTTCATAAAGGAGTTGGAATTATGGGATATGTTCTTAAAGGCAATAAATACAGAATGGTAGACAACCGCTCGTTTGAGCTGCCGCTGCCTGTAAAATACGAATTGCTCAAAGAGGACAGCACTATCGCGGAATACGAAATATCGGACGATCAGACGGTCTCCTGCCGCATTATTACCAAATATAAGGAAGAGATGATCACACCCATACACCGTCCGCTTGACATTTCCGATATATATTATTTCTTTTCCTGCCGCGTTTTTCAGGACAGAACGCCGTTTACGCTGACAGAGCTTTCTCTGCTCGGTCTGGAAAAGTATAATGTTTACGATATTATCAGAAAGACCAGAGGCGTTACGCCGTTTGATACATACTGGCTGCGCTTCGACGGCGACACCTGCGATTACGAGACCGCCAAAAACGCTTGGAACAGCCTTATGTCCCGGGTCGGCGGAGCGGCTCAGCCCGAGGCGGCAAAGCCCGAGAATACCGCGCCGCAGTCCGACGCGGACGTAAACGAGATACTTCATCAGCATAAGGTAGACGTGGCGGCAAAATTCGCGGAAGAAGCTCCCGCGGAGACCGTGACCGCGGTTCTCTCCGAGCCCGAGCCCGTATCAAACAATACTATGTCCGCGGACGAGATAGAAGCTCTGCTGCTCAAATCGGGTCTTACCGATATAATGAACGAGGAACCTGCCAAGCCCGCTCCCGTTGAGGAGAAATCATCGGGCGGTATGATGAACCAGGACAACATCGAGAAGATGTTGGCGGCGGCAAGCTCTCCCGAGCCTGTTGCGGAGGAACCGGTTGCCGAACCCGAACCTGCTCCCGTTGAGGAAAAGCCGTCTAGCGGCGGTAAGATGAGCCAGGACGACATTGAGAAGATGTTGGCGGCGGCAAGCGCTCCCGAGCCCGTTGCGGAGCAACCTGTTGCCGAACCGGTTACCGAACCCGAGCCCGCTCCCGTTGAGGAAAAACCGTCTAGCGGCGGTATGATGAGCCAGGACGACATCGAGAAAATGCTTGCGGCAAGCTCTCCCGAGCCTGTTGCGGAGCAACCTGTTGCCGAACCGGTTGCCGAACTCGGGCCTGCTCCCGTTGAGGAAAAGCCGTCTAGCGGCGGTAAAATGAGCCAGGACGACATCGAGAAAATGCTTGCGGCGGCAAGCGCTCCCGAGCCTGTTACGGAGCAACCTGTTGCCGAACCCGAGCCCGCTCCCGTTGAGGAAAAGCCGTCTAGCGGCGGTAAAATGAGCCAGGACGACATCGAGAAGATGTTGGCGGCGGCAAGCGGCGCGGTCGAGAATGCAGTCAGCGACGTTGCCGAGGCTGTTCAGGAAACGCTTGACAGCGCTCCCGAGCCCGCTCCGGTCGAGGAAAAGCCTGCGGCTTCGGGCGGAAAAATGAGCCAGGACGACATCGAAGCGCTTCTTAACGGAATGAAAGAGGACGCGGGAACTTGATGTAATTTCACGAAATATTCACTTTGTCATAACGCAGAATTTTATTTTGTTTTGTATAATTAACTTAACATCATTTTGTGAAAGGCATACTTTATGAATATTAACAGGATAAAGAAAACAATAGAAAATCCGCCGAACGAGCTCGAGCCCGTTCGGCAGATGTTTCCCGAAAATACGCAGCAGCAGATAATGGAGCAGATGTTCCGCTTTATCGAGCTGGAGCATTTGTACGAGTCCGCGATACGCGAGGTCAAGACCAAGCTGGAAATTCTTGACAGCGAGTTCCGCACCAAATTCTCGTACAATCCCATTCACCACATTGAGGACAGGCTTAAATCGCCGCAGAGCATTATGGAAAAGCTCCGTCGCAAAGGCGTTCCGTTCAATGTGGACGCGGCGCGCGCAAATCTTAACGATATTGCGGGCGTAAGAGTTATCTGCAACTATATCGAGGATATTTACACCGTCGCAAATCTGCTCACCGCGCAGGACGACGTTAATTTGGTAAGCCGCAAGGACTACATAAAAGACCCCAAGCCCAACGGCTACCGCAGCTTACATCTCGTTATCGAAACGCCCGTTTATCTTTCGGATAAAAAGGAGCAAGTCCACGTTGAAGTGCAGATACGCACTATCGCAATGGACTTCTGGGCAAGTCTCGAGCACGAGCTGAAATACAAGACCGACACCGAGGTCTCCGCGGAATTGGCGGAACAGCTCAAAGACTGCGCGGAAACTATCGCGGCGACCGACATTAAAATGCAGCAGATCTATCAGACGTTGAAAGAGATAAATTAAAAAAACGGAGATTTTTCTCCGTTTTTTCTTTATTGTATTGACTTTATCTTTACGTTGTGCTATAATTGTAATGAAAGAGGTGATGTTATGGCGCTGACAAACGTTAATTTCAGAATGGATTCCGATTTAAAGCGTGATATGGAAGAGACCTGCAAAGAGCTTGGATTAAATATGACGACCGCACTTACAATTTTTGCCAAGAAAATGGTAAGAGAACGGCGTATTCCATTTGAGGTCTCCGTTGACCCGTTCTACTCCGAGGAAAATCAAAAGCGGCTTCGCGAAGCGTTTGACGCTTTGGACAACGGCGAGGGAAGCGAACACGAACTGATTGAGGTTGACGATGACTAAAATATGGTATGACAAAGCCTGGGAAGATTATATGTATTGGCTTACCCAAGACAAGAAAACTCTCAAAAGAATAAATCTGCTTATCAAATCCCTTGAACGCGGAGATGAAGCGCGTATCGGAAAAGCGGAGGTCTTAAAGCACAAAGACGGTTTCTGGTGTTCGGTAAGAATTGACGAAGAAAACAGGCTTGTATACAGAATAAAGGACGGCAAAATTGAGAGCGCCCAGTGCAGAGGTCACTACAAATAAACCAAAACCGCAGACCCTGAAGTCTGCGGTTTGAATTCATCTGTTATAAAAATCATCGAGAAACTGCCTTAACAATACCACCGAGCCCTCAATGCCGAGCGCGGAGCTGTCGAGACAGAGATGATAATTCTGGGGAGTTCCCCAGCGCTTGTCGGTGTAGTAATTGTAATACGAGGTACGCTGTTTGTCTATGCGCTTTACATAGTCGGCGGCGTGCTTTTCGCCTATGCCGTAGACCTCTATGGCGCGCTTTATCCGCACTTCGAGCGGCGCGCTTATGAAGATGTTGACAACGCCCGAGAAGTCGCGGAGCGCGTAATCGGCGCAGCGCCCGATGATAACGCAGGAATGATCCGACGCTAACTTCTGAATGGCGTTGAGCTGCGCGAAGAACAGCGCGTCGTCAAACGGAACGCCGCCCTGACCGTAGGTCGTCGAGAGCAGATAGAGGAAGCTGTTGGAGCGCTTCTCGTCGTTCTCCTCGAAATGCGATTTGTGAATACCGCTGTCTCCTGCCGCAACGTCGAGCAGCTTGTTGTCGTAGAACTCGATACCGAGCTGTTCCGCGAGCGTCTGACCTATCTCGCGTCCGCCGCTGCCGTACTGCCTTGTTATTGTGATAACCTTATTAGTCATAAATACCGCCTCGCTTTCGTCGGGGTTTTAGGAAGCAGATAGCTTTATTTTATGCGTTTTTCCCCGCCGAAGGCGGGGAAAAACGCCATTAGAGCGTCGTATCCTTTTCCCGTTTTTCTATTGTTATTATAGCATATTATTTCGGAAATGTCCACGATTTTCACAAACATTTATATCATTTTAGAGAATTTTTGTTGAATTTCCACAGTTTGCGGTAATTTTTTTAGGATATAATATCCTCTTAAATCATAATGTCCCTTATATCTTCCGCGGAAAATATCGCGAGCGCGGCTCGGTATTCCTCCGCGCCCTCGTTCAGTTTTTCGTTTACATAGCGCCGCAGCTCGTCGGAAAGCCTTTTGTCAAGTTCGTCGAGCCGCAGAAAAAGCAGCGCCGCCCACCTATTGAATACGGCGCTGTCATCCTGCAATGAAGCCTTTGCGGTCATATCGCAAAGGCTTTTGTCGAGCTTTAACTGCATTTCCTTTATGCTGTTTGCATATCTGATGTATAAGCTGATCGTATCAAAGTCCATATTTTACCTCCGTTTATTCTCTTTTATGTGATTAAAATATCAAAAAAGATAAAACACATTTATATTTAATATTATACTCTCATATTTTATAATTGTCAAGCATATCTCATAAGATGTATTATTATCTTATAAGATACCAACTTGTATAAAAACCCTCTGAGAGGGTGGGGTTGGGTGCGGGGGCTCCGCCCCCAACCTCCCGCCAAAGGGGCTTCGCCCCTTTGGAAACCCTATTTTCGGACCTTTTTTTACAAATTGTATCTTATAAGATACTTTTGCTTGGGAGGACATATTATGAAAATAACTTCTATTCCGCTTATTTTGAAATATATGCGTATACAGCAGGGATACACTCAAGAAAACATTGCCGAAATACTAAATTCCTCAAAAGGTCAAGTTACCAGATATGAAAGCGAAAATTCCAAATACTACCAAGAGATACCCGTAAGGCATATCATCACGCTTGCAAAGCTGTACAATGTAAGCGCGGACTTTCTGCTTGGACTGACCGATATTCCCGACCCTTACCCGCGTTCGGAAAATGTAAACGATTAACTATGAAAAAATCTTGAAAATCCGAAAAAACCCCTATACAATTCCGAAAAAATCCTGTATAATGATTATATAAGGAAATTTTTTGACGGAACGGCGATAAAGAAAGATCGCCGAATACAACAGGAGTTTTGATATGACTGTTCAGGATCTTTTGGCAATGCTTGGCGGACTTGCCGTGTTTATGTTCGGAATGCACACGCTGTCCGCGGCTTTGGAGAAATTCGCGGGCGGCAAGCTCGAACACTGGCTCGAGAAGATGACCTCGAACCCCATTAAGGGCGTGGCTCTCGGCGCGGGCGTTACGGCGCTTATACAGTCCTCGGCGGCGACGACCGTTATGCTGGTCGGCTTTGTAAACTCGGGCATAATGAAGCTGTCGCAGGCTATCGGCGTTATTATGGGCGCGAATATCGGTACAACCGCAACGGGCTGGATACTCAGCCTTTCGGGTCTAAAGGGCAGCGGCATAATGATCGTTTTTACTCCCGACTTTTTCACTCCCGTGCTTGCAATAATCGGCGTTGTTTTGATAATGTTCACGAAATCGGACAGAAAGAAAACTTTCGGTACGATACTGCTCGGTTTTTCGCTTCTGATGTTCGGTATGAATATGATGTCGAGCGCGGCAGAGGGTTTAAAGGACAACGAGGCTTTTCAGCGGTTTATGGTAATGTTTACCAACCCGTTCCTCGGCGTGCTCGTCGGCGCTCTGCTTACGGCGGTATTGCAGTCGTCGTCCGTGTCTATCGGTATTTTGCAGACCCTTGCGCGCGAGACGGGTATGATAACCTATCAGATAGCTCTGCCCATAATTCTCGGTCAGAACATCGGCTCGTGCGTTACGGCGCTTATCTCGGCTATCGGCGCGAACAAGTCCGCAAAGCGCGTGGCTATCGTTCACCTGTACTTCAACATAATCGGTACGGTGGTGTTCCTGTCGCTGTTTTATCTTGTGAACGCGCTTATCGACTTTTCGTTTATGGATCAGCAGCTTGAGTCTACGGGCATCGCGGTCATCCATACCTCGTTCAACGTGCTGGCGACATTGCTGTTCCTGCCGTTCACCAAACAGCTCGAAAAGCTCGCGTGCCTTACCATACGCGATAAGCCCGGCGACGAGGACAGCGAAGTTCCGCTGCTGGACAAGCGTTTCCTCAACACGCCCTCCGTCGCTATCGAGCAGTGCAAGAACGTTGCGTTCAAAATGGCGAAGCTCACGAAGAAAACGCTGTTTATGTCGCTCGGACTGGTGACGAAATACGACAAGGAGATCGCCCAGGCGGTCATAGACAACGAGGACACGATAGATATTTACGAGGACAACATCGGCTCGTATATCCTCAAAATATCCTCAAAGGACTTGTCGGTAAGCGACAGTCAGGTAGTGTCAAATCTTTTGCACACTATCGGCGATCTGGAGCGAATTTCCGACCATGCGGTAAACATTATGGAAGCCGCCGAGGAAATGCACACCAAAAAAGTCCGCTTTTCGCCCGCCGCCGAGGAGGAAGTCGGCATTATGATAAAGGCGGTCACGGAGATACTGGAGATGTCGATAAACTCGTTTATTTCCTTTGACGCTGTACGCGCAAAGGAAGTCGAGCCGCTTGAGGACGTTATCGACGGTCTGCGCACCGAGATGAAAAACCGCCACGTCAAGCGCCTGCGCGACGGCGTGTGTACCATCGAGCTCGGCTTTATCCTGCAAGACCTGCTGACGAATCTGGAGCGCGTTTCCGACCACTGCTCAAATATCGCGGTCTGCCTTATCCAGATCAAGGAAAACAGTATGGACACTCACGAGTATATGAACGAGCTGAAACGTCTGGACAAGTCCGAGTTTATGAACGAGTTTAATCTGTACAAGGCGAAGTATATGCTGCCGGAATAAAAAATTTCGCTCCCGGAGATGTTCCGGGAGCGGATTTTTTTATCTGTTGATAACGTAAAAAGGCTTAGGGTGTCTGCCCCAAGCCTTTTGCTTACGCGATGTTACGCAATGACCTTGTACTCCTTATCCTCGACAGCCTTTTTAAGCACCGCGAAATCGGTCTCGGCGTTCAGCTTTACGACCGCCGTGCCCTTTTCGTGCGAAACCTCGGCGCTTTCAACGGTGGGCAGCTCCTCGAGCGCCTTTTTAACGGTTGCCTCGCAGTGACCGCACATCATACCCTCGATCTTCATAGTAACTTCCATAGTAATATCCTCCTTATTATTAAGCGGTTTTCCGCTTTTTTTAGCTTTTAATTTGCGGTCGTGCTTTGCGCTGTAAATTTTTGTGAAATTCAGTCTTAACGCGTTAGTCACGACGCAGAAGCTCGATAAGCTCATTGCCGCCGCGCCGAACATCGGGTTCAATCTCCAGCCGAACAGCGGTATCCACACGCCCGCCGCGAGCGGTATGCCGATAACGTTGTAAATAAACGCCCAGAACAGATTTTCCTTGATGTTGAGCAGCGTGCTTCTTGAAAGCCGTATCGCCGCGGGAACGTCCGACAGCCGCGACTTCATCAGCACAACGTCCGCCGCGTCAAGGGCAATATCCGAGCCCGCGCCGATCGCGATACCGATGTCCGCACGGGTGAGCGCGGGCGCGTCGTTGATACCGTCGCCGACCATTGCCGTCTTGCCCTGACGTTTCAGCGCCTTGATCACGTCCTCCTTGCCTCCCGGGAGAACGCCCGCTATGACCTCGTCAACGCCCGCGATACGTCCTACCGCCTCGGCGGTGCGCTGATTGTCGCCCGTGAGCATTACCGTGCGTATGCCCATATTTTTAAGCTGCGCGATGGCCTCGGGGCTGTCCTGCTTTACCGCGTCCGCGACGGCGATTATGCCGATAAGCATTTGGTCGCGGCAGAAGAACAGCGGCGTTTTGCCCTCGTCGGAGAGCCGCTCGGCGGTCTCGCGTATCTCGCGCGAAATGTCGCAGTAGGTCTCGCAAAGACGGAGATTTCCCGCGATATACTGCCGGCCGTTCAGCACCGCCGAAACGCCGTTTCCGCGCAGAACCTGGAACGAACTCGGCTCTTGTATCTCAAAATTGAACGACCGACCGTAAGAAATTATCGCCTTTGCCAGCGGGTGCTCGCTGCGCAGTTCTATCGAGAACGCGCTTTTCAGCAATTCCTCCTCGGTTACTCCGATGGGAATAACGTCGTAGACCGTAGGATCGCCGCTCGTTATCGTGCCCGTTTTGTCAAGAACGACTATCTCTGTCTTGCCCGTTTCCTCAAGCGAAACGGCGGTCTTGAACAGTATGCCGTTTTTCGCTCCGATACCGTTGCCGACCATTATCGCGACGGGAGTCGCAAGTCCGAGTGCGCACGGACAGGAAATAACCAGCACCGAGATGCCGCGCTCCAGCGCGTACCCCGCGCCGTTGCCCGTAAGAAGCCATACCGCGATAGTCACAAGCGCGATACAGATGACCGCGGGAACGAACACGCCCGAGACCTTATCGGCGATCTTGGCGATAGGCGCTTTTGTTGCCGCCGCGTCGCTCACCATTTTGATTATCTGCGACAGCGAGGTGTCCTCGCCGACGCGCCTTGCTTTACAGCGGATATAGCCCGATTGATTTATCGTAGCCGCCGAGACCTCGTCGCCGACTATCTTGTCAACGGGTATGCTCTCGCCCGTGAGCGCGCTCTCGTTTATCGCCGTTTCGCCCTCGATGATAACGCCGTCCACGGGTATGCTCTCGCCGACCTTGACCGCGAAAATGTCCCCGATCTTCACCTGCTCAACGGGAACGGTGACTTCCGCGCCGTCCCTTATCAGCACCGCGGTTTTCGGCGCGAGCTTCATAAGGCTTTTCAGCGCGTTTGTGGTCTTGCCCTTGGAGTGCGCCTCCAACAGCTTGCCGAGCGTTATCAGCGTTAAGATCATTCCCGCGCTCTCGAAATACAGCTCGTGCATATACTTCATAACAGTTTCGTGATCGCCGACCGACTGCGCGGCGCTCATCACGAACATCGCGTACACCGAGTAGCCAAAAGCCGCCGCCGCGCCCAGCGCCACGAGCGTATCCATATTCGGTGCGCGGTGGATCATTCCCTTAAATCCGCTTACAAAGAATTTCTGGTTTATCACCATAATTATCCCCGTCAGCAGTAATTGTGCCAGAGCCATTGCCAAATGGTCGTTCGCGAGGAACGGCGGAAGCCACCAGCCCCACATCATTCCGCCCATTGAAATGTACATCAGCACTACCAGAAAGCCCAACGACCAGAACAGCCGCTTTTTCATTTTCGGCGTTTCCTTGTCGGCAAGCTCGTCCTCGCCCGACTGCTTTTCCGCGCCTTTAAGGCTTGCGCCGTAGCCCGCCGCCGTGACCGCCTTTATTATCTCCGAGGGCTCGCCGCCCTCGACGCCCATTGAATTTGTAAGCAGGCTCACCGAGCAGGAGGTCACTCCCGCAACGGCGTTTACTGCTTTCTCCACGCGAGCCGAGCAAGCCGCGCAGCTCATGCCCGTAACATTATATTGCTGCATATTTACACCTTATTTCATTAGCTTTTGCAAAGTGACGACCAGTTCATCGATAACATCATCGTTGCCGTTTTTAATATTATCCGCAACGCACGTCCGTATATGCTCCGCGAGCAGTTCCTTGCTGAAAGAATTCAGCGCGGCGTTCGCGGCGGCGACCTGCACGAGAATATCCGTACAGTACGCGCTGCTTTCCACCATTTTCTTTATCCCGTTTATCTGCCCCGAAATGCGGTTCAGACGGTTTATCAGCTTTTTATACTCGCCGTCGGAGCGTTCCTTATGCTTTTGACAATGCGGACATTCGTTTTCCATATTTGCTCACCCCTTGTTTATATTATATACCCTACGGGGGTATTTGTCAATAGGTAAATTTAATTTTTTTAATTCTTGACAATCCGATTTTCGCGTGATACAATATATTATAATCTTTTTTTGGAGAATAAAATGAAAACGAAAATTTTTTTACTTATTATACTCTGTCTGCTTTTGACCGCTTGTTCAAGCGCTCCCGATGAATACGCCCAAGACTTTTTCGCAATGGACACGTTTATGAGCATAACCGCTTACGGAGGAAACGCGGAGGACGGCGTGAAGTCAGCTATGCGGCGTATCAGCGAGCTTGAGCTGAAGCTCTCCGTAACAAACAAAAACAGCGAGCTTTACGCGATAAACCGCGGAGAGGTCGGCGAGGACACGGCGGAGCTTGTCAAGTTCGCGCTTGATATTGCCGATAGGACGGGCGGCGCTCTCGACCCGACGATCTATCCCGTATTGAGAGCATGGGGGTTCACAACGGACGAATACCGCGTTCCCTCCCCGGAGGAGATCTCGGCGCTGCTTGAAAACGTCGGTCACGAGCGCGTTAAAGTTGACGGAAACACCATTTCAACGGACGAGGGTATGATGCTCGATCTCGGCGCCGTCGCAAAGGGCTACGCGGGCGACGAGACGGAGCGCATACTGCGCGAAAACGGCGTGACCTCCGCTTTGATAAACCTCGGCGGAAACATTCAGCTTGTGGGCTCAAAACCCGACGGCACCGACTGGCGGCTCGGCGTTAAAGACCCCGCGGGCGACGGGAACATCGGCGTGCTGACGGTCTCGGACTGCGCCGTTGTGACCTCGGGAAGCTACGAGCGCTATTTCACCGCTGACGGCAAGGTCTACTGTCACATAATCGACCCGTCAAGCGGCTATCCCGCCGACAACGGTCTGCTGTCCGTGACGATAGTCGCCGACGAGGGCAGGCTCTGCGACGCGCTCTCAACGGCGTTGTTCGTAATGGGCGAGGAGAGGGCTCTCGAATTTTGGCGCGAAAACAAAAACTTCGACGTTATACTGATAACGGATAACGCCGAAGTTCTGATAACGGAGGGTATCGCAGATAAGTTTCAACTTGACGGTTCGCATAAAAATTTAAAGGTCGTTACCGTAAACTAAAAAAACGGAGTGGATAACCGCTCCGTTTTTTGTTTAGACGTTTTCGTTGTTTTTGGAGAACACGCAGCCGCAGTAATTCTGTCGGTACAGCCCGTACTCGCGCGACAATTCTATCGAACGCAGATAGCCGCCCTTTTTCTTGAAGTCGTTCGGCAGATTTTTTACGCCGTATATCTCCGACAGCTCCGCGCCTATCTCGTTGAGCTTTTGCGCGTTTTTCAGCGGACTTATCGAAAGCGTGGAGCAGAAGTAGTCGAAGCCGTGCTCCGCGGCGTATTTCGCGGCGCGTTCAAGCCTCAGCCTGTAACAGACGAAGCACCGCTCGCCGCCCTCCGCGCACTGCTCCAGCCCTTTCACCGCGCCGTAGAACTCCTCGGGGTCGTATTCGTCAACGACAAGAGTAACGGGGTTCTTGACGGGGAGCTCCGCGATAAGCCGCCGCTGCTCCTCCGCGCGCTTGTCGAACTCCTCTTTCGGCGAGATGTTCGGATTATAGTACAAGTCGGTCACGGAAAAATACTGCGACAGATACTCCAGACAGTAGCTCGAGCACGGGGCGCAGCAGCTGTGCAGCAGCAAGCGCGGCGTTCCGTCGAGCGTTTTCAGCAGCTCGTCGAGTTTTCGCTGATAATTTATTTTATCCATAGGTCACTTCCCTGCATATCGGTCGCGCTGTTCAACGGCGAGCCTGTCGCAGCGCTCGTTCTCCGCGTGCCCCGCGTGTCCTTTTATCCAGCAGAGCTCCGCCTTATGCGTGTCAAGCAAATTCAGCAAACGCTCCCACAAATCGGGATTGAGCGCGGGTTTGCCGTCGCTCTTTTTCCAGCCGCGCTTTCGCCAGCCGACCGCCCAGCCCTTGGTTATCCCGTCAACGACGTACTTGCTGTCGGTGGTTATCTTTACCTCGCACGGGAATTTCAGCGCCTCCAGCGCCGTGATCACGCCCAGAAGCTCCATTCGGTTGTTGGTGGTGTGAGCGTCGCCGCCGCTTATCTCCTTTTCCTTGCCGTCGCAGCGGAGTATCGCCCCGAACCCTCCCGGACCCGGATTTCCGCTGCACGCGCCGTCGCTGAAAATTTCAACAAATCTCATTTTGTACACCTCTCAATATCCCCATTATACTACAAAATTTAGAGCGTGTTCACATTAACCGAAATGCCCGGATTTCGAAGCGGATTTTTCCGAGTGCAAGGACGCATTATGCGCTTTGCGCAAAACGCTACGACGCAGGCGTACTTTATGTACGCATTATGCGCTGCGCGCAAAACGCTCAAGGAGTTTTGACGCAGCAATCGGAAAAATCCGCCGAAAGACGGGTGTTGAGCGTTAATGTGAACACGCTCCGGATAAAGTCAAGAAAATCCGTCCTTGCAAAAGGACGGATAATTTCTTGGATTTGCGGTCGAACTCGATAGATCAGTTCGCGAGACCCGCTCTTTCGATACCTTCCGTGAAGTACTTTTGCAGGAAGATATACATTATCAAAATCGGCGCGATCGCCATAAGACAGCCTGCCTCGACCCATACCATATAGTCAACGGCGTTGCCCGTCAAGCCCGTGAGCTTAAGCGACATCGTATTCGCGAGACCCAGAATGTTCAGCGAGATCGTCTGCGAGTTCGTAAAGAACATCGAGCTTATGAAGTAATCGTTCCAGTACCATACTATCGAGAAGATGAAAACGGTGAGGAACGAGCTTGCCGCGTTCGGAACCATAACGCTGATAAAGGTCTTGAACGGACCGCATCCATCGAGGTACGCCGCGTCCTCAAGCTCCTTGGGCAGCCCGCGGAAGAACTGTCTGAACAGGTAAATGAACAGACCGCCACGGATACCGTTGCCGAAAATCGCGGGGATATACATCGTGAAGTTGGTGTTGATAAAGCTTACTGTGCTGCCGGTAACCGCGTTCAGCAAGCCGAATATATCGAAATTTCTGAACAGGTTGAATTGCGGCAGAATGATGATCTGCGGCGGTACGATGATTTGCAGAAGCACCAGAGCAAACAGCAGTTTCTTTCCCTTAAACTGGAAACGCGCGAAGCCGTAGCCCGTGATAGCGCACGACGCAACCTGGAGAACCGAGGCTACGATGTTGAGCTGTATCGTGTTCCAAAGTACGTCGGGGTAGTTTATAGCCTCCCATACGTCCTTGAAGTTCTGAAGCCGCACATTTTTGGGGATCCACATTACCGAAGGGTCCTGCATTTCCGCCTGCGGACGAAGCGAAGCGCTTATCATATACATGATCGGGTACAAAATTACGAACGCCAGACCGAAAATGAGCACGCCTCTGAATATAGGCCATATCCAGCCGCCGACTCTGCGCCAGAATATGTAGGTGTAGTGCTTGCGCTCCTCGGGTGTGTAATGAACATAATTCTTGATAATGCTCCAGTTTGTCACACGGTAGTGCTTTTTATCCTTGCTCGGCTCGCTGTCCGCTGCGGAGGTATTTGTAATGATTTTCTCAGACAATTAAAGCACCTCCTTACTCATTCTCGTAGAAGACGAATTTGTTTACTATCAAGACGACAATTCCCAGTATCGCGCCGATTATCGCGAAGTATATCCACGCCATCGCCGCCGAATAACCGTACTCGCCAAGCTGTGACGACTTAAGAACATGGGTCATTACGTCGTTGTCCGTTGAAACGAACGCGTCTATGATCGTATAAACAAGATTTGCCAATATCATCGGGCTTATTATCGGGAAAGTGATTTTCCAGAAGAACTCCCACGCGGTCGCGCCCTCCATATTCGCCGCTTCCTTTGCGGACGGAGGAATATTCTGCAAAGCGGAAAGGAATATCAGTATCTGAATACCCGAGTTCCACACGAGGTTAAGAATGTTTGCGGTAAGATCCTCGATAAACTCCGTGAACTTCGGGTTGATATTGTAGATACCCACGAATTCCATAAGCTCCGATACCAGGTCGGTCTTGAACAGCGCGCTGAACTGCGTTGCGCCCGAGATACCCTGCGACGCCATATCACCGTTGATTACGGTGATGATAGGACCGGTCGCGATAAGCACAGGCAGGAAGAATATCGCTCTCGCAAGCGTTCTGCCTCTGAACTTCTGATTAAGCATGATCGCTATAAACAGCGAGAATATCATAATTACAAACGCCTGCGGAATGATCTCGCCTATCGACTCTACAAGCTGTCTCGGGAAATCGGGGTCGCCCGCGAACGCTTTTATGTAGTGCGCGAAATTGTTCCACTCCGTGCGGATACCCGCGCTTGTGTAACCTGCCGCGAGCGCGTCCGCCTTATCCATAAGCGTCGTGTCGCTCAGCGAGTATACAAGCGAAGTGATAACGGGAGTAATAAACAGCCAGAGCGAACCGATAAGCCATAACGCGATAAAGCCGTAGCCGTACAGATGCTTTTTACGCTCATACGGTATTTTGTTGGTCTTTATCTTGCGCTCTCTCTTTTCGCCCTTTTGTCTGCGGACGTCGACATCCTCGCCCGCCGCGTTGAATGCCGCGGCAGCGGCGGTGTTGTGTGCCGAGCGCTTCACAACGGGAGCCTCCTGCACTGCCTGTTCAGCCGCGTTTACGGCTTCCTCGGTCTTTACCGCTTCTTCAACCTTGGGGGTGTTTTCCGATGATGTTTCTTTTTTGTTCTTACTCATCAGCAGTCGTCACTCCTTTCCAAGATTTTTCGGGCAGCTTGACCTCTGCGCCGTTTATTTTCAGCGTGTAGTTTTCAAGGTCAGCCGTAAGAACCGTGCCGTTATCGAACGTTGTCTCGATCACTCTCGAAGAGAGGAACTTGTGATCCGTGATAGTCGCGCCCGATACGCTCGCGATATTGTCGTTAAAGAACTTGTATTCCTCAGCAGCTACATCAAGCCAGCCCTCGTAATGAGTGTAGAACAGCTTCTCGTACTTGCAGTCGGTCAGCGTGTTCGGCGACTCGTACATAAAGTCGTAGTGCAGCGGAGTGCCCGTAACAACGGAGAGCAGGAACAGCTCGTCTGCGCTCGCGCTCGCGTTTCTCGCCTTGGAGGTGTACGGGATATATCCGTGTATAACCAGCTCATAGAACGGAATATCGTAATCCGTAATATCAAAGCCGCTGCTGTAAAGCGGAATATTTCTGATACTGTCAACATACTTCAGCGCGTACTCGTTGCAGGCGGAAGCCTCAAACTTGATGCCGCTGCTGTTTATGAGCTCGTAACTCTTCTTGAGGTTCTCGACAGCCTGCTGTCTGGAGGTTTTCTTGTTTGCGCTTCCGCTGAAATCGCCGTACAGCAGACTTGTGCCGTTTCCGACGGAAATAGCGCCGATACCCTCCGACGAGTAGCTGGAAACGACCTCGCCGTAAACCTTATTGTAATAAGCGGGAGTAAGGATAAACCAGTTGGGTCTTGTGTCGTGCGGTAAGCCAAAAGCTATCTCATACTCGCTTTGAGTTGCGTATGCCTTTGTAACACCGATAACGGACGCGCCCGTTCTGGAGTAACCGTTGCCCGAGCGCTCAAACTCCGTAAGGTCTACGTTCGGCGCGAGAGTTATTCCCGCGGTCACGCAGTAATCCTGGAGCGCCTTGAACGCGTTCTTTCCGCCAAGCGAGCTTGCGTAATCAACGGAATTTGAGATCCTGTCGGTAAGACCCGCCGTGTTAAAGTCGTTGTAAGCAACTATCATATTGTCAACGCCGCGGTTCTTGAGCTCCTGGAGAATTAACTTCGCCTGCTCATACGTTGTCGCGGGAGTCTGGAGCTTAAGCGGAAGTCCCATTACGGAACGCTCCTTGACAGCGCCGCCGTAAAGGTCGATGTAAAGCGCGGTGTTGGAATCCGCCTTCTTGGACATCAAGCCCTCGTCAAGCAGATACTGCTGATAGCGCTTTGCAACGTCGACATACGTCGCGCCGCTCTTTGCTATCGGGTAGTACCGTACCGTAAGTCTCGGCTCGGGAACCTTTGTCTGCTCGTAAGCCTTGAGGTTAGCCGCGTTTACGCCGCCGAGCGAGTACTGATCCGCGGCTCTTACCGCGAACTCAAAGTACGCGGTGTTGAAGCCCGTAGCCTCCTGACCCGCTACGCCCGCCTTTGCGGTAGCGTAAGCCGCGCCTTCCGTGATGACCTCAAGCAGCGCGGAGTCCTTTTTAACTACGCCGAGTATCGGCAGATAAGCCTGCTCGGTCTTTTTGGGCGCTCTCTCCTGCGAGAGCGAGTAATCACGACCGAATATCTTCTGTGAATACTTGTTCGACGAAGTTTTTCCGTTGTTGAAGTTGATAACCGCACCCGAACCGTCGGGGATAACGAAATATCCCTCCTCGTCAAGATACGCGGCATTCATCGCGGGGAACAAGCTCAGATCAACGATAGAGCGCGTAGACTCGGTCGTATCGTTTGGCGTTTCCATCTCGACCTCGTAAGTCTCGTCAAGCGCTACGGAAACATCGTAATGATCGTCGGTGAGCGTTACATAATACGGAACCGTAATTCCCTGCTCGGGGAAATTGACCGTCGCCTTAAAGCCGTTGCTTGTAAGCTCCACCATAGTTTCGCCCTCATAAGCCGAACGCACGAACGTAACGGGCGTATCACTGTCGGTTACCTTAACGGAATTTATCGTCATAGCCGACTTGAGCTGAGCCTTCAGCTGCGCGCTTCTCGTGTTGGGGTCGAAATCGGCGTTATACGGATTGCTCCAGATTATCTCGCCGTTGGCAAGACACTCCACCGCAAACGAACCCGTCATCTCGTCGACGTACATTTTCAGCGTCGAAGTGGACGCGCATTCCGTCATTGCGGCAAGCGCCTCCGCCTCGGTTATCGACGCCTGTACGGGAGCAGCGTCCTCCGCGCCGTCAGCCGCGTTATCGGCTGCGCCGTCGGTTTCGGCGGGCTGTGTTGCCTCGGTATTGTCCGTCGCCTCAGACCATGCGCTTTGGCTCGTTGTTACCAACATAACTGCGCAAAGCGCGGAAATCATTATTTTCTTGCGAAATTGCAGCATTTTTACACCACCATCTTAAAACTATTTAACGCAGCTTCTTCTGCTCCTTCTTGAGCTGTGCTTTCTCGTACAAAGTATACGCGACGCATATGATAGCAATTGCCGCCACGACCACGCCTACCATTATGGTTATCAGCGCCGCGGAGGACAGGCTCGGATTTCTGTAAAGCAGCTCGGTATATACCGCGTAAACAAACAGATAAACCTGCTGGAACAGCGATACAAGGAGCACTGCCAGAATTATGATGATAAGCATTGCCACTATCGTAAACACCATTGAAACTATCGTCTGCCAGAAATTATACTGGTGAACGGTTTTCATTCCCGATATCAGCAGCAGTACGCTGTAACATACCGTAATGATATTTACAAATGTAAGGAACGTCGCCTCATCTATTGTAAGGCAGTTGGAGAGGATAATGTTTACAATTCTGCCTATGATATACGGAACAAGCGCGTATGCCGTATTAACGCAGATATTTTTCATCGTACCCTCGCCGTTGAAAAGCGTACACAGCGCCCAGTTTCCGACTACCCAGGTAACGAATAACAGGATAGAACGAATAACAACGGGAACTATGTTGAATACCTTTGTCATAGCGTGGTTATGCAGGAAGCCCGTCATAAGCTGATCGCACACGCTGACGATAAAGAACAGCACAACAATGAACATAGCCACCTTCATATTGTACGCTTTCTTCCAGCGGAGATCCTCATAACCCTCAAAGGGGTGGCGCATAATGTAGAAAGGCCATTTCCACGCAGGAAGATCCAAATCAAACCGCATTGCTTACCCCTCCTCTTTCTTCTGCTGCTCGCGGAGTATCTTGTCCGCCGCGGCGCGTTTTTTCGCTCTCGTTTTGCCTCTTACCGTCGAGATCACATAGATCGCGACAAATATCGCAATGATAATGACCGCAAACAGCGTAAAGTTCTCGCGGATAAAGTTCATACGCCAGCTCTTGAACGCGTCGGAATAACCGCTTCTGGACTGCATATAGAAGTAATCCATTGCCTTGTCGTAATCCTTGGCGTTAAGGTAAGCGTTTCCGAGACCGATATACGCCATCCAGTAGTTGGAATCGCGGCGAAGCACCTCGTTCCAGGGCTCCATAGCCTCGTTGTATTTGCCCGCGTTGAACAAGGACATAGCCTCGTGTACTATCGAACCAAACTCGGTACGCTTGAACACGGTAATTGAGCTCTTTCTGCTGTCGAGCACATATACGTTGGTTCCAACGCTCTCGACCGCGTTTACTGTCGTGAACGTGCCCTTCTGGTCGCCGCTTCCGCCGAATATGAACATCAGCGTACATTCGTCGTCATACTGGAACACACGACCCGTTTGCAGGTCCAGCAGATTTATCTCGCCGTTGGGACCGACGTCAACGTCGCATATCTGCGAGCTGTACGTTGTTCCGCGGTAGTACTTGGTAAGCGCGTCGCCGAAAATGTACTCGTTATAGCCGAGGTTGATGAAGATGTTCGTACCTGCCGAGTTCATCTTCTTCAGCGTGTCCGTATCGGAATTCTTATTCTTTGTTACGGTATAAACGAAGTTGTCGTCGTCGATATCGAAGTTGGTGATCTCAACGGGGACGCTTCTCTTCATACGCTTGATCTGCTCGGTCGTCATAATGAGCTTCCAGAAAGCATTCAGAATTACCTCGCCCGTTTTCTCAACACGGTTAGCGCCGTAATAGCCGTTGAACTCGCCCTCGCGCGAGAATACGACCGCGCCTCTCGTAATGGTCGTAATGCAGACGTAAACGTTTTTAGCCGCGTCCACGAGCACCTTTTCTGGTCTGAACGTCGAGCCCGCGTCGTAGTAAATATCCCCGGGTCTCGTAAAGACCTCGCGAACCTTTCCGAAGCCTACTCCGTTCGCGTCTTTTTCGACGGTGAACTGCACAACGCGCTCATTTTCACTGTCGGCAACGTAAACGTTGTCCTCGTCGACAAACACGCCCGTCGGGGTGTTGAAGTAGATGTTCGTTTCCTTTGCGAAACGATCCTCGGCAAGACTTCCGCTGTTTACAAGCGCCTGTCTCTCGCCGATCCACTCCTGCTTGTCGGAGAAATCGAGATACTCAACAGAGTATAAAAGATCAAAGTCCTTATCGGTAACGACGATACGCCCTTTCTGGGCCTTTGCGTCGTAATTGCCTATATAACCGCTGTCGGCGATATAAAGGTTCTCGTTATCATCGAAAAACAGGTCGGCGGGATTTGTAAACTGACCGCAGCCTATATCCATACCCGAAACGACCCTGTCGACAACGTAGCCGTTCTGCGACGGAACGGGATCGCCCCACCAGTCGTAGTTATAGCCCGTATACGGCTCGTCTGCAAACGCTGTAACGCTTGTGCACAACATAGCCGCCGCCAGAACAGCAGACACGACCCGTCTTGCGATGCGTTTAATTGATGGCACCGAAATCATCCTTTCGTAAGTAAAATCGAACGTCAGTCCTTAAGACCCGAATGAGCCATTGTTTCAACAACGTTGCTCTGCAAAATAAGGAACAGTATCATAGGCGGCAGCATAAGTACTACGACGGTAGCGTAGGAAACGCCCGCTCTCGCAAGACCCGAAGCCGCTATCTGCTGCATTACGATTGGGATAGGCTTCAGCTGCTCGGAATATACGAACAGATAACCCGTGATCTGCCAAGCTCCCTGGAACGCGAATATCATCAGCGTCAACCAAGCGGGCTTTACATTCGGCATTACTATCTGCCAGCAAATTCTCAGGTGAGAAGCTCCGTCGAGCTTTGCCGCTTCTATCATAGACTCGGGTATCTGACCCATAAACTGCTTCATAAGGAACAAGCCCATAGGAGTAGCGATGTAGGGCAGTGTAAGCGCAAAGTAGGTGTCGATAAGACCCATATTCGCCATTACGATATACTGTACGATATATGTAACGGAGGACGTAAACAGCAGCGCTATCTCGATGATCTTGTTCATCGCCTTAACGCCGGGCGCCTTTACCTTAGCCAGCACATACGCCGCGGAGGACGCAAACAGCAGCTGCGCAACGGTAACGACTACCGAAACGAATACGGAGTTAAACACATATCTCGAGAACGGAACGTCCATACCGCCCGCTACCTTCAGCATATCCTCAAACGACTGCGTAGTCGGACGCTGAACATACAGCTTAGGCGGGAACAGGAACAGTTCCTCCACGGGCTTTATCGATTGAATGATCGAGAAATAGATCGGGAACAGCATAAATACGCCGACCAACGCGAGGAGGATAAATATCGCGATGTCGCCGCCGCGGGAGCCGCCCCACATTCTTCTTTTCTTAATTAGTCGCAAGTGAAGTCCTCCTCTCCCGTCAGTCTCTTGACTGTATGCATTGCGAGAGCAGTAATTGCGGAGCAAGCCAGTATCGCCAACATACCAACGGCAAGCACTCTCATAAGCTCACTGTCGAACAACTTCATAGGGCAGGAACACTCCTTTTCGCAAATATTTTCCTCGGATAACTCTTTTTTCAGAAACTTCATATCAAAGCCCTCCTTATGTATCGAGTATTCCGCCCATTGCCTTGCGGATAACATTGTTTACAAGCAGCATTACAACGAACAGGAAGAAGCAGACCGCACAAGCGTAGCCCATTTCAAATCTGATCGAACCGTAGTCGAACGCGTGCGTCATCAGTGTATGTGCCGCATAGTCCGTCGACGGGAACGCCGTCAAAAATCTGCCAATATCGCCCGCCGTAAAGGAAGCGGTGATCTGCATAACCGCCGCGAACAGCAGCTGCGGACCCATTGCGGGGACCGTTATGTAGATAAGCTCCTGGAAGCGGTTCTTGATACCCTCGATAGCGCCTGCCTCGTAGCCCGCCTTATCGATACCCTGGAGACCCGCGCGTATCGCGAGGAAGCCCGCTCCGAGCGACATCCACATCTGCACGATGATAACGCACATCAGTATGTAGCGCGAGTCGGTCAGCCACTGCTGCGGACCTCTGATAATGCCGAGGTTCATGAGCACGGAGTTGAGCGGACCCTGCGCGTCGCCCGAGAAGATGAGCTGCCAGGTCGCGTAGATGTTGCCCGCGAGCGTAGGCGCGTAGAAAATGTAAGTGAACACGGTTTTCAGCGGACCGGGCATCTCATTGATGAGCCACGCGAGCAGGAAACACATAATGTAGCTCACCGGTCCCGTGATGATTGCGAATACCAGCGTATTCTGAATAGCTATCAGAAATACGTCGTCCGCCAAAAACAGCGTGTAGAAGTTGGATAATCCCGTCCACTTCGGGAACTGAGCCATATTGAAGTTCGTAAAGCCAACAGGCAGCGAGATCAATACGGGGATCGCCGTAAAGACCAAAAACAGTAAGAAGTACGGCAGAGCGAGGACGTACGCGCTGGAGTTTTTCTTCATCTCGCGCATTGTATAGCGAAACTTGCTGTCCTCGATATATTGTGATTTTTCTTTACCGAACAAGCTGATTCCTCCTAAAATTTAATAGGTAAACTCAAACGGTTACCGCACAATATGACCGTCGTCGTCAATAGTATAACCCAGATCCTCGAGCTTTCTTACGATCTCGGCGTTGATGTCGCGGTTGTAAGACGAAAGCTGGAAGCGCGGTGACTTCTTGTTGTTGACGACAGCTCTGAACGCGTTGTAAACGTTTCTCGTTACAGCGTAAGAAGCGGGAATGATCGGAACCTCTTTCAAATTCTGCATCTGATCGTAGATCTTCTCATATTCCGCGGTAGACCAGTTGAGCTTTGAAAGCGCCTCAACGTTTGCGGTATCATAGCGTCCGAGCGGACCCATAACAGCCTCGATGGTCTTGCCGTACTCGACCTGTACATCCGTGGAGGTGAACCACGTAAGGAAATCCCAAGCCGCGTTCACGTCGGAGCAGCTGTTCATAATGACTGCGCCCGCCGAACCGGAGTTCGCGGAATAATCAAGAACCTGATTGCCGTTCGCGTCGGTCCTCATCGAGCCGGGAACGTGCGTGAAGCTCCACAAGCCCTTGATCTCGGGAGCCGCGACGGACAACTGGCTGTAGAATGTCGCGTAGTTCTGCATTACTATCGGCATTTCACCTGTTCTGAACAGGGAGAACGCGTCGTAGGTCTGCTTAAAGTCGAATACCGTATAGAACTTTGTCCACTGTGTAAACGCCTCGACCGCCGCCTCGGTATCGAAAGTAGTCGCGGTGAGATCGTCATTGTAGAAGCTCTGACCCGTCTGGTTCATCAGCAGTACGAACGTGTTGCCCGCGTCAAATACCTGCGAAGAGATGTTCGACGGCAGGATAAGACCTACCTGCAAATACTTTCTCTGAAGGTCGGGGAGCATTTCGATAAGCTCCGTCCAGGTCTCCGGCGGCTTCTGACCTATCTCCTCAAGTACGTCGGTACGGTAGAAGAGCATCGGGAAGCTGTCGGTAAGCGGCAGTCCGTAAACGCCGTCCTCATACGAATAAAGCGTGGAAATATTTTCGGGGAAGCGCTTCATTATATCATTATAGCCGGGGAGCTCTTTAAGGTTGACCGCAAGTCCTCTCGAAGCGAATACGACAGGCTGGTCGCCGCCGACGAACAGCGCGACCTCGGGTCCCTTATCGGCAAGCGTAGCCTCAAGGATAGCGCCCTGTACAAGGCGTATACCCACCTGCGTGGTATGGTCGGGATTGTATTCACTTGCAACTATCTCGTTGATAACGGTTGCCTGGTCACGTCCGAGCGAAACCCAGACGTTCAGCGACTTCGAGTTGCTCTCGGAGATCGAGGTGTAGTCCTCGAAGAACGAGCCCATAAACGACTGGAAGTTGAACGCCAGCGCTCTGAAGAAATTAGACTTCGAATCTCTGTACTTATCGTGAACTGTCTTTACCTCGAAATAGTCCATTTCAAGCGGCTGACCGCGGTAATCTCTCATCCACGCGGAAAGCGAGTTGATCTGGTCGCGGATACCCGAACCTCTGGACGAAACCATCATCGGAATATCCTCGGGGTGCTTGACCGCCATATTCAAGATGACCGCCATTGTCTGAAGCGTGGTAGCCTCGGAACCGCCCGAGCCCGTCAGCTTCTCAATGCCCTCTTTCTCCGCGTAAAGCGAGTCGATAGTCGACTTGAAGAACGGGAGAAGCTCGGGTATCTGCTCTTGAATGTAATAGTCATTGTACTCGTCGGGGTCGGTGGAGGTTATCATTACTATACGTCTGTAATAGTAGTTCATCTGGTAAACGATGTCGTCCAGACGCTCCATAACCTCGCCGATGTCGCCGGGAATAGCCTCGAACGCTATTGTGTTCACGCCCGCGTTGAGCTTTACGTAAATAGGCTCGCCGTCCGCGGTCTTAGGCTCTACCGTCTGCCACTTGGGGCTGTACTGTATTTTAACATCGTCAAGCTCCTTGCAGGGAACCACTCCGTTGACGTAAATACGTCTGTTCGAGAAAAATCCGCGCATGGTGCTCTGGCGAACTCTCATATTTATGTTGTACCAGCCGTCCGCGGGAACCGTGACCTCGTACACGGTAGTCATAGTCGCCTTGCTCCATGTATCCGCGCCGATCGTGTTGTAGCGCTTGTTTACGGGGTGCGAGGGGCTTATCGTGTAGTCCGAACGGTCGTATGTAGGGTAAAGCGTGGACGACGTGGTGTACTTCGGCGTTTCAGCCTCAACGAGGATAGCTTCGCCGCCCGTCAATGCGGGAGTTTCGTCGATCTCCGTCTGCGAGGGCTTAATGTCCGCGTAAGAGGGCAGTTCCTCGGAGTTGTAGAAACGGATATTCTTCATATAGATATTTGTCTTGACCGCGCCGAGCGAAAGCGTATGCTTACCCGCGTCAAGATAGAAATAGTACGGCGTGTTGATAAGACCGTCCTTATCCTTTATCGGATAAGTTACCCAACAATCGTACTCCACCTGCGGAGGGCGCTTCTGGTTCTTGTTGAGCGCGTCGAACTGGATACCAGCGGTCTTGTTGCGCCAGTATCTGTCAAGCTCTACAAGTCTTACCTCGTCGAACGGCGACTCTCCGTCGATCATCAACTCCACCTCTACGGTGGTGTTATTGCCCGCAACGGGGTAATAGAACATCTCCATATTATAAAGACCCGCGGTTTTTACCTCAAAATCCCACGAGACAGTTCCCCTGCTCTCGGGCCACGAAACGCAGTCCTTTTCGCCCTCGAAGTCGACAAGCGCGCACCCCGCGTCGTCGGTCGCGGAGAACTTTGTCATATCGACGGAGATCTCCTCCATAGGCTTTGCCGCGTCGGAATACCTTTTTATATAATTTTTGTAAGCGTTTGTATTGCTGACAATATTAAGGTTATCGACAGTGACTTCCTCTTCCTCCCCGTTATCCTGCGCGTAAGCCATAGCTCCGCCGCCCGCCTGTATTACAGACAAAGCGGTCACCGCCGACATTGCGAGCGAAAGAAATCTTTTAAGCCCGAATTTCTGCTTTTTTGTCACAGTAATATCCACCTTTCCACAACAAATTAGCTGAATATATATCTCACTTTATTATAACAAAATAATCAACCTATGTCAATAACTATTGTACATTTTGGTGATTTTGTAAAAAAATCAACAGCGTAATTCGGAAATATAAACAAAAAACCGCCCCGAAATTTGGCGTAACGTGAAAACTCACACTTCATCGCCGTAAAACCTTTCGGTTTTACTTAACGACGCGCCGCTCTCGGAGCGATTTTTTTAAGTTTAAATTCCCGAATTTTCAACTTAATTTTTCTTAACGGCAATAACAGCTGCGCCTGCGATAACTGCGGGAGCATTTGTCAAGGCGATTAGTCTTACATTGCCGGCGGCGAATTTCCGCTCGTCGCCGAGCCCACGCCGCTTTCGCCGGAGTTGTTGTCTGTCCTCGAAGCGTTCCTTGGAGCTGCCGTCCGAACTTTCGGTCTATGCCGCATTTATCTTTGCCGCTCTCGTTTTCCGTCTCTGCGCTGTCTGCACTTTTGCGCTTTCTGCGCTGCCGCGGAACACTTGAGACCGCCGTTCCCCATTGGCGGCTGCTTCGGCATTGATACACGCTGCAATTTCGGGAACTTTTGCCGCTTTCGCGGCTGTGGTGATTGCGGGGGCTTTTGCACCCCATGGGATTTTTTAATATCTTACCCCAACATTTTCTTTCTCTGTCTATTTATATTTCCTCTGTGTGTAAACTTCAAAATCAACCGTTCGGATTAACTTCCTGCGGTTTTTTCTCCGTTCATAGCAGTAGTCATCGGAAGCAGGAAAAAAGTTTCGGAAAATTTTAAAAAATTTTGAAAAAAATAAAAACAGTTATCCCCGCTGCATAACAGCGGGGATAACCGGACATTTATACTCAAATATCCCTCAAGACATTTAAGGAGGCAAAAATTACTTTCTCTTTCTGGAGAGAACAACCGCGCCTGCCGCCAGAGCAGCAACGCCTACAACGGTAGCAACGCCCTCAACGCCGGTGTCAACGTTGGTTGCAGGGGTAGAAGGAGTGTTGTCGGTTGCAGCGGGAGCGGAAGAACCGCCGCCGAGAGTGTAGTTGCCCTTGCCGTCGAATGTTACAAGAACATTATCGGAAGTGTCCAGAAGCTCAACCTTATCAACCTGGCACTGGCACAGTGCAGTACCTGCGTAATCGGCCATAGCGACCTGAATAAGACCTATCTCATTAGCGTCGCCGTTTGCAAGGGGATTCTCAAAAGCATTGGACGTTACTTTATAGGTGTAATCGCCAACCTTAACGGCGCTGATCTTATCATCTCCGGCGCTTACAATATCCAGATCCTCATCAACTACGCCCCACCACTCCTGAGCGGGCCAGTTGTAAGTGTCGTACTTATCGCTCTTGTGGTCGTCGCAGCCAAGGTCGCCGCCGTTAATAGACAGAACGAACGCACCGCCGATAGCGCCGTCCCAGAAATCTCTGTCCTCTTCAGCAACGGAGAAAGTACAGGAAATCTTGGAGATCTTGGAATAATCAAGACCATCGATTCCACCTACGGGCTTGCCCTGGTCAGCCTCTGCTACGCCATCAAAAAAAGGAACTACCATCCAGCTGGAGCCAACCGCAGTATGCAGCTTTTCAGCCTTATCCTTTACGGGCACCCAAAGAGCACTAGCAGAAACAGTCATCATTCCGGCAGCAGCGATAGCAGCAGCAGCCGAAGCAATCTTTGAAAACTTCATAAAATAAATCCTCCTCAATAAACCTTATCCGCATATACGCGGAATAAATCTCGTTGGGCGCAACGGCACACTTCGCCTACTATCGCCCTTAGTATAACTATAACATTTCAAGACGATAAAGTCAATATGCATTTTATCTAAATCTTTTTATTTTTTTCGTTTGTTTTACACAGTGCGTTCTAAAATCGACCCGTGCCGACTGCAATTATTTGGCAATTTTGCATAAAAAATTTCTTTCATATTGAATATTTACAAAAAAGGTGTTATAATAAATAGGTCAAGATTTTGTCGCTGTAGCTCAGCAGGATAGAGCGACCGCCTCCTAAGCGGTAGGTCGGAGGTTCGAATCCCCTCAGCGACGCCAGTTTAAAAATCCCCTCGGCTTGCCGAGGGGATTTTTAAACTGGCAAAGGCGCTCGCGGCACCACGCTTCGCGTGGCACCGTGAGCGCTCTTTGCCTGCACAATTTTTCCTTTGAATTGCCCTAATGGCAATTCAATTTTGCGCTTCGCGCAAAACCGGAAAAATCGTGCCATGCGCCTGCTCCGACTTTTTGTTGCTCTTTGCTTTGGCTTTATTTTTGTGCGGTGCTTGTTGTGCTGCTTGTTGATGTGGTCGACGAGGTTGTGGACTGGGTTGCTCTTGACATTACCTCCGCGGCGAGGGGGCGGAGTTCGGCGGGGAGGGAGCTCAGGTCGCCGCGCTTTATCGCCGCTACTGCCGCCTCTATCTGCTCCTCCGTTACGCCCGCCGCCGTCAGACTGTCGGAATACTGCGCGAGAACGTCCTCGATCTTATCCGCGCTCGGACTTATCGAGCTCGGGCTCGCCGCTATCTGCTTTCCGTTTGCGTCTATCGTGTAATTGTCGTGATATATCATCTCCTTGACCGTCACAAACTCATACCCCTGCGAGCTCAGCGTTTTCAGAATATCGGGGAGCGCTTCGGTCGTGTTCTCCAAGTCGTTATGGAACAGCAGTATCGAACCCGACTTCGTGTTTTTCAGCACCCTCTTTTTTATCTGCTCCGCCGACGGCTTTTTCCAGTCTATACTGTCGCCGTTAGATACAGATGGGAAAGCGCTCCGTATGCGGTCAAAAAATATATGCAGTAAAATGCAGTTAAGTGAATGTTAATATGATTTCTCGAAAGGAAG
The DNA here is from genome assembly GCA_014799395.1 of Oscillospiraceae bacterium. Taxonomy (GTDB): domain Bacteria; phylum Bacillota; class Clostridia; order Oscillospirales; family Ruminococcaceae; genus CAG-115. The sequence continues at coordinate 29,119 of JAAVID010000006.1, read as the reverse complement.
TATCTTTTCATCAAGAACTAACAAGGAGGAACATATTATGATCAAAACGGTAATTCTGAACGGCTCCGAGATCAAGGTCTCGGGACCCGACGGCGATAACGCCGAGATACACAACTTCGGTATGAGCACGGTCTATGCCTCGAATTCCGCGGGTGTGGCGGCGGACGCGGACAACGTTATCGCGATACCCTCGGGAGCGCTCGACGGTCTGACGGGAACTCACGGCACGGTCTATCTGCTCGGCACGGGAAAGGTTCAAGTAAACTTCACCGACGAAAAGATAACCAAGACCACCGCCTCGGTGATGTCCGCCGTTGGCGGCGGCGACGGAAGCGGCGCTTCGTGGGATTACGTCGACGAAAAGGACAGGGAGACATTAGCCGCCGCCAAAAATTACGCCGATACCCAAAATGCGCTTTCGCTCGATACGGCTAAAGAATACTCCGACAGCAAGAACGCGGAAACGCTCGGCGCTTCCCAAGCATACGCGGACGAAAAGACCGCCTCGATCCTCGATACCGCCAAGGAATACGCGGACGGCAAAAGCGCGGATATTCTCAACTCCGCCAACGAGTACGCGGACGGCAAGAGCGCGGAGGTGCTCGCCGCCGCCAAGGAATACGCCGACGCGCTCAACGCTTTCCTTGCCGAGCATATCGGATACACGGACAGAGACATTTTCGGCGTTGAGGTCGATTTTGAAAACAACATTTTCACACGTCTCGCGGGAGCTTTCGGGAAAAGCGCGGGCTCGGACTTCAACGCTCTGCGCGCTTACGGCGGCAGACGGCGCTGCAACCTCTCGGACGACGGCACGGTGAACGCATATTTCGGCGACAGAGACTTTAAAACGGACGGCTCCAACGGACAGGTAATGGTCGAGCAGCCGCGCTTTTATTATAAGGTAGTGCCGCTCAAGACCGAGAAAATAAACGGCGCGGACGGCTATCATCTCCGCAAGGCGCGGTACTACGTTTCGGACACGCCGAGAGAGGGCTTTAAAGTCCACCCCGCGTTCGTTCGCGGCGGCGTTGAGGTCGATAAAGTCTATATGTCGGCATTTGAAGCGGGACTTTACGACATCGCGAACGAGGCGTACGTTCCCAACGACCCGTCTATCAAGGACTACACCGCGTACAAGCTCTCCTGCTTTGAGGGCTGCGTTCCCACCTCGGGACAGTCTCAGCAGATGACGAGACCCAACGCGAGACAGCTTGCTCACAACCGCGGCAAAAATTGGGAGCTGGCGACTGTTCAAATGCTGGCGGCTACGCAGTTGTTGTTTATTATCGAGTATGCGTTCTTTAACGCTCAAACGGCGATAGGCGCGGGGATAACACGCCAGCCCGCCAAGGGAACGGTTCAGGGAATGCCGCGCGTTAATACGGGCTCTACCGCTTCGCTCGGCGACTCCAGCGGCGTTTCCGAAGCGGGCACGGTATCTTACCGCGGCGAGGAAAATCTGTGGGGCAACATCTGCACGTATGTCGACGGGCTTAACCATTATTACGAGAGCGGCGAATTCGGGCAGATCTACATAACGGATCACGACTTTACCGACAGCACGGGAGACGCGCCGTACACAAAAACGGGGCTGTCCTACTGCGCAAAATCGGGAGCGTTTATCTCGGCTTTCGCATACGACCCCGATTACGATTATCTTTTTATCCCCTCGGAGACCTCGGGCGATTCGGCTCTCCCCGTAGGCGACGTCACCGACACGATCGAAAAGGGCTGGTGCGCGACTGTCACGGGCGGCACCAACAATCTCAGAACAAGCTGGATCGGCTTGTTCTATATGGGAACGATACCTTCAACTTACAGAGCGTATCAATACGGAGCGCGTATAAGCTATATGCCCCTGCCCGATTGAGATACGAAAATCGTGTTGATATGATCTGCTAAAAAAATCGCAATGTGTAAAAAGCACATTGCGATTTTTTATATCAGAATTTCCAGACTATCTCTATCTTATCCTCCCACAGCAGAACTTTCATTATAAATTGCCGAGCTATCTCACGCTTGGTCTCGATAGGCATTTCGGGGAACTCGCTTATCAGGGCTATAACGTCCGCGTAAGCGAGCTTCGGTCTTGTATCGCCGAGCTTGTCAAGCTCCGACTGCGTTTCCGCGCGTTCGGCGATAAGCGCTTCGAGCTTTTTTTCGAGAACTTCTCCTATCGCCTCGGAGGTCTCGGCGAGCTTGCCGACGAGATTGTCTATCTGCGTGCCGAGCGCTTCCAGCCGCATTTTCAGCTTGTTCGCTTTCGGAGATAAAGACGGCTTATCCGCCTCGATGACGATATTTCGTATCTCGTCGAATTTTCGATCAAGCTCGGCGAAAACCGCAAGCTCGACCTCCTCTATCCGCGGCTTTCCGTCAACGCCCGCGCAAACCCCGTGATTTGCCCTGCCCGTGCAGTAAAAATATTCTCCGCCTTGAACGCGCATTGCGTAGCCGCATTTCCCGCATTTTATCAGCCCCGTGAGCCACGAATACGAGCCGCTTTTCCCTTTCTTTATCTGCGAATTCTCATCGAGCTTTCTCTGAACGTCAAGCCACAGCTCCGACGAAATAACACCGTCGTGAAGTCCCAGCGACAATGTGTGTTCGTGAACGTCGGTGTATTTCCTTTCGTTAGCCTCGCGCTTGCCGTAAAGGAAACAGCCGCGCTCCCCCGTAAAATCCTCCACGGGATTGGATATTTTCGCGCCCTTGTCCTTGAAGTAACGGTAAACCTCAACGTCCGCCATAACGTAGGTCGGCGAGCGCAAAAGGCGGCTGAGCTTGCTGCTGTCCCAGAGCGTTCCCGCGGGAGAGGGAACGCCGCGCCCGTTAAGCTCCTTGACTATCTGCCCGAGCGAGCTTCCGCTTTCGCGGTATTCGGAGAAGATATACTCGACGGTAGGCAGGTCGCCGTTCGGGATAAGCACCGAGGTCTTTACGCCGCCCTGCTTTGTCGGTATCTTGTCGAAGCCGTAAACGGGAACTCCTCCGAGATACATTCCCTTTTCGCCGCGCGCGTAATAGTTGTCGCGGACGCGGAGCAGGATATTTTCGCGCTCCAGCTCCGCGAACACCATAATTATTCCCAGCATCGCGCGCCCTATCGGCGTGGACGTGTCGAACGTCTCCACCGTAGAAGCGAACTCCACGCCATACTGCTTGAACGTCTCCATAAGGTTGGAAAAATCGTTCAGCGAACGGCTTATTCGGTCGAGCTTGTACACCACCAGCTTATCTATCTGCCCGTGCTTGATGTCGGAAAGCAGCCGCCGAAAATCGGGGCGGTCGAGGTTCTTGCCGCTCCAGCCCTTGTCCGAATATATCCTGTAATTATCCGTGCAGTAGCGCCTGCACATATCTATCTGCGTGTCTATCGAAATACTGTCTTTTTTGTCAACGCTTTGCCGCGCGTAGATCGCCGTCATTTTTTTCACTTCCCTGTTTATTCGGAGACTTTCGCCGTTATTTTGGAATTTCGGTATTTCAGAAGCTCGGCATACACCGCGCGAGCCGCAGCGAGCTTTACGCTCTCCTTTTCCGTTTTTGACGGATTTTCGGTATGTACTATCAGATAAGAAGCCATAAAACAGCCCTCCCAAATCGAATGTAGAAGAAACGTTTCATCGCTATAATATATTATTTATTTTTTATATAAATGCTTAAATAAAAGCCGTAAAATGTCGGGATTTAATTTCAAAAAAAATAACCGCGAAACCGCGGCTATTTTACTTATATTACGGCAAAACAAAAACCGCTTCCAACGAAGCGGCATTGTTTTATCTCCCCAGGAAATTTTCCACCAATTCATACGCGTGAATTTCCGACGCTCCGAGACGGTTAAGCTGCTCGGCGAACTCTGTTATGTCTTGCTCGCTGAGCGTGATGTCGTTGATCACGGTCGAATTACACTTCAAACCGTAAGTCTTTACGGACTTGCCCTCCTCGGCAGCTATCGTTCCGAATATAACTTGCCACAAAATTATTCTTCCTCCCAGGTAAAGTAGCATATCTCTCTTGCTCAATGATAATTATACCATATATGGTAGAGTATGTAAATAAAGTAAAATATCGGTTTCGTCAAAAAAATCAATATGAACATTTAAGGCAACACCGCACAATTACCGCCCTATGGGCTTTGTCGGTGTTGCCTTAAATGTCGGAATAAAAAAGCTCCCCCCGCCGAGAGGAACGGCAAGGAGGAGCTAAATCTTAGGCTGTCAGTCAATAAACAGATGCCTCGGCAGACCGTCTACCATAAACGGTGAAAGCTCGCCGATTATCAGCGGACGCGCGTACTCGAAAAACTCCTTGGAAACATAAGTTCCGTCGTTGATTATCCATTCCTTGGGAACGAGCTTTTCAACATTCGCGACTGCGGAAGCGGGGCAGGAGCCCGTCTTTAACTGATAGGGATTGTTTGAGATCCTCTCGAAAACGATCATCTTTCCCGTCTCTCCGTTCAGCGCCAGCTGAACGCCGTCCGCGCCCGCGGTGAACGCCTCGGTTATATCGCGGCGCGAAACAATATGCGACGCGCATCTCTGCAATGTCGAGAATACGATACCTCTGTTCTTGATACCGAGCTCCGCGCCGATAAAGTCGGCAAGATAAAGCGCGGTACCGCCCAGCGCCTTATGACCGAACGCGTCCTCTCTCATTGCGCGCTTGTTCGCCTCGCAGACATATTTGCCGTCGGCGGTCTTGATACCCTCGGAGACCGCGATGGTAATTACCTTTTTGCGCGAACGCGCCTCGTTTATCTTATTGATAAAGTTATCGTAATCGAAAACCGTCTCGGGCAGACAGATGATGTCGGGACCCGCGCAGTCCTCCGAACGCGACAGCGTTGCCGCGCAGGTGAGCCAGCCCGCGTCGCGTCCCATTATCTCAACGATGTTCACCGACTCGTTTGGATAGGTGTTAGCGTCGCGGATTATCTCCTTCATCGCGGAGGCGATGTACTTAGCCGCGCTTCCGTAGCCGGGGGTGTGGTCGGTCATCGCGAGGTCGTTGTCAATAGTCTTGGGGACGCCGATAAACGTAATATCGCTCTTGATAATGTCGGCGTATTTCGACAGCTTGTCGATAGTGTCCATAGAGTCGTTGCCGCCGATGTAGAAAAAGTGCTTTATATCCATTTTCTTGAGGATATCGAATATCTTTTTATATGTGTCCTCGTCCTTGGTGAAGTCGGGGAGCTTATAGCGGCAGGTGCCGAGGAACGACGACGGCGTGCGCTTTAACAGCTCGATGTCAAGATCGTTGCGCACATACTCCGACAAATCGACATAATGCTCCTGCAAAAGCCCCTCAATACCGTTGCGCATACCGTAAACATGAGGACAGCCCGCGTCCTTTGCGGTCTTGAACACACCCACAAGGCTGGAATTGATGACCGAGGTAGGTCCGCCCGACTGTCCGACAATTACATTTCCCAAAGCCATGATATACCTCCTTATGCCAATGTATACGATTACTTGTAACTTAATTATACAATACGGAAGGTAATTCCGCAAGCAAAAAAACGATATTATTATGGATTTTTGTGACTTTTACGAAATTCTCAAACAATAAAAACTCCGAACGAATAATCGTTCGGAGTTTGTATTTTTCAGAATTTTTTCTTCCAGACCGCGGGAACGAAGAGCATCATCATCGGCAGACATTCCAGTCGACCGAACAGCATATCCAGCGACAGAACGCATTTCGAGAAGTCCGAAAAGAACGAGAAATTATCCATAGGACCGACCTTGCTTATTCCGGGTCCGATATTGTTGAAGCAAGCCGCGACAGCGCTGAACGTCGTCGCGAAATCCTGGTTATCGACCGATATAAGAAGCATTGACGCAAGCATTAAAAACATATAGATGCCGAGATAGCAGTGAACGCCGTGAACCGTGTCCGTGTCCATTGCCTTATCATCGCTGGTAACAAGACTTACCGATTTCGGGTGCAGTATCTTTTTGAAATATTTACCGACGTTCTTGGAGATGATTATGAGTCTCTGAACTTTAAATCCTCCGCCCGTCGACCCCGCGCACGCTCCGATAAGCATAAGCAGCACCAGCACCATCTGCGAGAACGCAGGCCACAGGTTGTAATCCGCGGTAGCATATCCCGTCGAGGTCATTATCGAAGCGACCTGAAATACCGCGTATCTGAAGCTCCCTCCGACGGACTTGTATATCGGAAAAATATTCACGCTTATAAGCACAGTCGCCGCGGCTAAGATTATCAGGTAAACTCTCAATTCGAGGTTTTTGCCTATGTCCTTAAAGCGCCTTATCAGCAGGAAATAGAATATGTTGAAGTTTATGCCGAACAGTATCATCATAACCGTGATAACGCCGTCGATATACGCGGAATCATAGTACGCCACGCCCGCGTTTTTTATGCCGAAGCCGCCCGTGCCCGCCGTGCCCATTGCGTGGCAAATGCTGTCAAAAACCGACATTCCGCCCGCGCATAACAAAATAAAGGTAACTACGGTAAGCACGCCGTACATCGCGTACATATACATTGCCGTGTTCTTGCCCTTCGGCACGAACTTGCCGACCTGCGGACCCGGACATTCCGCTCTCATCAGATACAGCGAGTCCTTGGACGACGGCAGTACCGCCAACGCGAACACCAGTATTCCCATACCGCCTATCCAGTGGGTAAAGCTGCGCCAGAACATCATACCGTGCGACAGGCTCTCCACGTCGGAAAGTATCGTCGAGCCCGTAGTTGTAAAGCCCGAAACGCTTTCAAAAACAGCGTCGACAAAATGCGGTATCTCTCCGCTTATGTAAAACGGCATTGCCCCCGCCAGCGGAAACACTATCCACAGCATAGCGACGATTATCAAGCCCTCTTTGGTGTACATATCCTTCGACTTCGGCTTGATCATCGTCATCGGGAGCGACAGCGCGGCAAGCCCCGCTCCGACCACCACAAATGTCAGGACCGTGTCAAGCTCCCCGTAGCAAAGACTTACTATCGCGGGAAGCAGAAACAGCGCCGAGCCCGAAAGCGTCATTTTAGACAAATAGTGAAAAACTAACGATTTATTCATTTTATTTCAGCAAGCTCCGTCAAGCGGAACTGTTCACCTCTATTCCAAAATATCCCGTATATCCGAGAAGCGGTGTTCCTTTGAAACAACCACGACCGAATCGCCGAGCGCTATCGTCGTGCTTCCGTCGGGAATTATCACCTGTCTGCCCCTCATAACGGAGCATATCAGTATATTCTTCTTGAGCTTGAGGTCTTTAAGCGGCACGCCGATAATTTTCGGAATGTTTTCGCTTATTCTGAACTCCGCCGCCTCGATACGGTTGTCGACAATGTGATATATCGCCTCGATATTGCTTTCGGTATTGTCAAGGCTTCGCACATACGAAAGCACGGAGCTCGTCGCCAGATGCTTCGGCGAGATAATGCAGTCAAGTCCTATCTGAGCGGTCAAGCCGACGTAGCTGTCGCGGTTTATCTTGGTGACTACCTTGGCGTTTGAGTTGTTTTTCGCGTAAAGCGACATAATGATGTTTTCCTCGTCGATACCCGTGACCGCGACAAAAGCGTCCGCGTCGCGGATACCTTCCTCGGCGAGCATATCCTGATCCGTACCGTCTCCGTGAATTACCGACGCTTTCGGGAACATCTGCGCAAGTCTCTTACAGTTGTCAAGGTCTTTTTCGATAATTTTGACGTGCATACCCATTCCGAGCATACTTCTCGTGAGGTAATAGCTTATCCTGCCTCCCCCCACGATAATGCACGACTTTACCTTATCCTTTATCGAACCGCACATCTTGAAAAAGCGCTCAATATCCTTATGAGTTGCCGCAATGCTTATCCTGTCCCCCGAGCGGAGCACAAAGTTGCCGCTCGGGATATATATCTCGTTATCTCTCTGCACCGCGCAGATCAGCAGCTTTATCCCCGTCTGCTTGTAGATCTCGAGCAGACTGCGATCGAGTATCGGGGAGTTGTCGGGTATCTTGTATTCCACGAGCTCCATTTTGCCCTTTTCAAACACCTCGACCTTTGCGGCGGCGGGAGTTATCAGTACGCGGAGTATCTCGTCGGAGGTCAGACTTTCGGGATTTATTACCATCGAAAGTCCGAGGTCGTCTCTTATAAAGTCTATCTGCTTATAGTATTCGGGATTTCTCACTCTCGCGATAGTCCTTTTCGCGCCGAGCTTTTTCGCGATAAGACAGCACAGCAGGTTTACCTCGTCGTAATGCGTCGCCGCAATGACGATCCCCGCCTTGTTCACCGCCGCGTCGCGCTGAACGTCCGTATCAATTCCGTTGCCCTCGATACACATAACGTCCTCGGTGTTCTGAGTTTTCTCCATCGCCGTGCCGTTTATGTCAATGACCGTTACATCGTGACCCTCGTGCGAGAGCATTGAAGCCAGACTGCTTCCCGCTTTGCCGTTGCCAATTATTACCATTTTCATAGTGAAGTTCCTTATATTTCCATTTTGGGGTTGTTTATTTTTATATATTATAGCACTTCTTTATTTTTATGTCAAGGGGGAGCGGATAGTGTAATATATGCTTTGTGAGTTTATCCAATTATCAACAGATCAAGTAAAAACGGGGATATTTAAACAATATCCCGCTATACATATTTAATATATGCCGTTAAGACAAACACGTTTCGCAAAAGTCTTTCAAATCGGGAATGTTTACTGTCGCGACCTCCCAGATGATCTTGCTGTCCATTACTCCGTAGCCGTGCGCAAAACGATTGCGCATATCGTATATCTGCTTCCAAGGGATACGGTGCTTGGTGCTGTCTCTGAATTCATCGGACAGCTTATTTGACAGCTCGCCTATCTGCAAAATGTTCATACTTACAGAATCGTGAAACGCGGCGTCCGAGATAAAAATTTCATAACTGTTGCCAAAACGGATAATGTCCTCGTTCACTCTGCCGCACCGCATTATGATATGCTCAAGAACGTTTTTATCTTTATCTGTCATAAATCAACACCCCGTCCTTTTCGATCTCCGTGCGCAATTTATCCGCAAGTTTATCGTTTTTACGCTCGTTGTAAAGAGCGTTTACGGTCACTAAGTCAAGTTTTTTCTCCAAAACCGTTTCCAAGTCGTCATAAAGGGCAAAAAATCCCAGTCCGTGAACATCTTCGGCGTCGACAAGCAGATCTATATCGCTGTTTTCGTCAGCCTCTCCACGCGCATACGAACCGAATAAATATATTTTGCCGGTACCGTAGCTCTTGGCGATCGGGCGGATTTTATCCGCTATTTCCTCGATTTTATACACACGCATCGTTATCACCCCTCTTGTTATATTATACCACACCCGGTGAAATTAGTCAAGGCTGTATTAACGCGCAAGAGCTTTACCCATCCCGTTTCCCATCCGTATCCACCCCTTCAACGTCCCACTGAATGACCTTCATACCCATACCGTCCAGCGTGGTGATGAGGCTGTTGTCGAACTCGCCGTAGGGCGCGCGGTAGAGCGTAGGCTCCTCGCCCGTTATCATCTTGATCTTGCGGCTGCATTCCTTGGTGTCGTTGATGAGGTCGTTGACGTTGATACCCTCGACATGCGGGTGCTGATCCGAGTGGTTCTCGATCTCGTGACCCGCGTCGAAGAACGCCTTAACGTCATCGGGATAGCGGTCGCACCAGTCGCCCGTGATGAAAAACGTTGCCTTGGCGTTGTTTTCGCCGAGTATGTCGATAAGCTCCTGCGTGTTGGAGTTCTCCCACGCGACGTCAAACGTCAGCGCTATCTTCTTGTCGCCGCGCTCGACGCTGTATATCGGGAGTTGGCGCTCCTCCGCGTGACTGCCGACGGAAGTCACCGCCGCCGTTATGCCGACCGCCGCAGTTACCACCGCAAGCCCCGCCGCCGCGGCAATACGCTTTATCTGCTTTTTCGTGAATGTAATGGCTCTCATATATTTCCCTCCGTGAAAAAAATATCGTAATTTGCTATAAACTATGCGTTACAAAGGACAAATATGACAAGCCGATATATCAAAAACAAAACATTTAACAAAAACTCTTGACAAATCTCACATTTTGTTGTACAATATAATATATAAGGGTATGGATAATCTATCCGCGCGCTGCTCGGATATTTCATAGGAGGAGCTTATGGCACTGGTAAATGTAATGGAAAACATTGTTGAAGAAAAGCTGCATCGTATGCTTGAGGCGGAGGACTGCTGCAAATGCGAGCGCTGCTTTGAGGATATGAAAGCAAAGGCTCTCAATCAACTGCCCGCAAGATATGTCAGCACTCATAACGGCGAATTGTTTTCAAAGCTCGCGGCTACTGTACGTCAGAGCACTATCGACATAAACGTTGCCGTTGCGAACGCGATAGACGTTATTTCCGCACACCCGTCGCACGAGGGTCAAAGCGCCGCAGACGAAGATGATAACGGTTGAACGAATAAAATGCGGTAACGGAAACTGCTATATCGTTTCCGAAAACGAAAGCTCCGTTTTGATCGACACCTGCAAGTCCGATAGCATTGACAAAATTTTACATATCTGTAAGCCGTATAACATACGGCTTATTTTGCTTACGCACGGACACTTCGATCACGCGCAGAACGCCGCCGCGTTGTCAAGGGCGCTGAACGCTCCCGCGGCTATGCACCGCGCCGATCTTGAACTGCTCTCCGATAACAATTCCCAGCCGCTCCGCTCCAAAGGACTGCTCGGAAAAATAGTGCTTAATGCCTCTCTAAAGAGCTTTGAAAGCGAAAAAATACCTCCGTTCGCGCCGCTATTTCTTGACGATGGCGACACGCTGGAGGAATACGGCATAAACGCGAAAATACTTCACCTGCCGGGGCACACGGACGGCTCGATCGCCGTTGACGTTAATGAAGAACACCTGTTCGTCGGCGACGCGCTTATGAATATGTTCTACCCGACGACCTCAATGATATTTCACAACAAAGCCGAAATGCTCAAAAGCGCCGAACGGATAACCTCGCTCGGCAAGCGGACGATATATTTCGGTCACGGAAAACCCGTGCCTAACAGAAACTGGACATAACAAAAACGGCGCATACACTGCGCCGTCTTTTTATTACAGTTCGTTGCGGTTCTCAAGCGCCTTTACCAAGGTCACATCGTCGGCGAATTCCAGCGCCGAGCCCGCGGGAAGCCCGTAAGCCAGCCGCGTTACTTTAATTCCCATAGGCTTTATCAGCCGCCCGATATACATCGCGGTAGCCTCGCCCTCGACGGTGGGGTTTGTCGCCATAATGACCTCTTTTACGTCGCCGAGCCGCGAAATCAATTCCTTGATCTTCAGATCCTCCGCGCCGATACCGTCCATAGGCGACAGCAGTCCGTGCAGAACGTGATACAACCCGTCGTAGCCGCCCGCGCGTTCAAACGCCGAAACGTCCTTCGGCGACTCGACAACGCACACAACGCTCCTGTCGCGGTTATCGTCGTCGCACAGCTCGCAGACCTCGCGCTCCGTAAAGTTCTGACAGCACTTGCAAAGCTGCACGCTCTTTCTCGCCTTAACGATATTCTCCGCGAACTCCTCCACCTCGCCGACGGGCAGATTAAGCATATAATAAGCCAGCCGCTGAGCGGTCTTGATACCGATCCCGGGCAGCTTAGCAAACTGCTCCGCCGCCAGCGCCAGCGGCAATGAAACAAACTCCGACATAAATTCAACCTCTCATCATTGTATGACCGAAATATTCTTCGTACCGTTTTCCAGTCTTATGTAAAAATCCCTGTCGCGCCGCGCGTTATACCAGTTTTCGGGCATTTCCTTTTCGGCGCTCGAAAAGTATATAGCATACCCGGCGGGACTTTCGGGCTCTTTTGTGAGCCTGCCGTTATACAACACAATATCCGCCGACGTTACCTTATCGGAGGGCTTCGCCGCGGCAAGAGTGATCCCCGAGACCGACAGCCGCGAGCCCTCGGGAACGGTTTTCACGTTCAGCTCTCCGAGGAGCGCCTGCGCAGCGCCGTTGGAATAAACCGTATCTATATCGACCATTTCCGACAGCTCCCGTATCGCCAGCGCACCGCTGTAATCCGCGCCAAACGCCGCGATACACGCTATCTTCACCGCGCCGTGCTCGCGCATTGTCCGCGAAATACTTGTCGCCAGACCCGTGCCGCTGCCCGATATAAACACGACCGCCTCGCTTCCCTCGAATATTACCGCTGCGCCCGTGCTGTAATTGCCGACAAATCTTACCTCGCTGCGGCGTTGGTTGACCGTCAAAGAAATAAACAGCGTAACGGCGGAAAGCACGACAATGCACTTCCCCGAAAACGCGAGCGTTTTCATATCGCCGAACGCCGCCGCGGAGAGCGCCAGCGCGATACCCGCCGCAAGCACCCACGCATACCCGAAATCAAGTGTCAGCCACAGTCCGCGGATACCTCCGAAAAATTCCACGACCGCCGCCGAAGCTCTCATCGCGAGGTCAACGGGAAGCGCGAAAAGGCTCATTCCCGTTATCCCGAGCGGTATGATAAAGATAACGCTCACCGTCATAAGCGGCATAAGTATCACAGACGAGACCGCACTCATAAGCGAGATCCCCTTAAACGCGAAAACGCTTATCGGCGAAGTACATACCGAAGCGCAGACCGATACCGACAGCACGGTCACCACGGGCGACAGCTTCTGCGCCTTGTCCGGCAGGAGCATACACAGCTTTTTCGATATTTCCGTCCCGACAACTCCCGCGCCGAACACGCCCAGCACGGACATCGCAAATCCCGTGTCGAGTATCGTGTTCGGCGAGAATGTGCCGATCACCGCAACGGCAATACAAAGCGAATTGAGCGTATCCGCCTTTCGGTAAAAAATCGGAGCGAGACTGTACAGCAGAAACATCACCGAGGCACGGAGCACCGACGGCGACGCTCCGAAAAATATCACCGCCGCGGGCGCGAACATCAGCGATATTGCCTGCTTCGCGTGCCGCCGTTTCTCGGGAAGCGCACCCAGCAATACCGCCGCGAACAGCGCGAAATGCGAGCCCGAGACCGCCGTGTAATGCGCCGCGCCGCATATTTTCAGCTTTTCTCTCAATACGGGAGACAGCGCCGAGTCCTCGCCGAGAAGCATTGCCAGCGCAAGTTCTCCGCTCTTGCCGAAAATATTTCCGCTTATCATTTCGACCATACGTCCGCGCAGTCCCCGTATGACCGAGGAAACGCCCGCGCTTTCGCTTTTGACCGCGATAAGCTCCGTTATCTCGCCCGAAAGCAAAACCCCGTCCGCGAGATTTTGTATCATATCGTCGCTGTCGGGCGCGTTGAGCTCCACAACGGCAGTCACCCTGTCGCCGACCTCGAACCTTTGGCTGTCGGCGATTTCGACAAGCGCCTTTCGCCCCGCAAGGTTCATCTCGACGGTGTAAGATTTCGTACCGCCCGAAAACACGGAGACCTCGCTTACGATAAACTCCGCCCGCACCGTCTTTCCGCCGAACTCGGTTATCGGCTTGCAGTACAGCTCCAGATGACCCGTCATAACCGCGATACCCCACAGCAGACCCGCCGCGCAAATTGCCGCCCTGCTTCGCTTAACGGCAAAGAAAATCACAGAAAAGGCGGCTGCCGCGAAAAGGATTCCGCAAAACAGACCGCCGCCGAAATACGCCGCCAGCATTCCGACCGCCATAAACGGCGCGAACCTGACAAGCGGAAGATTTAAAACCGCTCTTTTATTTTTTTCACGCTTCAAATCAAGAACCTATCAGAACAGCCCCGGAAGAGAAACGCCGCCCGTTACCTTTTCCATTTCCTCGGCGCTGTAATCCTCGATCTCCTGAATTATCTCGTTTACGCCGCTGATGATAAGATCCTGAAGCATTTCAATATCGTCCTTGTCAACGACCTCGGGCTTGAGCGTAACGGACTTGAGCTTCTTGTCGCCCGTCATAACGAGCTCCAGAGCGCCGCCGCCCACCTGCTTGGTGAACTCCTTCTGCTCCAGCTCCTCCTGAACGCGGGTGATGTCCTCCTGCATTTTCTGAGCTTTTCTTACCATCTGGTTCATATTGGCGTTAGAGCCTTGATATTCCTTGGGAAGTCTTGATTTCATAATGATCTCCTCTCCTTAGAACTTGTTCTCATAGCCGCTCAACACTTGTCTTGCGGCAAATTTTTCCGAGTACTGCGTCAAAGCTCCTAGGCGTACATACAGTACGCCGTCGTCGCTTTTCCTTGTCCTCGGAAAAATTTGCTTCGCAATCCAAGCATTTCGGGCTATGAGAACAAGTTCTTGTAAAATTTATTGATTATTGATTTTTGATATTAACTTCAACCCCAAGCTCCCGCGCTTTATTGAGAAAATTCTCAATGCCCGTAAGCTCTCCCGAGGCGCTTTGCTCGGTTTCCTCCGCTTCGATACTTATACGCGCCGCAAACCCGAGCGCTTCGGATATTTCGCTTTCAACGCGCGTGAGCTCGTCGCCCTTTACGTTCCCGACCAACATTCTGTTGGAGGAGCGTATCACCAGCCGACCGCCGTTTGTCCGCACGGTCGAGCCGCGAAGCATTGCCGAAAGCGCAACGTCAATATCCGCCATTTTCGCGACCGCCGCCTCCCATTCCTCGGGAGTGACCTCGCGCGCCGGTTCGGTGGTCTTGGACTTTTCCTCGACCTTTTTTTCGACCTTTTGCTCCGCTTTTTCGGGAGCTTTCGGCACGGGCTTGGAAACGGGTTCGGGTATCGGGTACTCGTCGTCGAGCGGCGGAGCGTCGTCATCGGTAAACGGCGGCGGCTCGCTGATATCCGACATAGGCGGAATATCGGGAGCGCCGGGCGCTTCAACGGGAATATTCGGCGCTTGTACGGCTTGCGGAACAGGCGCTTCCGCGAGCTTTACCGTTTCCTCAAGCAGCGCGCGCGTCCTGCGCTCCGTATGAGACATCTCCTCAACGGGTCTCAGCGCGGGCTTCTCGACAGGCGTTTCCTTTATCTCAAACACGGGCTTCGGAGAAACGGGAGCTTTTACCGCCGTTTCAACGCTCTCGGCGCGAATATCCGAGCCCATACACATTCTTACAAAACACATTTCGGCAAGCGTTTTGCGCTGTTTTACCTTGCCGATACCGTCCGCGCACTGCTGTAAAAGCGTCAGACAGCGAAGTATATTCTCGAGCGAATACATATCCGCGATACGCGCGACCTCCGCGTATTCGTCGGGAAGCGCGGTAAGCAGCTCCTTATCGTTCGGCGCGGTCTTATACAGCATAAGATCGCGGAACTGCCCCGAAAGCTCGTCCACGATAAGCGCAATATCCTTTGAGCCTTTATGGAGCTCGCCAAGCAGACGTATACAGCCCGCCGTATCCTTTTGCGCTATCATCTCGGAAAGCGCGAACAAATGCTTTCTGTCGGCAACGCCCGCGCACGCGCGGACCGTCTCCGAGGTTATGTTCGTATCCGCCGAGATGCAGCGGTCAAGTATCGACAGCGCGTCTCTCATTCCGCCGTCGGACAGCCGCGAGATAAACTCCGCCGCGCCGCGTTCAAGCGAAACGCCCTCTTTTTCGGCGACGGCAAGCAGTCTCTGTGCGCTGTCCTCGATATTCACGCGCCGAAACTCAAAGCGCTGACATCTCGACAAAATGGTCGCGGGTATCTTATGCAGCTCCGTAGTCGCCAGAATAAACTTAACATGAGGCGGCGGCTCTTCAAGCGTTTTCAGCAAAGCGTTGAACGCCTGAGACGACAAATTATGCGCCTCATCAATAATATAAACGCGGTACTTACAGCTAACGGGCGTGTACGCAACCTCGTCGCGGAGCTGCCGCACATCGTCCACGCCGTTGTTTGACGCCGCGTCCATTTCGACAATATCGGTCGTAGTGCCGTCCATTATCTCTTTGCAGCGTTCGCATTCGAGACAAGGACTGCCGTCTTTCGGGTCAAGGCAGTTGACCGCCATAGCGAATATTTTCGCGCAGGTGGTCTTGCCCGTTCCGCGGGAACCCGTAAACATATACGCGTGTCCCGTTGAACCGCCGAGTATCTGGTTTTTGAGCGTTGTGGTGATATGCTCTTGAGAAATAACGTCGTCGAAGGTTCTCGGACGATATTTTCTGTATAACGCAAGATACAAACGCTCACCTCCGATAACGAAACGCTCTCGATTATGGGAACAGACTGACTGCGGCACACAGAGAGATCCGCTTAATGCTGCTCGGTTCCCCGCCTGACATGGTTCACAGCACCCTGTTGCACAGGGTCTGCCCCCATAATCGAAAGCATTTTTTCAATATCTCATAATATTATACAACATTTCGCCGAAAAAATCAAGGGGGTTTTGGAGTTTTTTATTAAGCGCAGCCAAAAACGGGATTTCAAAGAGGCAAGCCCCTTTGAGATCCCGATTTTCAGTCGCGAAGCAGTATTCGATTTTTTAATGCCCGTCATGAATTCTGTCCATAAAATCATTATACTGCCGCCTGTCACTTTCGATAAGCAGCTCGACCGCTCTCACCGCGCACTTTATGCCGCGCGTCGAGTCATTCGTTATCGTGTCTGGCATATTCTTCTTTGAGCGCTCGGCGTTCCAGAGCGCCGTCAGCACACCGCCGCAGCGTATCTTCAGCGGGAACACGCTCCTTACCAAGCCGACCGCATAGATAGCCGCGCACTCCATTTCCGAGGTAAGACAGCCGCATTTGGCGTAGCTCTCCCAGCGCGATTTGATATTCTCGCCGACCGCCGAGCCGTCGGGATTGACCTCGCCGTAAAAGCTGTCCTTCGAGTGAACCACTCCTACATGGTAATGCTCCCCGGGTCCGTCTCCCGAAAGCTCCTTTGCCGCCTGCACAAGCGCGGTCGTTACCTCGAAATCCGCTATCGACGGATACCCCTGCGGAAGATATTCGTAGCTCGTTCCCTCCGCGCGGATAGCCGCCTCGGCGATTATCAGGTCGCCGCCGAACACTCTGAGGTCGATACCGCCGCTTGTTCCCACGCGGATAAACGTAGTCGCGCCGCTGTCGATAAGCTCCTCCACCGCGATAGCCGCCGACGGTCCGCCTATGCCCGTCGAGCATACGCTCACCTTTTCGCCTTTAAGATAACCCGTGTAAATGTTGTATTCGCGATTCTGCGCTACCTGCACGGCGTTTTCCAGATACTCCGCGATCTTCGGAACGCGTCCCGGGTCGCCCGGGAGAATGACATATTTTCCAACGTCGCCATTCTTTATTTTAAGGTGAAAACGTTCGTTTTCGTTCATTATAGTAGCCATATTAACTCCTTATCTAAAAACTCCGTAATTCGTTTCCGTTTTCGTCAAGAAACACATATTCCGACGGCAGAGTTTCGTTATACCAAATGTACGGATATTCGTCCACGGCAAACTCATGCGTTCCCAAATCGTCGGTGATCTTCAACACATGACAGCTTTCGTTATTGATAAGAAAGCTGTAACCGTCGCGCCATTGCAGTACGGCAATATCAACGCCGCGCTCCATCGGCTTAAAGCTGCGTTCAAACTCAAGTCCGCCATCCCTAACGGTACACTCCAGAGGGATATATTGATGTTCCTGCGCATTGCCGCCCGAAACGAACCATAAAAGCGCAAAGGTATCTCTGTCGCACCGCCCCGCATATTTGATCTCTGCCTCCCTATCGGAAAAAACCGCCCGAGCCTGCTCGACCAAAGTCTCGGGTGTTTCATAGGTCTTTTGACACGCGGTAATGCTTAATGTCAAAAATACTGCCGCCAAAGAAAGTATTGCCTTTTTCATCATTTGCTCCTTATTATATGCGACAAAACGTTTCAATCTTCAAACAGCCCCTTCATCTCCCCGATAAAATCATCATCGTATATTTTGGGGTAGAACCCGAAAACAAGGTCGTAAAACTGCTTGTCGGACAATGCCTCAAACTCCCCGAAAAGAAATCCGGGGTAGCTTTTCATAGCGTCGCACATCGCCTTGACCCTGTTAGTCTGCCCCTCGACAGCCTTGGCGCATATCTTGTCGTTGCCGAGAATAAACGCGGGGATATGCTTTACCGCCTTGTCAAAGTCATAATCGGGAGCGGGATATATCTTCGCGAAATACAGCTTGACCTCGTTGTAAAATACCCCGTTTTTTGATTTGATGTCGCGTTTCAGCCTGCCGAGCAATTTGGCGATCGGCTTCTTCGGGTCGTTGATATGCGACAGCACCGCCGACAATCCGTCCAGCAGCGCGGGCAGATTTTCCACGCCCTTGTCGTCGCGAATGGCAAGATACGCCTCGCGCGAGACCAGCAGCACGCGTCCGAGCGCGTTTTTCTCCGAGTCCATAATCACTCCCCCGCAAAAATCCCCCATTCCAAAACGGAACGGGGGAAGCATTACCCGATCAGTCCTCGGGAACAAGCACCGCGTAATTGCCCTCGTCGCGCTTGTAAACGACATTGACAGCGCCCGTCTCGGCATTCTTGAACATAAAGAATTTGTGATCCAACAGGTTCATCTGCAAAATAGCCTCGTCGACCGACATCGGGCGAAGCTGAAACGTCTTGTAGCGAATGACCTCGTAGGTATCCTCCTCGACCTCGGGAGCAAGCCCCGCGAACGCGTCCGCGCGCAGGTTCTTTTCGATCTTGGTCTTCTGCTTTCTTATCTGACGGATAATGCGGTCGATAGTCACGTCGAGCGCGTCGTTCTTATCCTTTGCGGTCTGCTCCGCACGGCAGATCATGCCGTTATATTTTACGGTAAGCTCCAGTATGATCATATCGCGGCGTTCGGCCAAGGTTATCTTAGCCTCCGCCTCCTCGGGGAAAAATCTGTCCAGCTTTGCGTTAAGCTTCTGCTCCGCGTAATCGTTGAACGACTGCGAAATATTGAGCTTCTTTGCGGTAATTGTAACCTTCATGCAACTCATTCCTTCCGTTAGTTAGAGTGAGACCGTTAGTCTCCTAAGGCAGCACCTCACAATTATTGCCGTCCGCTTGCTTGCATATTTTCCGTCATATTGCACAATTCGTCCTAGCACGCATTATGCGCTGTGCGCAAAACGCTGCATACAGCCTTGCGTCGTCCTCATTGTACAATCTGACGAAAAATCTGACTGCGCAATCGAACGACAATAATTGTGCGGTGTTGCCTTAATTTATTTTAACATATTATTGAAAAATTTGCAAGTATCATAAATAAATTTTAGATAATTTTCACAAATTCAACTGTAAATTTATGTTACATAAGAGAATTATTTTGCTTAAAAATTAACGAACTCCGCCCTCCTGTTACGAAAAACGGTATAGCAGTCGAATCCGGCCGCTTCGAGAGCCGCCTGCGCCCTGTCGAAATCGGCGGCTACGCGCGTTCTGTCGTGAGCGTCCGAGCCGACGGTGACTATCTCGCCGCCGAGCTCCTTGTAACGCCGCAGAATAAACGCGTTCGGGTGAGGATAGCCCATTCCGCTCGCGATCCCCGCCGTGTTCACTTCAATGCCCTTGCCCCGCGATATGAGCGCTTTCAGTATCTCGTCGATTATTTCCCGATAGTCAAGCGGTTCGTACTTCTTTTCGGGAGAATACCGCACCACATAGTCGAGATGTCCGTAAACGTCGAAGTTATCAAACGCGCGGATATTCGCGAGGATACTCTCGAAATAGCGCAGTATGCCGTTTTTACTGCCGAGCGTTTCAAAATATTCGGGATAATACGGGTCTTTCCCGTCCACCAAATGCGACGACCCGATTATAAAATCGAGATCCCAAGCCGCCGCGAACTCGTTCAGCCGCGGCGCGAGGTAGTCCATAAGTCCGAGCTCCACCCCGAACAGCACCTCGACATTATCCGAAAGCTCTGCCTTAACGCGCGTAAGCTCCCCGCGGTAAGCCGCGGTATCGAGCTGAAACTCGCCGCTGGGGTAGTCATAGTCAAGGTGTTCGGTAAGGCAGATCGTCCGCAAGCCCTTTGCGCAAGCGGCTTTCGCCATTTCGATAAGCGGCTCGGTGCTGTCCGTCGAGAATGACGAATGCGTATGAAGATCGGCGGTTATCATAATATTTATCCCTCGCTTCCAGAATTTACTACCAATATTTTAACACATCTTCAAGAATTTTGCAACGATATTTTCAAATAATAGCGATGAAAGGAAGTGCATTTTATGGATAACTACGTCTGCCCGTGCGGCTATGTATACAGCGAAGAGCGCGGCTGTCCGTCAATGGGCATTGCTCCCGGAACGAAATTCGAGGACCTGCCCGACGATTGGGTCTGCCCCGTCTGCGGACTGACTAAGGACAACTTCGGCTCGCGCAACGAAGTCATAAACGCGGTAAAATAAACGAATATCCGCTCCCGAAAAGGAGCGGATATTTTCATCTTAAGATCGCGAAATAATCCCTGTATTCCGCGTAGTTTGCCTTGTGATTGAGCGCAAAGTATTCCTCACCGATGTCGAAGTATCTGTAACAAATGCCGCCGTCGTCGTAAGTCCCGTCGCGGCGGAGATAACAGTACGAGTTCCACCCCGAGTCTATCCATATAATGCGCCCGTCTATCTCCGCGAAATTCCATTCATGATACTCGCTGTTATTGCTCGACAAAAAAGTACGCCCGCCCGGAAGCGCGCCGCCGTGTACGTTCCAGCACTTTATCCCCTGCGCCGCGCAGAGCGCCGAGGTCATATTCGAGTAGCCGCCGCAGACGCTGCTGTGCCTGTCCAGCATATACTTCAGCGAAAGCGTTTCGTCGGGTACTCCCCTGTCATAGGCGGGGTAATCGTAATAAATGTTCGCCGAGACCCACCTCGAGATCGCGCGCAGCTTATCGTAATCACTGTCGAGACCCGCGCATATCTCGTCCGAAAGCGCTTGTATCTCCTCGAGGACCTTGCGTATATCGTCTGGCTTTCCGCCCTTTACGATATACTCCGCGACCTGATTTTGCGGCTGTTCAATCGCGTTTTTCACTACATTTCCGTTGTTTTCCACAACATCGGAAAGCTCCCATATCTCAAAGCCGTTTTGAGTGACCGCAAGCTCAACCTCGTCATAATGACCGTCCTCGTATGTCACGGTGACTGTCAAAAAATCCGTCTGCAAATCGGTCAAATCGACCTCCGCCGTAAAACCGTACTTGTCCGAATTCAGATCAAATTTCGCCGCCTCGCGCGGAAATACGGACATATGGTCTACGGGGCTGTCCGCGGTCTTTCCGCTGATGACCGCGGTCTTGCCGTTTACCTCGATAGTCTTTTCGTTTATCGGGTCGTGAGAAAGCACGACCGAATCGACCTCGGGCGCGTTCGCTTCGGAAACGGGCTCGCTTGTTTCAGCCGTTGAAGCGGGCTCCGAGGTATCGGACGACGGCTCGGAAATATCCCGCGAGCTTTCCGTAACGCTGTCCGGCTCGCTCTGCGTGCTTGACGACGTTCGGGAACTTTTGTCCGGAAACGAAAACGACGGCATATCGGGCGAACCCGTACACCCCGAAAGAAGCAGAACCGCACATATTATAAATGAAATAAATCTTTTAATAGAAAACACCTCTCGATCTCAACCGATTATGTACATATCTAACGGCGTTTTCCCCGCCTGCGGCGGGGAAAACGCCATCGGTATTTATAATATTGTACACCAAACAGAAGAGATTGTCAAGCATTCGCTATTTTTTGGCAAGCACCGTCACCAGTCCGTTAGCCTCCGAGGAGGAGATGTCAGCCCCGATTATCTCGCCGTCCACGACCAGCAGATTAGCGCAGATGGGAACGACGGGGTCTGCGCCGTCGAAGTTGCTTATTTCGTATGTATACTTTTTCGCGAAGCAGGCGCGGTACTTCATAAGGTCGAAGCCCTGCTCCTTCTGGAGCGCGTTGTACTGCGTATACGCCTCGTCAAAGCGCGACGGAATGCGGACCTCCTCCACGCTCGACGGCACGGGCGCGGCGTCCCAGCCGAACATCTCTATATATTGTACGCGTTCCTCGTTGGTAGCGCCCGAGATGTGCGCCCCTCCGCCCGACGACAGCTTGAATATGCACCATATCCCCGCAAGCAGTATAAGAAGCACCCCGAACGTAAGGCTCTTGCTGCGGCGCGGCTTTTTTCCCGACATACTATCCCTCCGCTTTAATTATATATTTTGTGTAGCCTTGACTATTATATGCGTAAAATTTCACATAAAATACAATATATTGTGCTAATATTACCAAAATATACAGCGCGTCTTTGTAAGATATGCCGAAAATTCGGCTCTGTCATTGACATCACGGCAAATTCAAGCATTTTTTTGTGCAATGTGACAATCAAGGCGGCTGATTTTAAGGGGAAATTTGTAAACGTTAGTGAAAGTATATAAACGAATTCAAAAATATTTGTTGGTTTAGGCTCTTTATTTTTTTGCTTGGTTTTGGTATTATATTATTAGCGAAATATTAACTATTATTTTGTTATATTTACATTGTAGGAGGTTATATAAATGGCAAGTTTATCGGCAAGAGGCATTTACAAGCGTTATGCGGGCGGCGTTGTAGCCGTTTCGGACTTCACCATGAACATCAAGGATAAGGAGTTTATCGTACTCGTTGGTCCTTCCGGTTGCGGTAAGTCTACCACTCTGCGTATGATCGCGGGCTTGGAGGAGATCTCCGAGGGCGAGCTGTTCATCGGCGACCGTCTTGTAAACGACGTTGCTCCTAAGGACAGAGATATCGCGATGGTTTTCCAGAACTACGCTCTGTATCCTCATATGACAGTATTCGATAATATGGCGTTCGGTCTGAAGCTCCGTAAGGTTCCCAAGGACGAGATCAAGAAGCTCGTTGAGGAAGCTGCGAAGATCCTCGACATCGCTCATCTGCTCGACAGAAAGCCTAAGGCTCTCTCCGGCGGTCAGAGACAGCGTGTTGCGCTGGGTCGTGCTATCGTTCGTGATCCTCAGGTATTCCTTCTCGACGAGCCGCTGTCCAACCTGGACGCTAAGCTGCGTGCGCAGATGAGAACCGAGCTTTCCAAGCTGCATAAGAAGCTGGGTACTACGTTCATCTATGTAACGCACGACCAGACAGAGGCTATGACCATGGGTGACAGAATCGTTGTTATGAAGGACGGTTATGTTCAGCAGATCGATTCTCCTATCAATCTGTACGAGTCGCCCGTAAACAAGTTCGTTGCAGGCTTTATCGGTTCTCCGCAGATGAACTTCATCAACGCGAAGCTCATTATGCAGGACGGCAAGTACACCGTAGAGTTCGGCTCCGAGGATACCAAGACCGCAAGAGGAAGAAAGTTCTATGTAGAGCTGCCCTCCGCTAAGGCTGATACCGACGCGCTGAAGTACTATGTAGACAAGGAAGTTATCCTTGGTATCCGTCCCGAGAACATTCACGACGAGGAAATGTTCCTCTCCGCTGCTAAGACCGGTATCATCGAGGCTACCGTAGACGTAACCGAAATGCTCGGCGCAGAGACCTATCTGTACCTCACCTGCGAGGGTATGCCGCTTACCGCGCGCGTATCTCCCAGATGTACCGCACGTCCTCAGGACACTATCAAGCTCGCGCTTGACCCGAACAAGATCCACCTCTTCGATCCGGGAGACGAGCACAGCCTGCTTAACTAATTTAATTCATAAGCATTTTTGCGGCGCGGCTTATTTTAGCCGCGCCGTTTTTAATAGCGGGGAGCGTGGTTTATATGAAAAAAGCATTGTCGGTGACGGGGCTTATAATTGGCAGCATTGTATGGATATGCGGTCTTTCATTAGCGAATATAATGTGGTTTGTGAAGTTTTATGTTCTGAAAAATCTGTTGGTCGGATTGCTTGGAGCGACAGTTATGACAGCTTTTTCTGCGTTCATTCTTGACAGACTTCGCGCGATGTTCAAGATGAAATACGGAATTTCCGCGCTACGGTTTTTCCTGATATCCTGTGCTCCGTCTATTATATTATCCTTAATACGCGTTACAATCACGCTGACACTTGCCGATACGGGATATTATAACGGACAGTTTCTGGGTGCTTCGACAGCCGGATTATTTTCAATGGGTTGGTTAATAAGCGCCGCGGCGGTTTCCGCTTTTACCACTCTTATGATTTTGTCAGCACGGGTTGTTGATAGCGGTCTTGCCGCTCGTCGGCAGAATGAACACAAAGAGGAATAGCACATGAAAAAACCTTTGGCAATAGCTTTGCTTATAATCGCCGGCGCGGTATTGAAGATGGCGTTGTCCGTTTCGACCGCGGTTAAATGCGGAAATTCGGAGAAAGGGGTAAAATGAAAAAAGCATTGATAATTATCCTCACGCTGATATTGGGCTTCTCCGCGAATTTTCTTGCTGTGGTGGGATTGATACTTCTCGCTATTCTCGTGACGCGTATCACGCTGCTATGGTATGCCGCCGAAATAGCAGTGATAGCGGCGCTCACCGCGCTGCTGAATTTCGTCCGCAAAAAATTATCAAAATATGTAAACGGAGCGGCGGTCATTCTTTGCGCGCAGCTTCCGTCAGTATTGTACTGGGCGATTTACTTTTCGGAGAGCGTTCCGCAAGTGATATTGCCCTCGTCGGGAACAATGGCAGCGTCGTTTATCGTGTGGGCATTCACCGCAGGCAAACCAAAATTGAAAGCTTGGTGGAGCGAATTTAACCAACGAAACAGGTTAATGATAAAGTTCAACGAATGGTGGAACGAACCGCTATAACAACAGAAAGGAAACAATATGAACCCAAGAATAGAACAGCTTATACAAAACATTGAAAACGTCATCATAGGCAAGCACGACGTTATTGTAAAGGTCATCTGCGCGATGATAGCGGGCGGTCATATACTTATCGAGGACGTTCCCGGCGTGGGCAAGACCCTCCTCGCGGAAACCTTGGCGAAGTCCGTTTCGGGTAGCTTCGGACGTATTCAGTTCACGCCCGACCTTATGCCGTCGGACGTTATCGGCTACACCGTTATCGATCAAAAGACGGGGGCGGCGGAGTACCGCGCGGGTGCGGCGATGTGCAACTTCCTGCTCGCCGACGAGATAAACCGTACCTCGCCGAAAGTTCAGTCCTCGCTTCTGGAGGCTATGGAGGAGCTTCAAATTTCCGTCGACGGAATAACTCACAAGCTCCCCGTGCCGTTTATGACCTTAGCGACACAAAACCCTATCGAGACCTACGGAACGTATCATCTCCCCGAGGCTCAGCTCGACCGCTTTTTAATGCGCATTTCGATAGGCTATCCCGACCGCGCCGCCGAGCTGCAAATGTTGGAAAAAATGCCGCATAACATCGAGGTTCAGCCCGTGATGTCGCTGGAGGAAGTCGTTGAGCTGCGCGAGATGTCGTCGCGCGTTTCCGTGTCGGAGCAGGTCAAGGCGTATATTCTGATGATCGTCGGCGCTACCCGAAACAAACAGGAAATAAAGCTCGGCGCGTCTCCGAGAGCCTCGATAGCGCTGTACAGAGCCTCGCAGGCTATGGCGCTGATAAACAACCGCGGGTTCGCCACTCCCGACGACGTGAAGTCAATGGCGCCGTCCGTTCTCGGGCATAGGGTCATTCTCGCGGCGGGGCAGAGCGATTATCTTTCGTCCGAGGAGATCATTCAGAAGATACTTATAGAGACGGTCGTGCCGGTTTAACGGTGAGCGGAAAAATTATATACAAAAACGGGCGCTGTTGACTTACAGCGCCCTTTAAATTTAAGCCGAAATCTCGGCGTTTTTCTTCTTTTTCGGTATAAAAATAACTGCCACAATAGCGATAACCATTACTATTGTTTCACAAAGACTTCCCTCAAGACCGAATACTCCGCCCGTCCATAAGTCCATATTCTCGGCGAGCTCAAAGCTGAATACGGACGGTCCGTTATACATTCCGCTGACAGGGAGACCGTAGAAATTCCCCTGCACCAGATTCCAGATCGAGTGGATTGCACAGGATACCCAAAGATTATTAAACCGAATAGCAAATACAGCGAACATTATTCCGGTAAGCGTAAGGTTCACAAGAACGATCAGATTAAATCCTACATTGAACGGGTGCATAAGCGAGAAAAACAGCGAGCTTATCAGCACAGCAGCCCAGAGCGGCAATTTAGTTGACAGCGACGGCATAAAGTAGCCGCGGCAAAGAATTTCCTCCTCCGCGCCCTGAATAAGCCAGCCCACGCAATACAACACATATATACCGACATTGTACACATCCGTTCCTACATACTTTGCAGCCCCCGCTAAGTACGAGATCAGCAGCGTTGCTGAGAACATCGCAAATCCCGACGCAAGTCCGATAAGGTAACTCGGCACGGCGTTTTTCTTAACAAATCCCATACTGTAAAGACTTCTGCGTTCAATAAGCTTACAATAAATGATCACAATGATCGCGGTCAAGACCGTAGATAAAAGCTGAGCGATCATAATCGGATCACTTTTCGTAAGTTCCATTATGATGTCTTGAATTTGATCCATGTTCTCAATGCTGTAATCGGTCATTACCATAACCGCGCTCACAATGCTCTGCGGTGCTCCCGAGATCGAAAATACAAGCACAAATAAAAGTATCTGTGCCCACCAAGGCGGCTGAAATTTGGCCTCCTTTGCTCTGTCGGAGAAGTGTTCTCCCGAAAAAATAGTTTGCAGCTTCATAACTGTACCTCCCTGTTTATACTGTGCATATGCTATATAAACAGTATAAGCGATTGAACAGCGTTTGTCAATAGGTTTTTGAAATTTTTCTCAAAAAAAATTGCCCCTTTATTAGTGGGGTAGCGATGTAGAAGTTTTACAATCGTTACAGACAGTCGGCGGAATTATGCAAATATCAAAAGCCTCCTTTGCAGCACACAAGCTGTAAAGGAGGCTTTCTCTGTTATAGCGGCTGTTTNCCGTCAANCGTATTCATCCCGCACTTCAGCGCCGCGAGATTTGCTTCAATAAGGTGAGCTCGTTTCGCGGGAATACATTTCTCNAGCGCCTTGCGTANAGTATCGAACGAAAANAAGNGNGTCTGCGCCAACATTCTCCCNAGAAGCACCATATTTTCCATACCGNCCGCTCCGATATTNNATGTCAAGTCAACTGCGGACACCGAAACNANCGTGATGTCNGTCCGNTCNCANTCCGCGCTTACCATNGAGCNGTCAACNANCGCNAGACCTCCNGGCTTTACCGCGCCGATGAATTTNNNGTAAGACGGCTCGTTCATCGCGATAAGGCAGTCGGGGTTTGCCACNACGGGCGAACCGATAGGNTCATCGGAAATNCACACGGAGCAGTTCGCCGTNCCGCCGCGCATTTCCGGACCGTAGGANGGCAGCCANGATATTTCNTTNCCGTCGATCANGGCGCAGTANGCNAGCACNTTNCCNGCGAACAGAATACCCTGTCCGCCGAAACCNGCGAGAATTATCTCGGTAGTCATACATCCGCCTCCTTTGATACATCTTTATAAACGCCAAGCGGNTAATACGGTATCATATTNTCNGNGACAAATTTCATAGCTTCCACAGGCGAAAGCCCCCAATTTGTCGGACAAGTCGAAAGNACCTCGACTATTGACAGACCGCGCTTCGCCTGTTCGTTTTCAAATGCCTTGCGGATAGCGTTTTTCGCCTCGCGGATATGAGAAACGCTGTCTATCGCCACACGCTGCGCCAGCGCGACTCCGCTCAGCGTTGCCATAAGCTCGCACACTCGGATAGGATAACCGGCGGTCTCGGTATTGCGCCCGTATGGAGTGGTCTGCGTGACCTGCCCNGGCAGCGTGGTCGGCGCCATTTGTCCGCCCGTCATTCCGTAGGTCGCGTTGTTNATGAAGATNATGACGATNTTTTCGCCGCGCGTTCCNGCGTGAACTGTCTCTGCGGTGCCGATAGCGGCAAGNTCNCCNTCGCCTTGGTANGTGAATACCGTNCTGTTCGGGTTGGCGCGNTTAACTCCCGTNGCNACAGCNGGCGCTCTGCCGTGCGGCGCTTCNATAACGTCCGTTCCGAANTAATCATACGCCATTACCGAGCAGCCGACGGGAACCACTCCGATCGTGTTGCCGCCAAGCTCCATTTCGTCAAGAACCTCNCANACCANACGGTGGACTATTCCGTGACCGCAGCCNGGGCANTAGTGAGTNGGCACATCAAGCAGNGACTTCGGACGATCAAANATNACAGACATTATTTTACACCTCCCGACANCTTTTCNATNATCCCNAAGACNTCCGCAGGNGTTGGGATAACTCCGCCCGTTCTTCCGAAAAATTCAACCGGCAAACGGCACTCCACAGCCAGTCGAACGTCATCGATCATCTGACCCATAGACATCTCCACGTCCAGAATTTTTTTAGCATTTGCGACAGCTTTGCACAGTTCTTTTTTCGGAAAAGGATAAAGTGTTTTCGGACGGAACAGTCCGACCTTTATTCCCTTTTTCCGGGCTTCGGTAACTGCCGATTTTGCTACTCTCGCGGACGCACCATACGCGGTAACGACAAGCTCCGCGTCCTCGCAGAGGTACAACTCCGCGTCGGTCTCATTTTCTTCAATTACCGCGTAACGCTCAAAGCGTTTCAGAATTATTCCCTCAAGCGTAGGCGCGTCTAGATACAGCGAATTTATAATATGATGATCGCGCTTGTTGTCGTGACCGCAAGCCGCCCAATTGGAATTGTCGGGCAGCTCGCCAAGCGGCTCGGGAAGCGTTACGGGCTCCATCATCTGCCCGAGCAGTCCGTCCGCGAGTATCATTGCCGGGATACGGTATTTGTCCGCTCTGTCGAACGCCAGCATGACCATATCCGCCATTTCCTGAACGGAATACGGCGCGTACACCAATATCCGCAGATCGCCGTGTCCCATCGCGTGAGTAGCCTGAAAATAATCCGACTGCGCGGGCTGAATAGACCCCAGTCCGGGACCTCCGCGCTGTACGTTGACGATAACTCCGGGCAGATCGGACGCTGCCATGTACGATATTCCCTCCGATTTCAGTGAAATTCCCGGCGATGAGGACGAGGTCATAGCGCGAACCCCCGTAGACGCCGCGCCGAGTACCATATTTATCGCGGCGATCTCCGATTCCGCTTGCAGGAACACTCCGCCGGACTTCTCCATATATTTCGCCATATACGCCGAAAGCTCGGTCTGCGGAGTTATCGGATATCCGAAAAAGCA
>JAAVID010000005.1 GCA_014799395.1 Oscillospiraceae bacterium | reverse complement strand
ACATAAAAACTCCGTTCTCCGAGGTTGCTCCACCAACTAAATATTTCCTGCAATACTCGCCCTAAATCGAAAATCTCTGCGTCAAAGCTCCTTGCTGTACATACAGTACAGCGGCGTCGCTTTTCCTTGAGCTTTTCGATTTATGGCTTCGTATTTTGGAAACATTTAATTGGCGGAGCAATAACAATTTAATACGTCTCGGAATAAAATATAATGTCGGAAAATTCTTGAATAATCGAAAAATCAGCGTCAATAATATTCTCGACGAGGAAATGCAGACGATTGGCTCTGTCGATAATAACGAAAGGAATGGTTTCAATGTTAGTTAAACGCGGTGAGATATATTACGCCGATCTGAGCCCCGTTGTAGGCTCGGAGCAGGGCGGAATACGTCCCGTGCTGATAGTACAGAATGACGTAGGAAACAAGCATTCGCCGACGGTCATAGCGGCGGCGATAACGAGTAAAAAGGAAAAATCCCAGCTCCCGACACATATATCCGTGGCAGCGTCGTCCTGCGGCTTGGCTAAGGACTCGGTGGTACTTCTGGAGCAGGTTCGTACATTGGATAAACGGCGTTTAAAGGAGCGCATGGGAGAGCTTGACAGCAGCTCCATGCAGCAGGTAAACGACGCGCTTTCCGTTAGCTTTGGGCTTTAAAATGCAAAGGGGCGAGAGTGATCTTGCCTCTTTGTTTTTTAGTTGACGTAAAGGCTTGCAGCTAAAAAACGGGATTCCAAAGGGGCTTGCCCCTTTGGCGGAGTGCAGAGGCAGAGCCTCTGCGCAGGTTTGGGCGGCAGCCCAAAACGCCGTGCTGGCGCACGGCAATCCGGGCTTTGCCCGGACCTAGCAAGGGCTCTGCCCTTGCATTCCGCCTAAGGGGCAAGCCCCTTAGGAATCCCGATTTTTTAGCTGCGGGCGGTTGGCGTTACTTTATATTCTTTATGTAAAAAAACAAAACCCACTGAAACCCCGTAAGCAGCGCGACTAACAGCACGATAATTATCTGCATAACTCCCCACTCGGGCATAAAAACGCAGATAATTACCAGCGCTAAAGTAAGGATTATCGCGCTCCTCAAAAAACTCTTCGCGTTCTTCATTTCTGAATTCTCGCCGCCGTAACCGTATTGCGCATAAGCATTGCTATCGTCATAGGACCCACGCCGCCGGGAACGGGAGTTATCCACCCCGCGACCTCGCTCACCTCGTCGAACTTCACGTCGCCGCAGAGCTTTCCGTTGTCGAGACGGTTAATGCCCACGTCGATAACGACCGCGCCGGGCTTGACCATATCCGCGGTAACGAAATTCGGACGGCCGACAGCCGCCACGAGAATATCCGCCCTGCGGCAGACCTCGGCGAGATCGTGCGTTTTGCTGTGGCAGACGGTAACCGTGCCGTTTTCGTGGAGCAGAAGCATTGCCATGGGCTTTCCTACAATATTCGAGCGCCCGATAACAACGCACTCCTTGCCCGCGACTTCAACGCCCGTGCTGTGGATAAGCTCCATACAGCCTGCGGGAGTACACGGGAGAAAACTGTAATTGCCTATCATAATGCGCCCGACGTTGCTCTCGTGGAACGCGTCAACGTCCTTGTTCGGGGAAATGCGCTCGATCACCGCTTTCTCGTCAAGGTGCTTTGGAAGCGGCAGCTGAACCAATATACCGTTGACGTTCTTGTCCGCGTTCAGCGTGTCGACAAGTTCAAGCAACTCCTCTTGCGTGGTCTCCGCGGGGAGCGCGTACTCGTAGCTCTTGATACCGCAGAATTCGCAAGCCTTTTTCTTGTTGTTGACGTACACGCGGCTCGCGGGGTCGTCGCCGACTATCACCACGGCAAGTCCAACCGTGAGCTTGTCGCGCGCTATCTCGTCGCGAACCTGTTCCTTTACCGCGGCGGATATCGCCTTTCCGTCAATTATATTTGCGCTCATAATTATTCCTCCTCATTGTCGTTATTATCTTCGTTGATAACGGGTCCTTCGGCATTTTCTTCAGCCAAAGCGTCGGTATCGTCGTCCAATTCCACGCCGTCTCCGAGAATGCTCGGCGCGGCTTTTTCCTTTTTGGCGAGCTTTTTCCGCTTTTTTTCCTCTTCGGCGGCACGGTCGCTCTCGATAAGCTCCTTTGAAGCGTCCGTGCTGACGTAAAGCGGTATTTCCTTTTTAGCCGTAACGATCTTGAAAACAATAAACAGAATAAGCCCGACGACAAACGAAGCCCCCGCGACTATCTGCGATATCCGCAGACTTCCCGCGTACAGACTGTCGGTGCGCAGACCCTCGATAAAGAACCTCCCGAGACCGTACCACGCCGCGTACATAAGCGTTATCTCGCCGTCAAAGGTGCGGAGCTTTTTGCTGTAAAAATGCAAAAGCACAAAGCCCGCGAGACACCACGCGCTCTCGTACAGAAAGCACGGGTGAACGAGCGCTCCCGCTTCTACCTCCATCGCGATCTTCGAGCCGTTCATACCGAAGAGCCAGTCGGGAGAGCATACCTCGCCGTAAGCCTCCTGGTTGATGAAATTTCCCCAGCGCCCTATCGTCTGTCCGATAAGAAATCCGAGCGAAGCCAGGTCAGCCATTGCGAAGAAGTTGACCTTGCGTATCTTGCAGAACACAAATCCCACCAGAAACGCGCCGATAACGCCGCCGTATATCGCCAGACCGCCGTCGCGTATGCCCGTAAAGACGGTCGCGAACGTGTATGAGCCGGGATCTTTCAGCTCCGTAAAAACGCAATAGTAAATTCTCGCGCACACAAATCCGCCGATTATCGCGGCAAACACCACGTCGAAAACTCTTTCCTTTACCAGTCCGAAATCCTTTTCGGCGCGGCGTATTGCGTAGAGATACGCAAGGACTACGCCTACGGTGATAAGCACGCCGTACCAGTAAATATTTATGCCGAACAAATTAAAGCCGCGGTAATAATTTATCGCCATACCTCCGAAAAGATTCGGAAATTCGACCTCCATTTCGGTCAGCGCCTGCTGTGCCGTCATAAGCACCGATGTCATTTTATCCGTCTCCTTTTACAATCGAAATGCACACATTTTCCTCGTCAAGCCCGAGCAGAAGCTCTAGCATTTTATCGTATTCCGCCTTTGCGGCGGTATCTATCATCGCAAACGGCCGGATACCTCTCAGCGCCGCTTCGGACAGCGTGCCCGCCACCGCGTCCGCGCTCGTAAAGTCGCGAACCAGCGAGCCGTAAGTCGCGCGCTTTATACGTTCAAAATCCTCACGCGGCGGCGGACAGGTCTTGAACGCTCTCAGCTCGTGCTGCATCTCGGCGAGCACCGCATCGGGGTCGCTGCTCTCTCCGCGCACGAACGGTATGCAGAAGCCGCGCCCGTTAAAAACGCCGTCCGAGAACTGCTCGTTTATAAGCCCGCCGTCTCTCATTCTTTCAAAGAAATCCGAAACGCTTCCGAATATCATATCGAACAGTATATTAAAATAGATATATTCGTCCGTCTGAGCCTGTCCCGAAAGCGCGGGACGCTTGAAGCCTATCTCGAATATCGGCTTGGCGACGGGCATAGTAAGCTCCATACGGCGCTTGTTTACGGTCGGAGGCTCGTCATAAGGCGCGGTGCGCACGTCAAGCGGCTTGCGCTTTTTCAGCTTGTCCTCGCATACGGCGACCACCTCGTCGGGGTCGAATTTACCCGCCACGCACAGATACATATTCGCGGGGTTGTAATACGCGTTGTAGCAGTCGTAGAGAGTTTTTTCGGTTATCTCGGCAATGGTCTCCACCGTACCCGCAATATCGTTGCGCACGGGATTTACGCTGTACAAGCCCTCCAGCAGATTTGTGAACACGCGCCAGCTCGGGCTGTCGCGGTACATCGTGATCTCCTGCCCGATAATGCCGCGTTCCTTTTCAACGTTCTCGGGCGTGAAATAGGGATCCTGCACAAAGCCGAGCAGTATCTCCAGGTTTTTCTTAAAATTGTTCGTACAGCTGAAATAGTACTGCGTATAGTCAAAGCTCGTGCCGGCGTTGCAGGAGGCACCCGTCTGCGCGAACAGTCTGAAAGCGTCCTTTTCCTCGCTCTCAAACAGCTTGTGCTCGAGATAGTGCGCCGTGCCGTCGGGAACCTTGCGGAACTCGCCGCCGTTTATCGAGAACGCGTTGTCCTGCGAGCCGAATTTCGCCGTAAACTGCGCGACCGCGGTGGAATATCCCTCCATAGGGAGCATATACGCCTGCATTCCGCTTTCGTGAACGTATCTGAGACAGGTCTCCCCGATAATGCCGTCGTAAATTTTTTCGATCATTCCGCGTCCTCCTCTCCGTTATTGTCCGCCGTACCGTCAAAATCTGGAGAGCAGAGGGTATACACGGTGTCGAGCTTGTATTTCCGCGCCGCTTCCCGAACGCGTTCCGCCGATACTTTATCTATCTCCGCGCAGTATTCCTCGGGGGTGAGTATCTTGTCCTCGAGTATCTGATTGTGATACCAGCCTATCATTGCCGAGGGATTGTCGTTCATAGACGAAGCGGTGTTGCGCATTTCCAGCTTAGCCGTCCGAAGCTCCTCCTCGGTGACTCCGTTTTCGCATATATCCTCGATCTCCGCGAGAACAGCCGCCTTTACGCGCTCGATATTCTGCGGCTCTATCCCCGCGTAAGCGATAAGCGTGCGCTTGATACGGTTTCCCGCGGAGCTGCAGTAATAGCACAGCGACTGCTTCTCGCGAATGTTCAGAAAGAACCGCGAGGTAGTCATACCGCCGAGAATGCACGCGAACAAAATTCCCGCGTAACGGTCGTCCATATCGGGAGCCTTGAAGTACATACGCAGGATAGCCTGCTGCATAGGCAAAGTATCGGCGAACGTTTCGGGTCTTTCTTTAAGCGCGGACGGTTTCATTGAAAGCCCGCAGACGGTCCCGCGTTCAAGCGCGGAAAGTTTTTCGGTGAAAAATATC
Source organism: Oscillospiraceae bacterium (assembly GCA_014799395.1). GTDB lineage: Bacteria > Bacillota > Clostridia > Oscillospirales > Ruminococcaceae > CAG-115. The sequence continues at coordinate 11,151 of JAAVID010000005.1, read as the reverse complement.
TCCGCGTCGGCAAAATCGCTCGCGCCCGAGCAGAGAATGTCGATACGCGCGGTTTTCAGCATTCTTTGGTAAGCGGTATATGCCGATTCGGGAGTGACCCGCTCGGCTTCCTCGTGAGAACCCGTGATCGGCTTTTCAAACGGTTCTCCTCTGAACGCGACCGCGCTTCCGCGCTGCGAAGCGTAGCTCGGTTTCTCGTTGATAATACTGTCGATGTCGTCGATAAGCTGTGCTTTCTGAAGCTCGGTGATCTGCTTGTCGAACGCGCCGTTATCGGCGTTTGGGTTCAGCAGACACTCACATATCAACGCGCACATCTCCGTTTCGAGATCTTCTCCGTTGAGAGCGTAGCGGTTGTCCGGCACGGAACCCGTAATGCTTGTACAGCGCTTGTCGTACCAGGTGACGGTAGACCGCGAGTAGAGCGACGCGCCGTAAAGGTCCGCAAGATGCTTTGAAAGCTCGGAGTGCGTCGGGAATTTACGGCAGCAGTCCGCGAGGATATACTCCGCCGCCGCGTAATCCGCGCGGGGGAGCTCGTCAAAATCCGTATGCAGCAGAACCTGTATCTCGTTGGTCTTAAAGCGTTTATCGGTATACTTGTAAAAGAAAACGCCGTTTCCTATCTGTTTTTGCTCAAAAATAATTATCAGTCCTTACTTTTTCTTTTTGGTTGTCTTTTTGGAATCGCTTGTCGGGTCGAGCATATCCATTACGGCTCTGCCGATCTTGCGCTCCAGTCCCGCTTTTGTGGTGGGGATACCCGTTTTCCGCGCGAACCGCTGTTTAGCCGCGGTAATGCCGAGCGCGCGCTTCCAGCTGAACGACAGCCCGGGTATTCCCGTACTTGATTTCTTTTTAGCCATAATTCCTCCCGTAATGTCAAAAAAACCATACCTTTCAGACTGGCGATAAACCCTCGCACCGTGCCGCCGCTTTGCGGCGGCACTTACTTCGTCAAAGCCCACACGGCAGGCACAAAGCCTTGCCGTGCGGGCTTTTCCTCGTCTGCGAGTGTTTCTCGCCAGTCTGGGAAATACCGGTAAAAATACTTTTTATGCAAACTGCTATACCTTGTTATTATAACACACTCTTGTGAAATTTTCCATAGCTTTTTGTGAAAAACAGCAAAAAAAATGAGCCCGCGCGGGCTCGGAAATCAAANTATAAAATTATGTGTAGAACAAAAGAAAGGAGACAACTAAACAAACAAACGATACGGAGGTAATTCCGCTTCCTTTGTTTGATTATATTATACAGCAAACGGGGTGTTTTGTCAATAACTTTTTGTGATTTTTTACAATTTCGACATATTATACAAAATAACTTTTATGCAATTGAACATAATAACAATAAATTTTAATAGAATCGGTAAAAATTTGTAATATCCGACAAAAATGTTTTTCCCCGTGGTGAATACCTTCCTTAAAAAAATCTCGGAAACCGTTCAAAAAACAGGAAAACCCCTTGACAATCGTTTTTTGTTGTGATATAATAATAGAGCCGCTTGTGTGGGGTAGTATAAGCAGCGGGCAAAAACCGTTCACCTTAACACAGCGAGTCTGATAAAAAAGAGGTAAAATACAATGTACGCAGTAATTGAGACAGGCGGAAAGCAGTATCAGGTAAAAGAGGGCGACGTTCTCTTTATCGAAAAGCTCGAAGCCGAGGGCGAGATCACTTTTGACAAGGTAATCATGGTCGGCAAGGACGACGGCGTTACCGTCGGCGCTCCTTATGTAAGCGGCGCGTCCGTAAAGGCTACGCTCCTGAAGAACGGCAAGGCTAAGAAGATCACCGTTTTCACTTACAAGCCCAAGAAGCACGTTAAGAGAAAAATGGGTCACAGACAGCCGTACAGCCAGGTAAGAATTGAGGCTATCAACGCATAATGTTAAAATGTGTCTTTCGGATAGGCGGGGTAAAGCGCGGCGACGATATGACAAGCTCGCTTTACGGTTTTGAGATCAGCGGACACGCGGGCTACGGCACAGCTATTAACGATAAAGAGGGAAACGATATCGTCTGCGCGGCGGTAAGCTCCTGCACGATGCTGGTATGCAACGCGATAACCGAAAACTTCAAGGCGGACGCCGACGTAAAGGTCGAGGAAAACCGCGTAACGCTCACTCTCAAGGAGCATAACGGCGCGGCGGTACAGCTTTTGACGGCGTTTTACAAACATCTTGAAGCGCTGTCCGAGGACTACGATAACATTAAACTTTCGCTTAATGCATAATTTAGGAGGTTTATCATGATCAAGATAGGTTTACAGTATTTCGCTCATAAAAAGGGAATGGGTTCTACTAAGAACGGACGCGATTCCGAGTCCAAGAGACTTGGCGTTAAGCGCGCAGACGGACAGTTCGTCCTCGCGGGCAACATTCTCGTAAGACAGCGCGGCACTCACATTCACCCCGGAAACAATGTGGGCAGAGGCTCCGATGATACCCTGTTCGCACTGGTTGACGGCAAGGTTAAGTTTGAGCGCGTAGGCCGCGACAGAAAGCAGGTAAGCGTTTACGCCGACTGATTTCGGTACATTTGTACACACTAAGCCGGATCTCTGTCCGGCTTATTTGTGTATTTTTTGAGTTGACAAGGGAAGTATAGTAGAATAGGAAAGGCGGTCGGGAATGTTTGTCGACAAGGTTGAAATATCCATAAGAGCGGGCAGCGGCGGCAACGGTGCGGTGTCGTTTCACCGCGAGAAATATGTGAACGCGGGCGGTCCGGACGGCGGAGACGGCGGCAAGGGCTCGGATATAGTTTTTGCCGCGGACGACAGCCTTTCTACGCTGATCGACTTCCGTTACAAGAAAAAGTACATCGCTCCCGACGGCGAGCCCGGAGGAGCGAAACGGTGCTCGGGCAAGTCTATGGATCCGACGGTTATTAAAGTTCCGCGCGGCACGATAATAAAGGACGCGCACACGGGGCGCATACTCGCGGACATTTCCGACGACGAGCCCGTTGTTGTCGCAAAGGGCGGCAAGGGCGGCAAAGGTAATGTTCATTTCGCGACTCCGACAAGGCAGATACCGCGTTTCGCAAAGCCCGGATTTCCCGGGGAGAAGTTCGACGTGGTCTTAGAATTGAAGCTGTTGGCGGACGTTGGTCTCGTGGGCTTCCCGAACGTCGGAAAATCCACGCTGATAAGCGTAGTCAGCGCCGCAAAGCCGAAGATCGCCAACTACCACTTCACCACGCTGACCCCCGTGCTGGGCGTTGTCAAGCGCGGCGAGAAGTCGTTTGTAATGGCTGATATTCCGGGGCTTATCGAGGGCGCTTCCGAGGGCGTGGGCTTAGGTCACGAGTTTTTGCGGCACGTTGAGCGCTGCCGTCTTATCGTTCACGTCGTTGACGTTTCGGGTATCGAGGGGCGCGACCCCGCGGAGGACTTCGAGAAGATAAACGCCGAGCTCGCCAACTTTTCCGAGGAGCTTGCCGAGCGACCGCAGATAGTCGCGGCGAACAAGTGCGACCTCGCGACGGACGAGCAGATCGCCGCGTTCGAGAAGTATATAACGGACAAGGGCTTGCAGTTTTTCCGCATATCCGCGGCGACCACCGAGGGTACGGACAAACTAATGGACGCGGTGACGTCAAAGCTCGATACATTGCCGCCCGTGAAGCGCTACGAGGCTGTTCCGCTGACGTTGGAGGAGCTTGCGAAGCTCGACGAGGAAAAGCACAGCTTCAAGGTGGAAAAGGTGGACGGCGTGTACATCGTCGACGCGGAATGGCTCGCGCCGATATTGTCCACGGTCAATATGGACGACTACGAGAGTTTGCAGTATTTTCAGCGCGTGCTTCGTTCGAGCGGTATAATCGACGAGCTGGAGCGGCAGGGGATACAGGACGACGACCTTGTTTCCATATTTGATTTTGAGTTCAATTATGTTCGATAAATAAAAAACTTCCTCGGGGTCTCGGGGGTGACATCAATGAGTTTTATCGGTAATTTAATTCGGGAAATGGAACGCTCAACGGCGGGCAGCGAGGAGACCTCGCGCAGGGTAATGGAGCTTTGCGGCGCGGTCGGGTGCGCAAACGCGCTGTTTTTCGGCGACGAGAGCCTGACGCCGCGTATCATTGCCGAAAAGACGGGAGTAAAGCCGCTTGCCGCGTATTACGAGCAGCACCGCGCCGACAGCGCGGCGGCACTCGGACTTGAAACGCGCGTGGTCGGCGCGTTCGAGCTGCCCGAGACGGAGGGCGGCTGGGAATTCGTGTGGCTGAATTGCGGCGCGGAGCCCGACGGCATACCGCTGCGGTTGGAGAGACTGTACGGCAGTCTTAAAAAAGGCGCGGTCGCCGTGTACAGAACGCTTTGCTGGCTTATAGATCCGTCTCCCGATACAAGGAGTTACGTTGAACATCGCTTTGGACGACCCGTGCCGCTTGACGCGGTGCTGCGGTATGCGAAGGAGCAGCGTTTTAAGATACGCGACTTCTACATCGCGCCGAAAACCGACTGGACTAACGGCTTTTACCGTCCGATGAGCGAGCTCGTTAAAAAATACGAGGGCGCGGCGGACAACGAGATCGCGGCGGGCATAGGCGAGATCAACAAGGAAATGTATATGTTTGACCTGCACAGCGAGGAATACAGCTACGTTTACTATATTCTGGAGAAATAAGATGACGTTTGAGAAACTGACCGAAAAGGAAGCGGCGGCGTACAGTCCGAATATCCTGGCGTTTTACGGCGACAGCGTGTACGAGGTCTTGGTGCGCGAGCGCGTTGTAAGACAGCATCAGACCAACGCGGGCAGACTGCACGAGCTGGCGGTCGAGCGCGTCCGCGCAAGCTATCAGTCCGAGGCGGTCGGCGTTATCGAACCGCTGCTCAGCGAGCGCGAGGCGGATATTTTGCGGCGCGGGCGCAACGCCGGAGGTATCTCCGTGCCGAAAAGCGCTAAGCCGTCCGAATACCGGCGCGCTACGGCGCTGGAGGCGCTGTTCGGCTATCTCGCGTTAAGCGGGCAGGAGGAGCGCACCGCGGAGCTGTTCGAGGCAATATGCACCGCGCTTCCGATAGACAGCGATTAAATTTTTTTATGCGGAGGTTGCTATGCCCGATAAACAAAACAGTTCAAAGGGTTCAAGAAAAAACGTCATATTGCGGTGGGCGTTTGATATTTTGGTGATAATTCTCGGCGCGGCGATATATTCGTTGGGAGTTCACTGCTTTATTTCCCCGAATAACATAGCCCCGGGCGGCGTAACGGGCGTTGCTATCATCATTTCGGGGCTGACTGACTGGCAGGTCGGCACGCTGATAATGCTGCTGAACGTTCCGCTTATCATCGCGGGATTTTTCCTGCTGAACAAAGCGACTATGGTCAAAACGCTTATTTCCGTCGCGGCTATCACCGTGGCGACCGACCTTGCGGAGATGTTCGTGCCAATTTACAGCGCCGAGAACGGCAACGGCATAATGGCGGCAATCTTCGGCGGCGCGTTAATGGGCGCGGGAATGGGGCTTACCTATCAGCGCGAGGGCACATCTGGCGGCACGGATATAATCACGAAAATAATCAACCGATTTTTTCCGGATCTGAAACTCGGCGGCATACAGGCGGCTCTGGACGGCATTGTGGTGCTGTTGGGTCTGGTCGTGTACAGGGATATTAACGTCGTGCTGTTTGCCGTCGTGGCTATCTTCGTGCAGTCGAAATTCATTGATGTACTGGTCTACGGAAGTCAGGAGAGCCGTTTCCTGCTGATATTCTCGTATTGTCCGGCAGAGATCGCGCGTAAGCTGATCGAGCAGGACCGCGGCGTTACTCTGCTAAAGGGCGAGGGCGCGTACAGCGGCGAGGAACGGCAGGTCATCGCGACGGCAGTCCACCGCAGCGCTTACTCAAAGGTAAAGCGCACCGTAAAGGAGATCGACCCGAAAGCCTTTGTCGTCACAACGACGGCGGGCGAGGTCTACGGCGAGGGGTTTACAAAGCTCAATTAAATATCGCTATTATTAGCGTTTAAATGCCAATAAATTGAATTAACGTAAAGGAGAAAGATTATGTCAGGACATTCAAAATGGAGCACTATCAAGCGTAAAAAGGGCGAAAAGGACGGCGCCCGCGCTAAGGTTTTCACAAAGATAAGCCGTGAGATCCTTGTTTGCATCAAGGAAACGGGCTCGGCAGACCCCGCGAACAACTCGCGCCTTGCCACGCTCGTTCAGAAAGCCAAGTCCAACAATATCCCCAACGACAACATCGACCGTCTGCTGAAAAAGGCTGCCGGCGGCGCGGAGAAGAACGACTACGAGAACTGCGTTTACGAGGGCTACGGTCCCGGCGGAGTTGCGGTGATCGTCGACTGTCTGACCGATAACAGAAACCGCACCGCGGGCGAGATACGTCACTACTTCGATAAATTCGGCGGAAATCTCGGCACGGCGGGCTGTGTTAGCTTTATGTTCTCGCTCAAGGGAATTATCGTGCTGAATAACGAGGACGGCGACATTGACGAGGATAAGGCAATGGAGGACATTCTCGAGAGCGGCGCGGACGATTTCAGCTTCGAGGACGGCTGCGTTGAGATCACTACCGATCCCAACGAGGTCGGAAACGTAGCGGCGGAGCTTACCAAGCGCGGCTACGACGTCGTTTCGGCGCAGGCGGAGCAGGTTCCGAGTACTTACACTGCCCTCACCGACGAGGATCAGCTCAAGAAGATGGGCTTGCTGCTCGAGGCAATGGAGGACAACGATGACGTGCAGAACGTATGGCACAACTGGGACGCTCCCGAGAGCGATGACGAGGAGTAATTTTTGAAATATTTAAGCCGCTTACTTTAGAGGTAAGCGGCTTCTTCCTTCCTGTTCATTTATGAATCAATATTCATATTTCTTGAATGCTGAATAAAACTCGTTTTCATTAGCAAATTCGGTGTCGTTTTCAAAAAGAATAAAGCTGTCCTCTTTTGAACTGGTTTCATATATTATAAGATACGCTCGATATTTTCTTAAAAACGCCCCTTCTTTTTTCCAATACTTATAAAAGTCATACAGCCACTCAACATTTTGTGGAATTACACCTTCACCAACTATACGCAATTCAACCCCCAACTCTCCCGTATACGGATAGTTTTTTTTTATAATCATCATAAAAGGTATATAAAGGAACCGCCGAGGTTATCTGTCTTGGTTTTAAGAACCCGTCCTTGATAATTTTATCAAATTGGGCAATTGTTCTTGCTTCGGGATAACCATCTGCTGAAATTTCTCCATTTTTAGCAGCAATTACGAATTCTATGTCATTGTATTCAAATGTCATGCTACTATCTACGGGCACTCCAACTAAACCAGGATTTCCCAAAAATGGAAAATTGCTTTTGGCGACCTTTGCCCCCGGATAATGCTCGCGCTGATACTGGATAATAGCTTGTTTATCCACTTGACGAAAATGCCAGATTGGCGGAGCATCAATAAATGCATCCCACACAAACAGAAGAATAATTATCAAAATAATGACTGACCGCACAATTACTTTTTTTGTAATCCTAAATGTCTTGTTTCCTCCGGTTTGTTTTATCATCATCTATACCCCCATAATTGCATATCTTTATTTTACCATATTTTACCGCTTTTTTCAATAGTCTTTTATGCAATACGATAATTTAAAAGAAAATCCCCGAAAGCTTTTCGGGGATAAATTATTCGGAGCAGCGCGGAAAAGGAGAGAGGTAAATTAACATCGCGAATATATGTTGACCCGCTTTGCTCCGGGTAAATGGAAGTAGGGACTGTGTAAAATAAAATGCCGGAATGTAGATCAAAATGTTGTTATGAACCTGCCCCATAAATATATTTTACCATATTTTTTTATAATGTCAATGATTGTTACAAAACTGTAATTTAATTGTAACCTTTTTGTAATAATTTGCCGCTTTCTTGTTTTTGAAGTTAAATTCATATAGCCTATCTTAAAGAACAAATATAGAGTTTTTGTTTTAAATTGACAAAAAAATATCATTATGTTTGTGAATAATCACTAAGAATTGTTGCCCGTTTTTGGATATTATTTTTTAAAGCTACGAATTTGCTCCAAAGCTATTGACTATTTGAAGATAAAGTGCTATATTATAGGTGTGAGGCGAAACAAAATATAAAAAGCCTCCGTGTAGAACAAACATACAGATTAGAAAGGGGCAACTATTATGGAAAACAACGAGATCCTTTTTGAACAGGATAACCGTTTCGAGAATGTAACGATCACCGACGAAAACCAGGGCAATATGGATATGGACAACGAGAACCCTTGGTTCATTGTTGCGGCTAACACAGGCGTTGCATAAAAAACGGGAACACAAGGGCTGCATGAGCAACCTTTTTTCTTACAAAAAAATTGCCCCCATTTTGTAATGGGGGCAATGTCTTTAAGAAGAAATTATCTGTACAGCTTCTGAGCCTTGTAGCTTGTGTGCAGTACCTCATGCGCCTTGTGAGAATTCGGTTCGCCGAAGAACTCGTCGTAAACTGCCTTTACGTCGGGGTTCTCGTGCGAGCAGCGCATCTTGTTTGCGCTGTCGATATCGTACAGCACCTTTGCGCGATCCGCTCTGATGTCGGTGAAGTTCTTTACCGACGCGGGAAGAATGATCTGTCCGCCGCCGTTTACGCAGCCGCCCGGGCAAGCCATGATCTCAATGAAGTGATACTCCGCCTCGCCTGCCTTGATCTTCTTCAGCAGCGCCTTGGCATTCGCCAGTCCGCTTGCTACAGCGACCTTGACTTCCTTGCCGCCAACGTTGTAGGTAGCTTCCTTGATGCCCTCTACGCCGCGAACGTCCTTGAACTCGATAGGAGAGTCTGCCTTTTCGCCGGTGAGCTTCCAAACCGCGGTACGCAGAGCAGCTTCCATAACGCCGCCCGTCGCGCCGAAGATAACAGCCGCGCCGGTACCCGTACCAAGCGGAGAATCGCACTCTTCGTCGGGCAGCTCGTTGAACATAATGCCCGCCTTCTTGATGAGACGCGACAACTCGCGTGTGGTGATCGTGATGTCCAGGTCGGGAACGCCCGCCGCGGACTGATCGTCACGGTTGATCTCGTACTTCTTAGCGGTACAAGGCATTACGGAAACGCTTACGATGTCCTCGGGGTTCTTGCCGAGCTTCTGAGCGTAGTAGGTCTTAACTACCGCGCCGAACATCTGCTGCGGCGACTTGCAGGTGGACAGATTGGGGATAAACTCGGGGAAGTAGTTCTCGCAGTAGCGGATCCATCCCGGCGAGCAGGAGGTGATCATCGGCAGAGTGCCGCCGTTCTGTACACGGTCGAGGAACTCGTGAGCCTCCTCCATGATCGTGAGGTCGGCGGAGAAGTTGGTATCGAATACTTTATCGAAGCCGAGTCTGCGCATAGCGGCTATCATCTTGCCCTCAGCATTTGTGCCGACGGGCAGACCGAACGCTTCGCCAAGCGACGCGCGCACAGCGGGAGCCGCCTGTACAACAACGAACTTATCGGGATCGGCAATAGCGTCGAGCACCTTCTGAGCGTCGTCCTTCTCGGTGAGCGCGCCGGTAGGACAAGCCACAATACACTGACCGCAGGAAACGCACGCGGTATCCGCCAGACCCATATCGAACGGAGACGCGATCTGAGTCGCGAATCCGCGCTCATTAGCGCCGATAACGCCGATACCCTGAGTAACTCCGCAGGCTGCCACACAGCGGCGGCAGAGAATGCACTTGGAGTTGTCGCGGGTCATATGCACCGCGCTGTCGTCGATATCAACGGCGGGATTTTCGCCCTCAAATCTGTTCTCCTCAACGCCGTACTCGTTGCAAAGCTCCTGAAGCTCGCACGAGCCGCTTCTTACGCAGGACAGGCACTCCTTCTTGTGGTTGGAGAGGATAAGCTCCAGAGTGGTCTTGCGGCTTTCGATGACCTTGGGGGTATTGGTGAATATCTCCATGCCCTCGTTTACGGGGTAAACGCAGGAAGCTACAAGGCTTCTCGCGCCCTTTACCTCGACAACGCAGATACGGCACGCGCCGATAGCGTTGATGTCTTTCAGATAACACAGCGTAGGGATCTTGATACCCGCTGTTCTCGCTGCCTCAAGGATCGTGCTGCCCTCGGGAACGGAATAATCCACGCCGTTAATTTTAATATTAACCATAACTTTTTACTCCTTTCCTGTTAGGACTTGCTGATCGCGCCGAACTTACAGTTGGACGCGCAGACGCCGCACTTGATACACTTGTTGGTGTCGATAGTGAACGGATTTCTCAGCTCGCCGCTGATAGCGCCGACAGGGCACTTCTTCGCGCAGAGCGAGCAGCCCTTGCACTTCGCAGCGTCGATCTTGTAAGCGAGCAGGCTCTTGCAGACGCCCGCGGGACATCTCTTGTCCTGAACGTGAGCAACGTACTCGTCCTTGAAGTAACGCAGAGTGGACAATACGGGGTTGGGAGCGGTCTGACCGAGTCCGCACAGCGCGTTGTCCTTGATGTAGTAGCAGAGCTTTTCGAGCTTGTCGAGGTCCTCCATAGTTGCCTTGCCCTCGGTGATCTTGGTGAGGAGCTCGTACATTCTCTTTGTACCGATACGGCAGGGCGTACACTTGCCGCAGCTCTCGTCGACGGTGAATTCGAGGAAGAACTTGGCGATGTCGACCATACAGTTGTCCTCGTCCATTACGATAAGTCCGCCCGAGCCCATCATAGAGCCGATAGCGATAAGGTTATCGTAGTCGATCGGAATATCCAGATGCTGAGGAGGGATACAACCGCCCGAAGGACCGCCCGTCTGAGCAGCCTTGAACTTTTTGCCGTTCGGGATACCGCCGCCGATCTCCTCGATAACGGTGCGCAGCGTAGTACCCATAGGAACTTCAACAAGACCCGTGTTGTGGATCTTACCGCCGAGCGCGAATACCTTGGTACCCTTGGACTTCTCCGTACCCATAGCGGCGAACCACTCGGGACCGTTGAGGATTATCTGACAAACGTTAGCATACGTTTCAACGTTGTTGAGAATGGTGGGCTTGCCGAACAGACCCTTTACAGCGGGGAACGGGGGACGGCATCTCGGCTCGCCGCGGTTGCCCTCGATAGAGGTAATCAGCGCGGTCTCTTCGCTGCAGACGAACGAGCCGGCGCTAAGTCACAGACAGAGGCGGAACT
>JAAVID010000004.1 GCA_014799395.1 Oscillospiraceae bacterium | reverse complement strand
TTTTTTCTGCCCCCGGCAGAAAAAACCGCTTGATCGGCGAATTTGCCTGTTGGCAAATTCGCCGATTTGGGGAAAAACTCTTGTTTTTTCTCAATTTCTTTTAGCGCTTGTGGGGGCTCGGCGCTACGCGCCGCGTTGCGCACTGCGTGCGCAACAGCCGTGCTGGCGCACGGCTATCCGGGCTTTGCCCGGACCTAGCAAGGGCTCTGCCCTTGCATTCCGCCTAAGGGGCAAGCCCCTTAGGAATCCCGTTTTTTTGAGCCGAAAGGTTTTCAGTAAAAAAATATTAAAATTTTGTAACGAATTAAAAAAATCAAACACTAATACTACAGAAAGAGGGTGAAACGTATGCTGGTACCCGACGAATTATTCTCTGCCTACTACAAAGATATTTACCGCTATTTGTACAGCCTGTGCCGCGACGTTTCACTCGCGGAGGATCTGACCTCGGAGGTGTTCCTGGAGGTCGTCAAGTCGATAAGCAGCTTCCGCGCGGACAGCGACGTTAAAACGTGGCTCTTTTCAATAGCGCGTTACAGATGGCTCGGGTATCTGCGTAAAAAGAAGCGGACGGTCGAGACGGCGGATATTTACGAGCTTACGGAGCTCGAACAGCCGAACGGGCGCTCCGCGGAGAAAACATTCCTCGACCGCGAGCTTATCAAGCGTATCTGCGAGATAATAGACGGCGAGCCGGAGCGCCCGCGAAAAGCCGCGCTTATGCGTATCGACGGCTACTCGTTCTACGAGATCGGCAAGGCGCTCGGAATTTCCGAAAGCTCGGCGAGAGTAATGTTTTTCAGGACTAAAGAGAAGATACGCGGAATATTAAAGGAGGAGGGTCTCGATTATGAATAATAAAATAACCTGCGGCGTCTGCCGCGACCTTTTGCCGCTCGTAAAAGACGGCGTAGCGAACTCCGACAGCGAGGACTTAGTAATGGCGCATATCGCCGAATGCGGCGAATGCGCGGCAATGTTCGGCGGAAAAACGCCCGAGCCGTCCGCGCCTAAGGTTCTGCTGCGCGCTAAGCGCTGGCTCACCAGCGTTTACGCAATGCTTATGATACTCGGGCTGTATTTCGGACTAAGCCTTACGGCGGGCAGCGGCGTTTTCTTCAACTGCCTTATTATGCCGATAGTCGGAGTGCTGGGGTATCTGGCGTTCAGGTGGAAAGCCGTGTATATCGTGCCGATAATTCTTGTTATCGTCGGGTTTATCACCAACGCTATGGGCTTTTTACAGCTCGACGGCGTTGAACATCTTGACATTTTGTCGCTGATTTCCTGGATATTTATTTACGCGCTGTTCGCGCTTGCGGGGGTTGTTATCGCAATGCTCCTGCACTTCGCGTTCGGCAAGACCAAAAAAGAGGGTAGCGGTGAAAATGAGCGTTAAATCTTTTATTTCAAATCATATTATTCCGTTTAAGATAATAGCGGCGGTGATCGCGTTCGCGCTGATAGCGCTGCTTTTGCTGGGCGCTAACGACCTGTTGGGAAATCCCATATCGTATTCTCTCGCGAAAAGCAAAGCCGAAAAATATATTTCCGAAAAATACGACGGGTATGTTCTTGAAAGCGTCGGTTATTCCTTTAAGTTCAAGAATTATTTCGCTCACGCCGTACTTCCCGGCAGCGAGGACTGCTATTTCACGGTGTACTGCAATATGTACGGAGAACCCCGCGGAGACAATTACGAGAGCCTTGTGCAGAACCGCGGCAACGTCCGTATGCGGCTCGATATGAGTTACCGCGAGTTGGCGGACAGCGTTCTTGAAAGCCCGTCCTTTCCGTATTCCTCGAATATCGCGTCCGGTTCGCTGATATTCGAGGGCGACGAGGACTATACCAAAGAGGACGGTCACGGCTTCGCGATACCGAGAAGTATTCTCGTTCCCGACGCGCTGTACGACATCGCCGAGCTGGGCGCACAGGCGGGCTTGCTTACCGTATATGTCGACACCGAGGAGCTCACCGACGAATACGCCGCCGAGGTGCTTCTCGAAATAAATTCCGTTATGGAAAAGGGCGGAGTGCCGTTTTACGCGATCGACCTCAGGCTGGAATCGTCCGCGCGTGAATATTACAGCATCAATAATTTCAGCCGCAGCGATATTCACGAGGACGGGCTTATCGAACGCGTACGAGAGAACAATCAAAAAACAGAGGCGCGCTATGCCGAGCTCGACGCCGAGCTTAACGCGGGCTTAAAGCCCGTGTAATGGGAAAGGAGCGGTGAAATGACATTCTTCTCCAAGCACAAAAAGGGGTTAAAAATAACCGCGGCGGTCATAGCGTTCGTGATGATAGCGGCGCTGGCGCTGCTCGCGGACGCGCTGTTGGGAAATCCCGTTTCGTATCTGATAGTTAAAAACAACGCGAAAAAATACGTCGCGGAAAATTACGAGGGGTATGTTCTCGAGGGCGTTAGCTACTCGTTTAAGGACGGCACATATTACGCGGACGTCGCCAAGCCGGACAGCCTTGACTGCCGCTTTTCCGTGAAATACCGCTTTAACGGAAGTATCAGCCTAGACCTTTACGACGGCGAGGTACTCAAAGGCGGAAACGTTCGCAGGCGGCTTGATATGGAATACCGCGAGCTTGTCAAGAACGTTGTGGAGAGCCCCGCCTATCCGTATGTATCGGACATCGCGTTCGGAAGTCTTGAGTGGGAGTACGACCTCGAAAACGGCTATACGTTCAATGGTATCGAAAGCCCGCTCGTTCCCGACGCGCTGTACGACATCAAAGAAGTAGGCGCGAAAGCGGGAAAGCTCACGATATATATCGACACGAACGAAATGCCGACCTACGAAAGCGCCGCCGAAACGCTTCTCGAGCTCAGATCCCTTATGGAACGCGGAGGAGTTGCGTTTTACGCCATAGATCTGAGTTACGGCTACATACAGCTCGATAATTTCCTAAGCAGCGATATTTACGAGGACGGTCTGGCGGAGCGCGTTAAGGCGAACTATCTGCAATATGCCGATACGCTTTTATCACAATAAAATTTGATCCCCCGAAACCGTTTGGGTTTTGGGGGAGATTTGTTTGTTTTTTAATTGTTCTATTATAAGGTTGCTTGGAGCGCGGATCACTTTTTTCTGCCACCGGCAGAAAAAAGTTATTGATCAAGAATTTTGCCCGTTGGCAAAATTCTTGATTTGGGGAAAAACGTGGCACCGGTGTCCTTGTTTTTCCCCAAACCCTTTTAGCGCCTTGGGGAGCCGCCGCTTCGCGGCGGTGCGGCGCTTCGCGCCTCAGTTTCGCACTTCGTGCGAAACTGCCGTGCTTCGCACGGCGTTTTGGGCTGCCGCCCAAACCTGCGCAGAGGCTCTGCCTCTGCACTCCGCCTAAGGGGCAAGCCCCTTAGGAATCCCGATTTTTTAGCTGCGAACGGACGTCTTGACAAAAAAACTATTTTGTTGTATCATTATAAGTAACTACTCCGGAGGTGAGACTATGCCTATCACTATCGCTATCTGCGACGACTGCGACGAACACTCCGCCGAACTGCGCCGTCTCCTCGGCAACTGGGCGGCAGACAAGCCCTTCGCCGTCATTATCGACGAATACGCCAGCGCCGAAAATTTCCTCTTCCAATACCCCGACAACCCGTGCAGTCTCCTCCTCCTCGACATCGAAATGAAAACCATCAACGGTATGGAACTCGCCCGCAAACTCCGCGCGGACGGCGATATGCTCCCCATCGTGTTCGTCACGGGCTACGCCGACTATATGAACGACGGCTACGAGGTCGAGGCTATGCACTATCTCCTCAAGCCCGTCGACAAGGACAAGCTCTTCGCCGTGCTCGACAGATACGTCCGAAAGCACTCCCCCGAGACCGATATAATGCTCGAATGCGACGGCAGATACCTCCACGTCTCCCCCGATATGATAATTTACTGCGAGGCTATGGGCAAAAAAACCGACATTCATCTTTCCGACGGAAAAACCCTCCGCTGCGCGGCGGGAATAAGCTCCCTCGCGGAGCTCCTCCCCGACGGCTTTGCCCTTTGTCACCGCTCGTATATCGTAAATCTGCGGTTCGTAAGAAGTATCGGAAAGTCGGAGATCACCCTCGACGGCGGCGGGATCATCCCCGTTTCGCGGCGTTTGTACAAGGATATAAACGAGAAATTCATTGCGTATTACACGAGGTAAAAAATGAAAATTTTTATAATTATCGGCATTATCGCCCTGCTCTGCGCGGCGGGTATCGTCGGAGCGTTCGCTTTGCGCCGCGCTTTGTACAATATGCTCGACCGGCGTATCGAGCGCTTTCAGAGCGGGCTTATCGAAAAGCAGGTGCGCGAGATACAGAATATGTACCGCCAGATACGCGGCTGGCGTCATGATTACCGCAACCATATCCAGAATATGAAAATATGGCTCGGCAAGGGCGAATACGGGAAAATTTCAAGCTATCTCGAACAGCTCGCCGACGACCTCGACAACGTGGACACGGTCATCAAGACGGGCAACGTAATGGCGGACGCGATACTCAACAGCAAGCTGAACACCGCCGCCAAGCTGAATATTCGGCTCAACGTCAAGGCGAACGTTCCCGAGGGCTTGCCTATGAGCGACGTGGAATTGTGCTCCGTGCTCGGGAATATGCTCGACAACGCCGTTGAAGCCTGCGCCGCTCTCCCCGAGGAGGAGCGCTTTATGCGCGTGTATATCGGCAGACTTAAAGGGCAGATGTATCTCTCCGTGCAGAATTCCGCGGGCGAGATACGCAAGGAAAAGGGCGCGTATATCTCCACCAAGGAAAGCGAGTCAGCCGAACCATTGCACGGCTACGGTCTTTTCCGTATCGACCGCGTGGTAAAAAAATACGGCGGATACGTCAACCGCCAGAACGAGGACGGAGTATTCGCGACCGAGCTTATGATACCCGTCACGTCAACCGAATAAAACCGTAAAAAACGCAAATTCGTCGGTGTTCAGCCGACGAATTTGTCCATTGGTTCCGTATTTTGACCGTTCGTTCCGAAATCAACACGGACGGTACTTTTTTTGCTAATATATATTCGGGAAGTAAATAATAATCCCCGAAGATAGGCAGAGCCGCAAAAGTCAATCGCGCTTTGATGCACCTGCGCGGTCGGTTTTCGCGGCGGCTTATCCGAATATATCGGCGAGGAGGAGATTTTTTGAAACGCGTTAAGGTCGCGAAATATACCAAGGAAAAACAGCTCGAAGCGGGAAAAAAATACCGCGAGGAGCTTTCCAGGCTCAAATATTCGATACCGAACAATATGCTGTACATCTTAAAGGAGAGCTGGAAATTCTCGCGCGGACTGTTCTGGGCTATGGTGCTGAAAATAATCCTCGTTACCGCGAACGGGCTGTTTTCGACTTATACCGACAAATACGTCGTGGAGTTCGCGCTCGGAGAAGCGGACAGAACAACGCTCGGAATTATCTGCGCGGCGCTGATAACGGCGAGTATGCTTGCGGGATTTATCGTCAACGCGGCGGATATGTACATCACCACCAACGGGCGCTATCGGCTGTCCGCGAACATTTTCGGAAAGCTTATGCGCAAAAAGATGAACATTCCCTACGAGAACACCGAAAACCCTCAGATAAACGATATGTGCCAGAAAGCCTACACCTCGGTGAACAGCCTTGCCGAGGCGGGTCTCGGAACTATGAAGGACACTATCGTCGCGGCGCTCCAGGTGTTCGCTTACGGCGGTATTCTGTCAATGCTCGACCCGTGGCTGGTACTGATAATCGGCGTTCCCGCGGTCATCGGCTATTACATTTACAAGCACAAAATGGCGTGGGTGTGGAATATGGTCGACAACTGGCAGACCTATGACCGACAGCTCAATTATATAACGTTTATCGGCACGGACCATAAATTCAGCAGCGCAAAGGATATACGCATTTTCGGTATGCAGCACTGGCTGAAAAGCGTCTATAACCGCGTTTACGCAAAGCGGCTCGACTGGTATGAGCAGCAGGACGCTTGGGAATACCGTCACGATATGCTCTCGCACGTCGTGGTTATGACGGGAAACTGCGCCGCGACTATCTACATCGTATGGCTGGTAATGAACGGAAGTATCGGCGCGGGCGATTTCGTGCTGTATTTCAACTCGATCTTTATGCTCTCGCAGGCGGTTCGGGATTGGTGTTACAAGATAAGCGCGTATCAGTGGCTGTCGAACCTTACGAATTATGTGCGGCAGTATCTGGAATTGCCCGAACCGACCGAAAATCCGGACGATACTCCCGAAAAAACCGATAAATACGAAATTGAATTCCGCAATGTTTCCTACACCTATTCGGGCGCGGAAAAGCCCACGATAAAGAACATCTCGTTCAAGCTCAGCCGCGGCGAAAAGCTGGCGATGGTGGGCTTGAACGGCGCGGGCAAGACAACGCTCATAAAGCTGATGTGCGGACTGTACGAGCCTACGGAGGGCGAAATTCTGCTCAACGGCAAGCCGGTACGCGAGTTCGACCGCCGTGAATATTTTAAACTTTTCGGCACGGTGTTCCAGGACATTGATGTCCTTCCCGTAACCGTCGCGGAAAATATTTCGGGAAGCAAGACCGACGAAACGGATATGCCGAGAGTGTTCGATTGTATGAAAAAATCGGGAATTTACGATAAAGTAATGGACTTGCCGCAAAAGGAAAACACTCGTCTGGTAAAGTCGGTGTACGACGACGCGACCGATTTTTCGGGCGGACAAATGCAGAAGCTGGCTTTGGCGAAAGCCTTGTACAAGGACGCTCCCGTGCTTTTGCTCGACGAGCCGACCGCCGCGCTCGACCCTATCGCCGAGCAGGAAATGTACCTCAGCTACGCGGAATTCTCCAAGGGAAAATCCAGCGTTTTCATCTCGCACAGGCTTGCCTCTACGCGTTTCTGCGACAGAATTATTCTGATAGCGGACGGCGGAATCGCCGAGGAGGGTTCTCACTCGGAGCTTATGGCTCTAGGCGGAAAATACGCGGAATTATTTGAAATGCAAAGCAGTTACTATAACGACAAGAAAGGGGACAGCGGCTTTGAAGAATAAAGAAAACAAAAAACAGAAATGGAACAAAACACTCCGCATGGTAATGCGTTGTCATGGGATATTCGAGGATTCCGATAAGGGCTGTCTTGCCCGCGACCTCACTAAAAATATGCTTGTGACCGCAAACAGCCTTTTCGCGGTATGGATAACCTCTAGGCTTATCGACATGGTAGTCTCGGGCGAGCCCTGGCAGGATATAATATTTTTCGCGTTTATTACGGGAGTTATAACCCTCGGATTTTATCTGGCTACAACAACGGTCGAGAGGCGCAAAAACTGTCACCAATTCGCAAGGCAGAGCTACGATAACCGAGTATTGTGGGAAAAGGTCATCAATATGGACTATGTTCATGTCGAAAATCCCGAAACGCATATTGCCTTAGAGCGTATGCGGCAGGGGTTCTGGCGTATGAACAGAGTAGCGTACGGAATGTTCAACTGCATTATGGGCTTATTCACGATAGTGGCGAGCGCGGTGATGATACTTCCGCTTGCTCTGCGAACCGCCGACGCGACGGGATTTATGGGCTTTATCGGCTCGCCGTGGGGGCTTATCGCGCTTATCGGAGCGGTCGCCGCTATTGAGGTGATACGGGGCTTTATAACGAGCAAGGTAACGTACAAATTCCTCTCCGGCGCAATGAACGACCGCAAAAAAATACAGGGCGAGCGCACCAGCTCGCACTATGTTGACAGCGTTCTCCAAGGGTATCGGAACGGCAAGGACGTGCGCATTTTCGACGAACGCGAGCTTATAATGCGCGAATACGAAAACAGCGCAATGGATACGGTAAGCGTATGGCATAATGTTCTCCGCAAAATGTGGGCTTCGGATTCTGTCGCTTCGTTACTGTCGCTGGTTACTCGGTTTATTATGTACGGCTTTGCGGCGCTCAGGGCGGTATCGGGTGCGTTGTCCGTCGGCGAGATAATCGGATTTGTGATGTATTTCTCGAGAATAACGGGCGGAATCGGTACGCTTACGGACGGTATCGGCAATATCTCAATTGACGTGGAGTTCCTTGACGACGCGTTCAAATTCCTCGACATTCCCGACGAAAAATACAAGGGAACGCTCCCGACCGAAAAGCGCGACGACAACGAATACGAGTTCGAGTTCAAAAACGTGTGGTTCAAATACCCGAACTCCGAGCAGTACGTTCTGCGCGGCATTGATCTGAAGTGGCGTATCGGCGAAAAAATGGCGCTCGTCGGGAAAAACGGCTGCGGAAAATCCACGCTGGTAAAGCTGCTGTGCCGTCTTTACGACCCGACCGAGGGCGAGATAACGCTAAACGGTATCGACATAAGGAAATACAAATACGAGGACTATATGGCGTTATTTTCGGTGGTGTTCCAGGATTCGGGGCTGTTTTCGTTCAGCATTGCCGAAAATGTAGCAGCCGATACCGAATACGACCCCGAGCAGGTCCGCGATTGCGTTGAACGCGCGGGTCTCGGCGAGCGGCTCTCCCGAATGGAAAACGGTATCGACACTTGTCTGTACAAGGACTTCGACGAGGACGGAGTTGAAGTCTCGGGCGGCGAGGCGCAGAAGCTCTGCCTTGCGCGGGCTATCTACAAGGGCGCGCCGTTTATCGTCCTCGACGAGCCGACCGCCTCTCTCGACCCTATCTCCGAGCACGATATTTACACGAAATTCAACGGCATTGTCGGCACTAAAACCGCAGTTTACATCTCGCACCGTCTCTCGTCCTGCCGCTTCTGCGACGAGATAACGGTAATGGAAAACGGAACGATAGCCGAGCGCGGCACTCACGACGAGCTTATAGCCAAAGACGGCGTTTACGGAAAGCTCTGGGCGGCGCAGGCGGAGTATTACAAGGACACGGCGGGAGATCTGTATATGTAAAATCAAAATAGGTGAGCAAGACGATACGTCTGCTCACCTATTTTTGTGTTAAAAGTCGTCGGAACGTACCATAAAGGTCGTTGTCTCGTCGATAACTCCCGGCTCATCCATATACATAACGAAGGTATAATTTGGTCATCAGATCGGAGACGTAAC
This sequence comes from Oscillospiraceae bacterium, assembly GCA_014799395.1. Classification (GTDB taxonomy): domain Bacteria; phylum Bacillota; class Clostridia; order Oscillospirales; family Ruminococcaceae; genus CAG-115. Next base: position 3,415 of record JAAVID010000004.1, on the reverse strand, counting down.
CGAAAAAGTGTATACACACCGAACCATAGAAAACTTACAGCGAGAAATTGAAAAAATCGCATAAAAACAGGCGGTTGCCATAGTTGACAACCGCCTGAATTTGTGTATTACGAGTGTGTATTACCCGTGTATTACGGATAGATTTTCACCCATTTTCAAGGCACTTATGCAAGCCTTGAACCCGCATTGTTACGTCAAATCAGCCCTTAAGAGCTTCCTCAACCGCAACCGCGCAGGCAACGGTAGCGCCGACCATGGGGTTGTTGCCCATGCCGATAAGACCCATCATCTCAACGTGCGCGGGAACGGAGGAAGAACCTGCGAACTGCGCGTCGGAGTGCATACGTCCCATAGTATCGGTCATACCGTAGGAAGCGGGACCCGCCGCCATATTATCGGGGTGGAGGGTACGTCCCGTACCGCCGCCCGAAGCAACGGAGAAATACTTCTTGCCCTTGTCAACGCACTCCTTCTTGTAAGTGCCCGCAACGGGGTGCTGGAAGCGTGTGGGGTTGGTGGAGTTACCGGTAATGGAAACGTCAACGCCCTCTTTCCACATAATAGCAACGCCCTCGGTAACGTCGTTAGCGCCGTAGCAATTTACCTTAGCGCGCAAGCCGTCGGAGTAGCTCTTGCGGAATACTTCCTTGACCTCGCCGGTGTAGTAGTCCATCTCGGTCTCAACGTAAGTAAAGCCGTTGATACGAGCGATGATCTGCGCGGCGTCCTTGCCCAGACCGTTCAGGATAACGCGGAGCGGTTCCTTGCGAACCTTGTTTGCCTTCTCGGCGATACCGATAGCGCCCTCGGCAGCCGCGAAAGACTCGTGACCCGCCAGGAAGCAGAAGCACTTGGTCTCCTCCTCGAGCAGCATTTTGCCGAGGTTGCCGTGACCCAGACCAACCTTTCTCTGATCCGCAACCGAGCCGGGAATGCAGAATGCCTGCAAGCCCTCGCCGATAGCTGCGGCAGCGTCCGCGGCGCGTGTGCAGCCCTTCTTGATAGCGATAGCGCAGCCAACGGTATACGCCCACTTTGCGTTCTCAAAGCAGATAGGCTGAATACCCTCTACGAGCTTGTAGATGTCAAGACCCTTAGCCTTGCACACCTCGGCGCACTCCTCGATGGAGTTTATGCCGTATTCTTTGATAACAGCGAGAATTTGCTTTTCACGTCTGTCATAAGATTCAAATAAAGCCATTCTTATGTACCTCCTTACTGCTTTCTCGGATCGATGATCTTAACCGCGTCGGCTACGCGTCCGTACTGACCCTGAGCCTTTTCAAACGCGGTGTTGGCGTCATCGCCGTTCTTGATGAAGTCCATCATCTTGCCGAAGTTTACAAACTTGTAGCCGATGATCTCGTTGTCCTCATTCAGAGCAAGACCGGTAACATAACCGTCCGTCATCTCGAGGTAACGCGGACCCTTTGCGAGAGTGCCGTACATAGTACCGATCTGCGAACGCAGACCCTTACCAAGATCCTCAAGACCCGCGCCTACGGTCAGACCGTCCTCGGAGAACGCGGACTGCGAACGTCCGTATACTATCTGGAGGAACAGCTCGCGCATAGCGGTGTTGATAGCGTCGCAAACGAGGTCGGTGTTGAGCGCCTCGAGAATGGTCCTGCCTGGGAGTATCTCAGCCGCCATAGCAGCGGAATGGGTCATACCCGAGCAGCCTATAGTCTCAACCAGAGCCTCCTGTATAACGCCCTCTTTGATGTTCAGAGAGAGCTTGCAGGTTCCCTGCTGGGGAGCGCACCAGCCGATACCGTGCGTAAATCCCGAAATATCCTTGATTTCCTTTGCCTTTACCCACTTCGCCTCTTCGGGGATAGGGGCACAGCCGTGAGCAACGCCCTGTGCCACGGGACACATAGCGTCAACTTCATGAGAATAAGTCATACTTTTTTTCTCCTTTGTCGAAATTTAGCCGCAGATTTTGTGCAATTCGCCAAATCTGCTAACCATACATCTATATTATACAATATATTGTTAATATTTTCAAGAGGAAAAAGAAAATTTTTGTATATTTTTTAACAAAAAAGTCGGGAGCGACTGTTGCTCCCGACCCGTTATAAAAATTCACTTGAATTTCTGAATAAAGTTCATAAATATTCCGACCCCGACCGCAAGCACAAGGCTTAACGCTATCGGAAACCAGACATTCGCCAATGGCAGACCGTTTGCCGCGTCGCCGAGGTTCATTCCGTAAAAGCTGAACACGATAGTCGGCATTGTGAGGATTATCGTAATGGTCGTCATTCGCTTCATTATTATATTGAGGTTGTTGGAGATGATACTCGCGAACGTGTCCATCGTGCCGTTCAGAATGTTCGAGTAGATATTCGTCATCTCTATCGCCTGCTTGACCTCGATAAGCACGTCGTCGAGCAGGTCCTGATCCTCCTCGTAGAGCTTGAGATAACGTCCGCGCATCAGCTTTTCGAGAACCGTCTCGTTGGATTTCAGCGATGTTGAGAAGTACACCAATGACTTCTCCAGGCTCAGCAGCTGAATAAGCCCCTGGTTCTTCATCGAAAGATACATCTTTCCCTCGACATAATTCGACAGCTTGTCTATCTGCTTGAGGTACTGCAAATACCGCGCGGCTATGCGGAGAAGTATCGTAAACACGAACCTTGTCCGAAGATTTGGCTGAATTCCTTTAACGATACCCTTTGACAGCTCGTCGAGCACGGCGTTTTCCTTTGCGCTTACCGTGATGACGTTCTTGTCGGTGATGATTATCGACATAGGCGTTGTGTAGTATTGCAGCGTGTTTTCGTGGTCGCTGTCCTGCTGCTCCGCGACGGGGTAGTCGACGACTATCAGCGTAACGCCGTCGTCGCTCTCGATACGCGAGGGCTCCTCCTCGTCGAGCGCGGCGCGGATATAATCGCGGTCGATACCCATATCGTCCTCAATATCGGAGATCTCCGTCTCCGTGGGGTTGATAAGCGAGATCCAGCAGCCCGCCTCGGCGTTCTCTATCTCGCGTATTTTACCATCTATGCTTCTGTAATAATTTACCAATAAGGTCACTCCTCCGCTTCACGCAGAAAAGCCCGCGCTATGAACGCACAAGCCCGCTGCGGTATTTATAGTACATCGGCAACTGCCCGGGTCCGCGTTCATAACTCTCACCTCACAATAGTTTATTTTATGCGGTTTTCCCCGCCGGAGGCAGGAAAACGCAATTAAAAATCAATGTTTCCCTTAACTTTATAATTATAACACATTTTACTGAGAAATGCAAGTATTTTCGCCAAAAAATTCAGGCAATACCGCATAATTATTGTCGTTCGATTGCGCAGACAGATTTTTCGGCAGATTGTACAATGAGGACGACGCAAGGCTGTATGCCTTGCTAGGACGAATTGTGCAATATGCCGGAAAATATGCAAGCAAG
>JAAVID010000003.1 GCA_014799395.1 Oscillospiraceae bacterium | reverse complement strand
TTTGCCAACAGGCAAATTTCTTGATCAATCGGTTTTTTCTGCCGGTGGCAGAAAAAACCGATCCGCGCTTTGAACAGTATCGCGCTGCCGCAGCAGCCTAATAATTTGTTCGGTTCGCATTACACTAAATAATAATTTATACGACTACCTCATCAACCCGCTTACACGTTCGATAGCCGCCCGCGCCCTACACCTCGGGATACTGAAATACGCGAACCCGTCCTGATATTCATCAACGTTTTGAATATCCTCGAGAACGTCTTTTAATTCGCGTTTCAGCCGCTCGTCCGAGGTATTTGCCAGCAGCTCCGCAGCGGGCGCTGCCGCCGAATACCCCAGCTCGCCGAACGCCTTAACGTCAAGCTCCTCTAACGCTCCCGACCGATACGCCGAGATATTGTATCTCGCTATCATACCCTCGGGGTCGCCGAAGCACAGCAGCGCGAACATCACCGTAAACGCCGCGAACATCGCCCTCCAGACGATATAATCACGAAACTGAAGCGCGATTATCAGCACGAAAATAATCGCCAGAAGCAGCATAAACCAGGACGTGTACACGCGCAAAAGCGTCATTCCGTACTCGCCGATATACATCAGCATTTTCGTTATCGCCGTCGCGATGATAAGCAGCGTAAAGGACGAGATAACTATCGTGTAAACGCGCAGCAGCCGCGGCTTTACGTCGTTCTCTTTTCTCCTCGTGAACGTCTGCATAAGCACGATAACTCCGAGATTTATCACCGCAATGGCACACAGCTCAAAAAATCCGTTTCTCGCGAATTTTGAATAATTCAGCGTTTTTTCAAGCGCGTTTGCGATATTTCCAAATTGCGTAACGGTGTAAATAAAATAGAACACGCATATCGGAGTTACCGCGGAATATCCGATGATCGGAGGAACAAAACGGTATGACGGCGCGCCCTCGTTATGCGCGGGAGCGGCGGAGTTCATCGAAAACACCGCGCCGAAAATATACATCGCGATAGGTACGGCAAATAAAATCTCCCAGAAAACCGAGAACGAAAAATCGGGCAAATGCTCCGAAAAATTCTTCATTGAGCTCGCGAAAAGCTCGTCGCTTCTTATCAGAAGTATCACTACAACGAGCGTCAGCGGCACCGCCATAAGCAGTCCGATAAGCGCATACAGCACGTTCTTGGAGCGCGACTTTCCGCGGAAAATTGAAAAAAAGCTTTTCGGCTGGCGCGTGAAATTCTCAAACGGTCTCACAGCGCTTATCAGCAGGTCGGGAATAAAATGCCGCCCGAAAAGCTCCGCGCCGCTTATTGCTGTCGCGAGATAAAAATACAGTATAAACGAAAACACCGCCGCGAGAAAGTTTACAAAATAATTCGCGCAGAACACCGGAACAAAGCAAAACAGCTCCGCAATGCCGAATATCACGATATGCGAAAGCCGCACGCTCACGGACTTTACCTTTACAAAAACCGCTCCCGTTATCCCGAAAAGCGCCCAAAAAATCCCGCCCCACAGTCCGCCGAAATATTTCACCGCAAAATGCGTGAACACAAACCCCAGCGCGAGGCTCGCCCACGCGAAAACCGCGTCCGCGACGGGGATCTTCGGCTGTTCCGAAGGCATATCACAAGTATAGTTTACTTCTTCCATTTCAATCCTCCGTTTCGTCAACAAATTCCAGTATGTCTCCGGGCTGGCATTTCAGCGCCCCGCACAGCTTATCCAGCGTTGAGAAGCGTATCGCCTTTGCCTTTCCCGTTTTCAGTATGGATAAATTCGCGGGGGTGATGTCTATTATTTCGGCAAGCTCGTTCGATGATATTTTCCGCTTTGCCATCATTACGTCAAGGTTTACAATTATCATAAGGTCACCTCAAATCGTAAAGTCGTTTTCTTCGCGGATAGCAATTGCCTGCTGAAAGCAGTTCTTCACCACGCGCAGTATTATCCCGAAAAATCCCGCCGCAAACACGATGACGAACGCGAACGGACGAAGTATCGAAAAGTAAATGAATATCACCGCCACGCAAAAACAGCAGTACGATATTGAACGCAGCAGCTTAACGTTTTGCCCGATAAACGCGCGGTTTTTCTGTATATTCCACAGTAATACATCGAGGCACACCAGCGCGATAACGGCGGGCGGAACGCAGCACAGCAAAGTCGCCAGCAGCGGCGTGTACAGCCCCTCCGTGCCGGCGCGCTGCTCGTACATCTCAACGAGCTTAGGCGCGATGATCGCGCACACCACCACGCCGACATAGCAGATCTTAATAAGTATCTGCGATAAAATAATTGACTTGTCTTTATTCCACATAAAGCCACCTCCGGAATTTCATTGAGCTTATTATAACACATGGTTTTCCATTTGTCAATAGATTTTTATCGTTTTTCAATAATTTTTTATTTATTTTCGATTTGATCCAAGAGCTCGTTCTTTTTATGGAGACAAGCGCATAAATATTAGACAAGTACTGTTTTGGGGGTATGGCTATGGGAATACGCGAGAAACTTATCGAGCTGGAAGAGACGGCGGGGCGGAGATTTTCCGTGACCATTACCGCCGAAAGCGGAGAGAGCGCGGAGCTTATCGTCGAGAACTGCCGCTGCGTGAAAAGCTGTGACGACAACTTTATCGTGCTGTCCGTCGGCGCAACGGATATCAGTATCTCGGGAACGCCGCTCGTTATCGAGAATTTCGGCATAGGAAGCCTGAAAATAACGGGGCGGATACACTCTCTTACATTCGAGGAGAACTGAAATGAAAACGGGATTTAATTTCGGACTTGTGAGCTTTTCGGGACTGGGCGGCTTTCAGGAAAAAATGCTCTCGGAGCTGTTCGACAACGAGATACGCGTGTACGGAACGCGCTTTTCCGACGGTGAGATATTCGGCGCGGTGTCGCCGTTCGACTACTACCGTACCTCCGAGATCGCGCGCAGACACGGCGTAAAGCTCCGCGCGGGAGAGCGCCGCGGACTGTATTTCACTCTGCTGAAATACCGCCGCAGGATAGGGCTGTATATAGGCTTTCTGGTTTTCGTGGCAATGCTCGCGATACTCCAGACGCGCGTGCAGGATATAAGCATAACGGGCGACGTACACAAGCCGCAGGTGCTGAATATTCTCGAGGAATGCGGGATAACCGTCGGCGCGCCCGTATCCTCGCTCAATATCTCCCGCGCGGAGCATATGCTTATGCTCGAGGTAGACAACGCCGCGTGGGTGGACGTGTCCTGCGTGGGCTTCCGCGTGAACGTCCGCGTGGAAAAGGGCGTTGAAAAACCCGAAATAGAGGATAAGCAGCCGCGGAATATAGTCGCCTCCCGACCCGCGCAGATAGTGCGGCAGATAGTCCGCGACGGCGCTTCTGTGGTAAACAACGGAAGCGGCGTAAATACGGGCGATCTTTTAGTCTCGGGCACTGTTCCGGACGGGGGCAGCAAGGTGCTTTTCGTGCGCTCCGACGCGGAAATTATCGGAGAATGGACGGAAACGCAGGAGTTTTTCGTACCGTTCACCGAGACGATAAGCGTCGCGGACGGCGATAAAAAGGTCTTTAAGTGGCTCATTCTCGACGACGACGAATATCCTCTCTTCCTCGGCAAAGCAACCGCCGAAAATTCTCTGTACGTTGAGGAAAAAAGCGTTGTCCGCATTTTCGGAGAGGAAACGTCAATGCTCGTCAAGACGGGAACGTTCACCGAATATACCGAAAAAACCATAACAAGAAGCCCCGAAGCGGCTGCCTCGGAGCTCAGAAAACAAAAGGATAATTTCGAGCGGAATTTCTACTCGGACTATGAGATAATCGATGTTGTGGAACGCTTCTATCCCGCCGAGGACGGCGTCCGGCTCGAACTCGAGTACACCTTGCAGGGCGACATCGCCAAGCCCGTGACTATCGAATACGAGGATATTGAGCTTCCGCCCGTAAACATTGACAATACCGATAAAACCGAAAGTCAGACGGACAGCTGAGCTATTTTCGCCTGTATGCGCTTATACTCCGCGGAGATAAGCGACGCGCCTTTCTGCTTCAGGTAAACCTCGGCGTAAACCTTGTAGTAGATAGCCCGGGTGCTGAAAAAGCGCTCCATTCTGCGCATCTGCTCGTATGTGTACACCGACGACAAAAACAGCACCTTTTCGCGCTCGGTGGTGTTCTGCTCCAGTCCGCCCATCATCAGAAAATCGTATATCGTGCTCAGCACTATTTTAACGTCGGCGGGGGGATATGCTCCGCTCGTTATCGTCTCGCAGAGCTCCAGCGCGTCGTTTATGCGCTGCATATCCTTTGCGCGCAGCCACACCGTTCTGTCGTAAACGTACAACGCTCTGCAAAGCGCTTCCTTTACCCTGTTGTCGCTGTGACAGCGCATTATCAGCAGCATTCCGCGGCGCAGATTTTTGTCGGGCTCCTGCGGATAATTCCCGACGGCGAAGCGCGTTGTCTCGTGGTCGAGCCTTGCCGCGTCGGTAAACTGCGCGTTCTCTACGTTAAGGCAGTGCGCGAGTATCTCCGCGGCGGTCTGCTTCAGCGAGGGAAAGCCCTGTATCAGCTTCTCGAAAAAGCCGATAGTGTATGACGGCGAAACATACCGTCCGCCCTTCGACAGGAACTTCTTGATGATATCAAGCGCGTATTCCAGCGCCGCCTGTGCCATATTCCAATCGTTCTGGGAGCGTATTTTCTCCGTACATTCGGTGAGATACCGCTCCCAATTTTCGGTATCTTTAAGCCTCAGCATGCCCGAGATCATAAGTCCGCAGCGGCTCTCGAAGTCCTCGGGGTACCAGTCCAGCGCCTTTGAGAACGACTTGAACGCGCCGCCGAAATCCCACTTGCCGAGACATTCCTGCGCCGCGGCACATTCGGTTCGGCATTCGGACAAGCCGTATGTATCCTTGCCGCCGTCGTCCTCGTTGATAAGCTCGCTGAGGTCGGTCTCGATAACAAACTCGTCGGGGATCGACGCGCGAAGCCCCTCTAACAATTCGTCGCGCGCGTCCGTGTACGCGATATGCGTGCCGCAGTAACAGCAAAATCCGCTGTCGAATTCGCTGTCGAGCATTATCATGCGCTGGCATTTTGGGCAGACGCAATATTCAAGCATAAGATCATCTCACTTTTTAAGTAAAAATTTCACTCCACACAATATCAAAACTGCGATATCCGCTGCAATCGGAAACACCGAAAGTGCATTTTTGCCCGTCGTCATTTTTTAAAGAACAACCGCAGCCTTTACAGGGCTTAAAAATAAATTCTGTGTATTCAACTTTTCTGCCGCTGGAATTTTCTTCGCAGACCATTTTGAACTTTGTTCGTTCACCCGGTAGCAGTGAAAATGAAGGAGTTACGGAACTGTACAAAACAATGTTGTGCGCTTTGTCGTCAGTGGTGTACGTCTTGTAATACTCATAGTCGCTCCACTTGAAAAACAGAAGATAAATCACAGCAGCCACCGCGAAAATACCCGCGCTGACAATAATTATCTTGAACTTTTTCTTTGTCAAACCCCTCATACGATCCTCCAGTCGATAGGCTCAATACCTTGAGACTTCAAAAACTCGTTCGCCTTGACGAAGTGACCGCAGCCGAAAAAACCGTTGTACGCCGAAAGAGGACTTGGGTGAGCGCACTGCAATATCAGGTGCTTGGGGTTGGTGATGAGCTTCGTCTTTGCGCGCGCGTTGCCGCCCCACAGCAGGAACACTATCGGCTGCTCGCGCTTATTCAGCAGCTCGATGACCTTGTCGGTGAATATCTCCCAGCCGTGTCCGCGGTGGGAATTCGCCTGCCCCTCGCGAACCGTCAGCACGGTGTTCAGCATAAGCACGCCGCTTTTCGCCCACTCCACAAGCTCGCCGTGATCAGGTATCGGCAAGCCCAGCTCCGTGTTTATCTCCTTGAAGATATTCTGCAAGGACGGCGGCGGAGGAGTGCCTTTCTTTACCGAAAAGCAGAGCCCGTGCGCCTGTCCCGCGCCGTGATAGGGATCCTGCCCGAGAATTACCGCCTTTACGTCGCCGTAAGACGTATAGCGCAGCGCGTTGAAAATATCGTTCATCGGCGGATAGATAGTCCGCGAATTGTACTCCGAGATAAGGAACTGTCTCAGCTGCAAATAATACTCCTTTTTGAACTCGTCCGCAAGCAGCTCGTCCCACTCGTTGCCTATATTTACCATTTTATTTCACCTTTTTACTTCCGAAAACCGCCATCAGTGTTTTTTCTTCTTTTTGGGATTTTTCATGTTGACTTCCTTAACACGCTTCTGCTTGCACGAAAACCCGAAGCTGCCTATTTTCTTCCCGAGCGCGAAATAAGTTCCGTGCGCGTAGGCGAGCAAGCCCGCCTGTTCTATTTTGAGCCTGCCCTTTTCGTCGAGCAGATCCTTGTCGACGTTCACCGCGAGAATATCCGCGATAAACATATCGTGCGAGCCCTGCGGGATAAGGTCCGTTACCCTGCACTCCAGCGTTATGCGGCTCTGTTCTATCTGCGGCGCGGTGATTTGGGTACACGGCGAGGCGGTGAGCTTGCGCTTGGCGAGCTTATCCTCGGTCTTTCCCGACTTTATCCCGCAGTAGTCCAGCGACTTCACAAGCGCCGACGGCAGCATATTTATCGCGAACTCGCCGCTTTCCTTGATTATCGGATACGAATTGCGCTCGGGGCGCACCGAAATATATGTCCTCGGCGGATCGGAGCTGATTATTCCCGTCCACGCGATAGTCAGCGCGGTCGGCTTTTCAACGCTTCCGCACGATACCAGCACGGCGGGCACGGGAGCCAGCAGCGTTCCGCCTTTCCAAGTAACCTTTTCCATAAAATACTCCTTACAGCTTTTTCGTATTCTCCCCCGCCTGTCGGCGGGGGAGAATACGATCAATTGCAGTCTTAATTTATTTTAGCATAATTTTCACATTTTTTCAATAACTTATTGTTGAATTTTCCAAAAAAATATGCTAAAATAATATTAACAAAACATTTTGAGGAGGAATTTGTAATGCCTTTTATCAACACAAAATATTCCGCGGACATCACGACCGAGCAGGAGACTGCGATAAAGTCCGCGCTTGCGGAAGCCGTTTCTTGTATCGGCAAGTCCGAAAGCTGGCTTATGGTCGGCTTTGAGCCGAAATGCTCGCTGTACTTCAAGGGCGAGAAGTCTGAGAAGATCGCGTTCGTTGAGGTAAGTCTTTACGGCAACGCCGCGAAGTCCGCATACGAACAGCTCACCGCCGCGATCTGCAAGACCCTGAACGCCGTGCTGGGAGTACCCGCCGACAAGGTCTACGTCAAGTATTCGCCCACCGAAAACTGGGGTTGGAACGGCGGAAATTTCTGACAGCAAAATCCCCTCTCGTCGGAGAGGGGATTTTTTTAACTAACCTTGCGGCGTTTAATAACTTTTTGTCTCGAGAACTCCTCGCGTTCCTTTTCCTCGAGCGCGTTCGTGATAAAGCGCACCTGATCGCGAAAACGCGGTATCATTATGTTCTTTAACGCGTTTGCGCGCTTCTGCGTCTTTTTTATCGCGATAGCCAGGCGGTAAATACTGTTCTCCACCTCGGCGAGCCTTACCGTGAGCTCCTTTACCCTGTTAAAGCAGATGTACGCGTGATCGAACGCGGAATTCGTCAAATGCATCGGGTACACGGGCTCGGACGGCTGTTCCGTATCCGCGCCGATTTTCGGCAGCTCAACGCCCATTACGCTTCTCACAGAGAGCTTCAGCGAATTCTCCACGTGGAACGTCTCCGCGACCTCGCTCACCACACCAAGCGTGGTATTTGCGTGCTGAAGCGCCCTGTACGCCTCGGAGTATGTGCTGTCTATGCCGCCGCGCAGCTCCTTTGCCTCGTCCGTCAGCGACACCATTTCACGCACCAGAATGTTGCGCTTTCTGTCCATAAGCTCATAGCCGAGCTGCGCCTGCTTTAGCTGACGCTTGGACTTTATTAAATTGCCCTTGGTAGGGAAGATCTGTTCAGCCATTTGGTTCGCTCCTGTTTACAGCTCGTTCGCTATATCGGTCGTTATCGTGTTTGTATCGCCCAGAAATCTCGCCGCGCGCTCGGGGTCGTATTTCTCTTCGAGCAGCTTCTCGTCGATTCGGTCGAGCTCGCTCTTGGGCAGCGAGCACAGCAAGTCCCAGCCGAGGTCGAGCGTTTCGTCGATAGAACGGTTCTCGTCAAAGCCTTGGTTAAGGAAATTCTCCTCAAACAGCAGACCGAAGCGCATATACGCTCTGTCGCTCTCGGAAAGCTCCTCCTCGCCGATTACCGAAGCCAGCGAACGCGCGTCCTGAACCTTTGCGTAAGCCGCGAAAAGCTGATTGGAAACCGCCGCGTGGTCGTCGCGGGTGTAGCCCTCGCCGATACCGTCCTTCATAAGTCTCGAAAGCGACAGCAGAACCGACAGTCCGGGATAAACGCCCTTCTGGTCGAGGTCGCGGTCGAAAACTATCTGCCCCTCCGTGATGTACGCGGTAAGGTCGGGGATAGGGTGGGTAATATCGTCGTTCGGCATTGTAAGAATGGGTATCTGAGTTACCGAGCCCGTGCTGCCCTCGACAACGCCCGCGCGCTCGTACAGCGCCGCGAGGTTGGAGTACAGATAACCCGGATAGCCCTTACGTCCGGGAATTTCGCCCTTGGAGGACGAGAACTCACGAAGCGCCTCGGCATAGCTCGTCATATCGGTCATAATGACCAGAATGTGCATATTCTTCTCAAACGCCAGATACTCCGCGGCGGTCAGCGCGCAGAGCGGCGTGAGCAGTCTTTCGATTATCGGGTCGCTCGACAGGTTGAGGAACATACAAACACGCTCGATAGCGCCCGTTTCCTCAAACGAACGGCGGAAGTAATCCGCAACGTCGTTCTGTACGCCCATTGCCGCAAACACGATAGCGAAATCTCCGTTATCCTCTCCGGTTATTTTCGCCTGCTTAACTATCTGCACCGCGAGCTTGTTATGCGACAAGCCCGAGCCCGAGAAAATAGGCAGCTTCTGTCCTCTGATAAGCGTCATAAGCGCGTCTATCGAGGAAATACCCGTGTGGATATAGTTACGCGGATACTGCCGAGCAACGGGGTTGAGCGACTGACCGTTGACGTCGCCCATTTTTTCGGGGAACACCGCGCCCAGACCGTCGATAGGTCTGCCCGCGCCGTTGAACACGCGCCCGAGCATTTCCGCCGCAAGCGGTATCTCAAGCGGCTTGCCCGAGAAAACAGTCTTTGTGTTCTTAAGCGAAATGCCGTTCGTGCCCTCGAAAACCTGCAAAATAGCCTTGTCGCCCGCAAGCTCTACGACGCGCCCGATACGCTCCGTGCCGTCGTCGAGACGTATTCTCGCGATCTCGTCATACGCCACGCCCGTAACGCCCTCAAGCGCAACAAGAGGTCCGTTTATGTCTTTCAGTCCTACATACTGTAAACTCATAATAGCCCTCCCGTAACGGTCAAAACGCCGACTTTTTCTTCTATTTCCGCAAAATACTCGTCGAACTTTTTCAGCTCGTCATTCGGAATATCGTACTTTATCTTAACAGCCTTGTCAAACAATCCCGCCGCCATAATATCGGAAAGCGGAACGCCGTTTTTCAGCGCCGCAAGCGACTTCTCGTAAAGGTCTACGATGACCTTCATCATAAGGCGCTGCTTTTCAAGCGGCACATAGGTATCGTCCTTGTGATACGCGTTCTGCTGTAAGAAGCCCACGCGCACTACTCTCGCCGTTTCTATCGCGAGCTTCTGGTCGTCGGGCAGAACGTCCGCGCCTATCAGCTTTACGATCTCCATCAGCTTTGTCTCTTCCTGTAAAATGTTGGATATTTTCTGGCGGAGCGTCATAAAATCGGGGCTTACGTTTTCGTTGAAGAAGCCCGACAAGTCCTCGATATACTCCGAATAACTGGAATTCCAGTCGATAGCGGGGTAATGACGCGCATACGCAAGCGACTTATCCAGCGCCCAGAAGCACCGCACAAAGCGCTTTGTGTTCTGCGTTACGGGCTCGGAGAAGTCCGAACCCTGCGGAGATACCGCGCCGATTATCGTCACCGAGCCCTCGGAGCCGTTGAGGTTCTCGACGTATCCCGCGCGCTCGTAGAACTCGGAAAGACGGCTCGGCAGATACGCGGGGAAGCCCTCCTCGGCGGGCATTTCCTCCAGACGACCCGAGATCTCACGCAGAGCCTCTGCCCAGCGCGACGTCGAGTCCGCCATTATCGCTATATGATAACCCATATCGCGGTAATACTCCGCGAGGGTTATACCCGTGTAAATAGAAGCCTCGCGAGCCGCAACGGGCATATTTGACGTGTTCGCGATAAGCACCGTTCTGTCGGTCAGCGGACGGTTGGACTTCGGGTCGATAAGCTCGCCGAACTCCTCGAGAACCTGCGTCATCTCGTTTCCGCGCTCGCCGCAGCCGATGTACACGATAATATCCGCGTCGCACCACTTCGCGAGCTGGTGCTGCGTCATGGTCTTTCCCGTACCGAAGCCGCCCGGGATAGCCGCCGCGCCGCCCTTTGCTATCGGGATTATCGTGTCGATAACACGCTGTCCCGTGATAAGCGGACGGTTGATAGGCAGACGCTTCGCAATGGGGCGAGCCCTCTTGATAGGCCACTTCTGCACCATAGTAAGCGCTGTTTCCGTGCCGTCGATGAGCTTCAGCTTAATGATCGTATCGTTTACGCAGTACTGCCCGTTTTCGGCGGCAGAAGTTACCTCGCCCTCAACGTTCGGCGGAACCATGCACTTATGCGTGATCAATGCCGTCTCGGGGCAGGTGCAGTAAATATCCCCGCTGCAGAGCTTGTCGCCGACTTTTGCGGTAACGGTAACGTCATACTTCTTTTCGGTATCGAGCGAAAACAGACTGTTTCCCTCCGCGACAAACACGCCGTTGAGCTTTGTCATATCACGCAGAGGACGCTCTATTCCGTCAAATATATTCGCAATGATACCCGGTCCGAGATTAGCGCAGACAGGCGCGCCGGTGCTTTCGATAGGCTCGCCGATCTTCAGTCCCGCGGTGTTCTCGTAGACCTGTATCGTCGTGAACTCGTCGGTAACTCCGATGACCTCGCCGATAAGACGCTTTTCGCCGACATACACCATTTCGAGCATGGAAAAATCGCGCGTATTTGCCGCCTTGACAACGGGTCCGTTTATAGAAAATACCGTATTCTTCAAAAAATTCAAGCCCCTTTCGGAGGTCGGATAGCGTAAGACTTTACAGCCTCAGCTCCGCCTTGTCGGAGAATTTCTCCTTTTCGTCGGCAAGCGCCGCGTCTATGGACAGGTCGGCAAACAAGCCCTTTTCCTCGTCCAGCGCGCAGATACCGCCGAGTATGATCGAGTTGTCCGCGCGGACCTCGTTTTCAGTCAGCGCCTTTACCCTGTCGACGTCCTTTACCGCCGCAAGGATAACGCACCCCTTGCCGAGCGCTCCCTCGGCCCTTTTTATGGAATTCTCAAGATAGCCGCCGTACTTTTCGGACTTTGTGAACTCGGAAAGCTCCTCGGAGATCTCCGCGAAAAAGCCCTCTATAAGCTCGTTTCTGTGAGCGCGGACTGCCTTTGTGGTCTCGAAGTCGCAGCGCGAGAATTCCTTTTTGTAACGCGCCGCGGCGCTGTTCTGCTCCGCATGTACCTGCGCTAACGCCTCGCGCGCGGCGAATTCCGCCTTAGCCTTGCCCGCGGCGTTTTTCTTCTCGCGGATCCTCGCGGTCAGCTCGGCGATCTCCTCGTCTGCCTGCTTGTCGATATGCGCGCGGAATCTTTCCAGCTTTGAGGAGTTGATAACGTCTAAATCCATACTAATTCCTCTCGTATCTCAAATTACAGTTTAATGCCGATAGCCTCCTCGACATAACGGCTGATAGCGTCGATAGCGCCGCTGTTGCCGTGTCTGTCGGGAATTTCAACTATCAGCGGTCTGCGGCGGTTGAGCTTTATGTCGTAGACCTTGTCGTGACAAAGCTCCACGAGCTTCTCGGTCATAAGCACCACCGCGATATTCTCGTCAGCCGCGGCGCTTTCAAGAGCGCTCAGCGCTTCCTCCGCGCCGCTTGCCACAACGCCCTCTATACCCGCGATACGCATACCCATTTTGGTATCGACGTTGTCGCTTATCAGATAGAACTTCATATTTGATCCTCAAATCAACCGAACAGGATAAGGATAGAGATAAGCAGTCCGTAGATAGCAACGCCCTCGCCCAGCGCAACGAAGATCAGCGCCTTGGAGAATGCCTTGTCGTTCTCGGAGACCGCTCCGATAGCCGCGGGAGCAGCGCCGCCTACCGCAACGCCCGTTCCGATCGTACCCAGACCCGTCGAGAGCGCCGCACCGATGTACTTCAAGCCCTCCGCGAGACCGTCCGTACCCGCAGCGGCAGCGTCCGTGGCAGCCGCGAACGCGCCCGTCATCGGGAGCATGGTCATAACCAGCATTACGCCGAAGAACGATACAACGTTTGTGAGCACAGCGCGTTTTTTGTTCACGGGCTTCTTGTCGTGCATACGCTTAAGGCTTACGAAAAGGGGCAGCATAATAGCCGCAACCGCAACCAGCGGCATAAGGAAAAGAACTACTGTATTCATATTTTTATCCTCCAAAATACATTATGTTATTCGTTATTCGGCATCAAGCTTTATTTCAACGGGCTTGAAGTCCGTACCGCCGCCCTCGTAGAAGCGGCTGAATATTTCGTAGAACTCCAGACGAAGAACCTGAATTCCCACAAGCAAGCCCTCGATACCCATAACGACAGCGTTGCCGATTATATAGACGATCACCGTTTTGACCGTTACCGGAGCCCCGCCGTTCGCCGTGCCCGCGAGCTGCGATACCACAAGCATAAAGCCCGCGTGCGAAAGCACGAAGCCGCCTACTCTCAGGTAGGACATCGTGTTCGACAGAAAGCTGATAGCCGACTCGAACAGTTCGATAAAATTCTCGATTATAAAGTTGCCGACGCTCATCTTCTCCTTGGACTTTCTGCCCGAAATAAGATTTGAGAGCGGGTGCTTAAAGAAGATCAATATTACGGGCAGCACTATAAGGCAGATGATATACGCCGCGTTCATAAGCGGGATTCCATACAGCATCTGACATATCAGCCCGACGACCAGCGCCGCGTACAGCACGATACCCGCAGCGCCGTTCACAGCGAACAGCGCCTCGCCCTTTTTGCCCGCGCGGAAATTCAACACCATATTGAAGATCATCGAGATAAGTATCAGTATAATGCCTATTCCCAACGAGAACAGCAGCACCACCGTCGCAGCCTGGAAAATACTCTCGGGGTGCTCGGGAATGCCCAGCCCTCCGAACAGCTTGCAGACGTTATGCCATATCTCCTCGCGGTGATAAATTGGCTTGATTATCGTTTCAATGCCGAACACCGAGCCGTAAATACATCCGCCCGCCATTGAGAAAAATCCCAGTCTTGTCATTATCGGCGCCAGACCGTTCTTTGTCAGCTTTGTCAGCAGCAGACCCAGAAGAATTACCACAAAGCCCTGCCCCACATCGCCGAACATTATTCCGAACAGTATCATATAGGTAAACGCGACATACGGCGTAGGGTCGAACGTGCCGTATGTCGGAAGACCGTACATCTTCACAAACATCTCAAACGGTCTCGTGAGCCTGTTGTTTTTCAGTCTTACGGGAACGTCCGTGCGCGCCTTGCCGTCTTCAACGGGTATCTCCAGCACCTTTACCTCGTCGGAGATCATTTGCAGAACTGCTTCGATCCTCTTGTACTCGCTTGTCGGACAAAATCCCGTGAACGAGAACCTGTTGTCCGAGATAAGCACTTTTTTCCGCAGTTCAAAGCAGTCCGACTTGTATTTCAGCTTGCACATCGCCGCGTTGAACTCTCCGCGGAGCTCGTCCGCAAAGTAGGACATCTCCTGCTCAATGCGCGTTTTTTCCTTTTCCTCGGCTGCAATGCGCTCGGCGAGCTTTTTTTCCGCGTCCTCGGCATTGTCCTCCAGATAGTCGGGAAGTCTCGTGCGCTCAAAGCACAGCGAGTTCATCACGGAGTCCGCGAATTCTATCAGCGATGTCGGCGCGAGATAAATTCCGTACACATAATCGGGCGTTTTCTCAAACGGCAGGAACACAAAGCACTTCGATACATAATACCCGAGCTTCTTTTCGTTCTCCGCGGGAAGCCGCCCTATTCTCAGCTTCACATATTTCAAACAGAACAGGTCCTTGAACGAAACGTCCAGACCGAGCAGATGCTTCAGATACGCGTCGGTCTCCCTGTGCTCCTCCAGCATACGAGCGACCTGCTCGCGCTGCGCGTTTATCTCGTCATAGCGTCTGCCTATGTCCTCGAAATACTTCTCGAAATCCTCTCCCGTTTCATACGGCACATATTTGAAATCGCAGTACTCCGCCTTGATGTTCAGATTTACCGCCATATCACGCACCTTAGCGTACGTTCCGAGATAAGGGTTCTGCTCGTTTAAATTACGCAGAACCGCGCCGCCCGTCGATAGCTGAAACTGTCTGCTGTCACAGCACTCCATAAGCGCCGCGTCCAGCTGCTCGACAGGTCCCTCGACCGACACAAGCGACATTTTCTCAATAGCCATACCTTCACCCCTTATTTAAAAGCAAGTCTCACGCCGAAACGGCGCAATACCCAAAGTATATTTTGCCTAAATACAACATACTGTATAGAGTCATATCACCAGCATATTCAATATCACCGCGCCGTCAAGACCGTATCTTACGCCCTCTATCAGCGTTTTGATATTTTTAAGCTCGATCTCCAGCATCTCGGTCAGCGCGAGATACACCACCGACGCGTTCTGTGACAGTCTGAGCGTTTTTCTCAGATAATCGAGACTTATCCGCTCGGTAAGAAGCTCCACCGTCTGCGGCGTCTCAGTTCCGTGCCTATAGCCGATATTCGCGAGCTCCGAAGCTATCTTCGCTATATCCTTTTCCGCCGCGAGCCTTTCGATAGTCTCCGGCGACAGCCTGTATTTGAACGGTATCAGAACATCCCCGACATTGCCCGCGTCCTTGCCGAAAAACAACGTGTATCTGTGAACCGACACCACGTTTTCCATATCGACGCTCCGCAGTACGGTGCGCTTCATTTCTTTTTTCGCCGCGCCCTTGTAATTCTTTTCGATATACTTGAGCAGTCTCATATAGTACATCTTGTACAGCCGCAGCTCGCAGTCGCATATATCGACCTTGCCCGTTTCCGCCGCGGCGATAAGCGGCTCTTTGAGAACGGCAAAATACGGCGTTTCCTCAAGGATATGCAGCGCCTCGATAAGGCTTTCCGCCGTGCCGAGCGCGGGCAAGTCAACGCACGAATGCTCCGTAAGGAACATCGGCATAGCCGCGATATAAGTATCCGTGCTGCCTGCCGCCACGCATTGTACAGCCGTCAATATCTGCTCGATCTCCAATTGCATTACGATATATTTGAAGTATTCCTTACTTTCCGTATAATCGAATCTGTGAAAGCTCTCAAATATATCGAAAACCGACCGCCGCATAACAGCCTCGAGCTGTCCGCGGTGAACGGTCTGAGGATTGACCGCCGCAAGCGCTTTTCCGTAACGCGCCGTCTGCTTGAGATACGCGCACACGTCGGGAACGTTCTCCTTGGCGGCGAGCTGCGTGTAATCCTCTGCCGTCAGAGACCGCCCGACTACCGCCCGAGCCTTTGCGATAACGGAATTGGAAGAAAATGACATATCAACACCCCGTTATCCTGCCGATTATTTCGGACTTCCACGCCGCCTTATGCTCGTTGAAGCTCTCGTCGAGCTTAGCGCACTGTTCGCCGCGTATCTTTTCCGCCTGCGACAGTCTTTCCGTCAGCTTAGCCTCCTGCTCGCGGCAGAACCTCTCGACCTTGCCGCGCTCCTCGTCGATCAGCTTTTCGCGCTCCTTTGCCGCCGATTCGCCCGACGCGTCCGAGAGACGGCGCTCCTCCTCGACAGCCTTTTCGGCTCGGGCAGCCGCCGCCCTATCCATTTTGATGATCTCCTGCAAAATCTCCATCGGTCTCTCCTATCGAGCAAGTTCCGCCGTATCGGGCGTTACTTGCACATATTTTAATATAGAGCAACAAATTTACTAATACCATATTATTTTAAATCAAACATCCAAAATCGTCAACAGTTAATTTTCACAAATATACTATTGTTTTTTTCTTATTTTTTGGAAAGTCGTCAAAAAAATAACAAAGGGCAACACCGCACAATTACCGCCCTTCGGGCTTTGTCGGCGGTTGCTTGCATATTTTCCGCCATATTGCACAATTCGTCCTAGCACGCATTATGCGCTGTGCGCAAAACGCTGCATACAGCCTTACGTCGTCCTCATTGTACAAGCGTTTTGCCGAAGGCATAATGCGCTGGCAGAAAAATCTGTCTGCGCACCCGCTCGACAATAATTGTGCGGTGCTGCCCAAAATCCGCGTATTTTGCTTTGATAAAAATTACAAAGAATTTTTGTGCAAAATCACAAATATTTTTTTGTGTCTTGACGAAATTTTTTGAAAATGGTACAATATAATCAGAAAAGGTTTCTTTTGCGAAAGGAGTTATCTTATGCCCGAGATTTTTGAACAATACAGAGGGGTCATCGTTCCCGTAATAATTATCGCCGTGATAGTCATCTATATGTTCGCGGCGGGTTACCGCAAGGCGCCGCCCGATAAGGCGTTCATCATCAGCGGTCTGCGCCGCAAGGCTAAGGTCGTTATCGGAAGGGCGGCTATCAAGCTGCCGTTCTTCGAGCGCTGCGATACGCTGGAGCTCGCGCTTATGTCGGTCGACGTAAAGACCGCCCAGCCCGTTCCCACAGGCGATTACATCAACATCAACGTGGACGCGGTAGTCAACGTTAAAATTTCCCCCGACGCGGACACGATCGCCCGCGCACAGCAGAACTTCCTCAACAAGAACGTGCAGTACATAACGCAGGTCGCGCGCGAGGTGCTCGAGGGTAATATGCGTGAGATCGTCGGTCAGATGCGGCTTGAGGAAATGGTCTCCAACCGTCAGGCGTTCGCCGACAAGGTAAAGCAGAACGCCGACCCCGACCTGCGCGCTATGGGGCTTGAGATCGTTTCGTTCAACGTGCAGAACTTCGTCGACGACAACGGTATCATCAACGATATGGGTATCGACAACACCATGCAGATCAAGAAAAAGGCGGCGATAAGCAAAGCCGAGGCGGAGCGCGACATCAAGATCGCCCAAGCCGAGGCTAACCGCAAAGCCAACGACGCGAGAGTCGACAGCGAGACCGCTATCGCCGAGCGCCAGAACGAGCTTGCCATCAAGCAAGCCGAGCTGAAACGCGCCGCCGACATCAAGCAGGCGGAGGCGGACGCTGCCTACACAATCCAGCAGGAAGAGCAGCGCAAAACGATCGAGATAACGACCGCGAACGCTAACCTCGCAAAGCAGGAGAAAGAGGTCGAGATCAAGGCTAAGGAAGCCGAGATCAAGGAACGCGCCCTCGAAGCGGACGTAAAGAAAACCGCCGACGCGCAGAAGTACGCGGCTCAGCAGAAAGCGGACGCGGAGCTGTACACCGTTTCGCGTAACGCCGAGGCTCGAAAATACGAGGACATTCAGAACGCGGAAGCGGAGCTGGAGATCAAGAAGAACGAAGCGGCGGCAATTCTCGTAACGGCGCAGAACGAAGCGGCGGCGGAAAAAGCCCGCGCGGAAGCGGCTCGTTTCGCCGCGGAGCAGGACGCGGAGGGTATCAGAGCGCGCGGTCTCGCGGAAGCGGAAGCCGTTCGCGCAAAGGCTCTCGCGGAGGCGGAGGGTCTCGACAAGAAAGCCGAGGCTATGAAGAAGATGGAGGAAGCGGCGGTATTGCAGATGTATTTCGAGCAGATGCCCGCGATTGCCGAAGCAATTGCGAAGCCCCTCGAGAACATCGACAAGATCACAATGTACGGCGACGGCAACACCTCCAAGCTCGTCAAGGACATCACCGAAGCGACCACTCAGGCGAGCTCGGGACTGCTCGACGGTCTGGGCATCAACCTCGGCGAAATGCTCAATTCGTTCGTGCAGGGCAAGGCTATCGCCAGCGGTATCAACTCCGAAAAGCCCGTTATTCCAACGCCCGAAGCTTCCCAAACACCCGAGCGCCCCACTCAGAACGTTTAATTGAACAGTATCAAGGCGAAACGGGGTTTTCTCGTTTCGCCTTGCAGTATGAAAGGAAAGTTTATGATAGATATCAAAAAGGAGCTTAAAAAGTCGGCTCGAAATTCTATTCGCATAAAAATCGGAGGGAAACCGCTCGACAAGGTAGGTGCTACAAAATTCGGCGGCAAGCCCGACGTTCCGGCAGACTTCAAGTGGCCGTCCCATAGCGGAATCGGCTATCATGAGGAAGAACCCAAGTCCAGACCGTTATCTTTTATCGCGCAGTTTAACCTTGCCAATATCGCTCAATTCGATAAAGATAATATTCTGCCCAAAACAGGACTGCTGTCGTTTTTTTACGAGTGTGATACAATGCCTTGGGGATTTGATCCCAAGGATAAGGGCTGCGCGCGGGTGTATTGGTTTGAGGATATAAACGCGCTTTCTCCCGCCGAATTCCCCGACGATCTCGGAGAGCGCTTTCGTTTTCCGGAGCTTGCGGTCGCGGCTCGTTCCGAGAAATCCTATCAGGACTTTGAAGATTTTATAGTTCAGCGTGAAAAAACAATAACGGAATGGGATCAATTTGACGAGGCTCTGGAAAGCATGGGCATTGAAGAGCCGGACGACCTTGACGACCTTTCAAAGCTGCTTGGCTGGGCGGATATTATCCAAGGCAATATGACGTGCGAATGCGAGCTTGTGGCGCGACGCGGATATTACCTCGGCAGAGACTGGGACGATGTTACGCCGCGCGACCGTCAGGAAGCTGAGCAGTGGGCGAACCGCGACTGGCTGCTGCTGTTCCAGCTCGGCACAGTGGAAACGGACGATTTCGAGCTGATGTTCGGCGACTGCGGACGAATTTATTTCTATATCCACAGAGACGACCTCGCGGCGCGGAATTTCGATAACGTATGGCTGATCTTGCAGTGCGGATAAAACGCTCTTTGCACTTGACATTCCCGTAAAAATGGAGTATAATAGAAATATTAAACGAAAGGACAAATAAATAATGGCTAACATCACATTGGACGAAAACGGGAAAATTTCCGATAACGACGAGCTGTACAAGGTTCTTGACGAATGCTACGACAAGGACGAATACGATAATATAATCGCGGCGGTGTTAAGCGTTCCCGAGGAGCAGAGAAGCGTAAAGCTCCGTTTCAGAATGATAAGCGCTCTGAACAACAAAGAGGATTTTGAAAATTCGACGCGCGAGCTCGAAAAGATATTCCCCGAATGCAAAAGGCCCGACGAGATAGCAAGATACCTTTATATGTGCGGATATATACGTTTTATCAACGACAAGGAGCTTGCGGCGCTGAACTTTTACGAAGCGGGCGCAAACGCCGACCCCGACGACACGAGCGGTCTCGACCTCAAGTCCGAGATCAAGGAATGTCAGGAATATGTCGACAAAGACCTCAAGGCGCTTCAAGAGCTGGTTGAAAAGATCTGCGAGGATATTGACAAGCGCTGCGCGGAAAATCCCGAAAAGCGCAGACTGTCCGACGGCGAGTTTACGGTAATGCTCGGGCTGATACCCGCGGTACGCCCGATACCCGTTACGGGCAGCGCTCTCGGCGTCAGCGACTTTTTCGTCGAGTATAAGGACGAGGAACGGGAAAACGTGGCTAAGTGGCTGGAAGCGAACTTCGGGTTCAAAGACAAGGACAGCTTTGTCAATTTCTACCGCACTGCGCGCGGCTGCAACATCTCGGGAATGTACTCCGACGTAAAGGCGTTTTTCCAAGGCAAGCCGAACTTCGACGTAAACACGTTAAACGGAGGCGGAAAGCTCGCGTTTCTCAACGCGTGTACGTTCTTAAAGCCTATTTACGGTTATCTTCCCGAGGCGGGAGTGTTCGGCTGGGATCTCAGCGAAAAGAGCGGTTTTTCCAGACTGGCTTTCTCCTGCGGCATATTGACTAAAGAAGATTATCTGTCGTCTATGGTCGCGATAAAAGAAGCCGCAACGAAGAGCTTCTCCTCCGCGGCGGAATATCTGAAATCGCTGGTGATCGGAAGCGCGCTGTATATGTTCGCCACCGACGAATGGACGATAAAGGGCGCTATGGAATTTATGAAGCAGACTATGGTGATAATGATGAAAAGCACCCTTATGGACGGCGAATGGTAAAAATTCGCCTATCCAAAGGAATTTTTGAAAAGACTGCGTAAGAACTACGCAGCCTTTTTCGTTTTGGAGAAATGTTAAAATATTATTAGAGCATGTGATTTTCAATGAGGTATATGTTGCATTTTCTCCGAATTTGTGCTATTATAAATAAATGAGATAGTATTGTTAAACTTGATAAGGGGATCGATCATGTTATATGATGTAATAATTATCGGCGCGGGACCCGCGGGCTGTACCGCCGCAAAAACGCTTTCCGAAAACGGATATAAGGTTCTTTTGACCGAGAGATTCAAGCTGCCGAGATATAAATCCTGCTCGGGACAGCTCATCAAGAAAAGTCTTGACTTGGTTCGTGAGTATTTCGGCGAAGATGTTCCCGAAAGTACGACCTGCGCTCCGTCGGAAAACCGCGGAATGATATTCACCGATGATAAGGGCGAAACATTCCGTTTTGAGCAGCAGGGGCTTAATGTGTGGAGAAGCGCGTTCGACAATTGGCTTGCCGAAAAAGCCGCGCAGTCGGGCGCGGAGATACGCGACA
The DNA here is from genome assembly GCA_014799395.1 of Oscillospiraceae bacterium. Lineage (GTDB taxonomy): Bacteria > Bacillota > Clostridia > Oscillospirales > Ruminococcaceae > CAG-115. Next base: position 155,743 of record JAAVID010000003.1, on the reverse strand, counting down.
ACACCTCGGCGGTATCCGTATCGGAAAACAACGACGGAACGGTCACGGTAACGCTGAAAGGCGAGAAAACTTACACCGAGCGGTCACGATATGTTATTGACTGCGAGGGAGCGGTCGGGGCGATAAAGCGCGGACTGCTGAACATTACACCGCAGTATATTCTTACTTTTCAGACATTCAATCAAGGCTGCATTGATCTCGACTATCATTATTTTTACGCGTTCCTGCAGCCGGAATTATCCGAATACGACGCGTGGTTCAATGTCAAGGACGATCGGCTTGTGCTTGGGGTCGCCGTTAAAGATAAAAGTAAAATCAAGGAATACTATGCGCGGTTCATATCATATATGGAGAAAAATCACGGTCTGAAGCTCGAAAAGCGGCTCAAGACCGACAAATGGATAATGCCGCGTATTCGCCCCGATTATGAGATAAATTACGGCGTCGGGCGGGTATTGTTCGCGGGTGAGATCGCGGGATTTTTAAATCCTATGGGCGAGGGGATTTCAGCCGCGATGGAGAGCGGTCACTATGCCGCCGCGTCTGTTATAAACAATTTTGATGCTCCCGATTCGGTCTGCTCCGAATACAAAGAAAAAACGAGCCTGCTTTTCGGATATATGAGGCGGCAATGGAATTTGATCGCGCGAATGACAGAAACGTTTGCCGATATGAAAATCAAATAAGTCAGGTGTTACGGGAACGCCCTTACTTTACGGCAAAAAGTACTTGACAAAAGAAGGCATCTGTGTTATAATTCTATATATATTGTGGGCGCGGTGAGTTTTACCGCTTGGCAAGGAGAACCGGATCGTCGCCGCATCGACGCGGATATTTCGAGCGAGGTCTGTTTCGGATTTCGCTTTTTTCACTTAAAAGGCGGCACTGCACAATTGTTGTCGATGGCGCCTTAAAGTGAGGAAATCTTTTCCGTTCGGAATTGACAAGGAGATGCAGTATGCAGAACAATATTCAAAAAAATAAAAATACATTTCCGTGGAAAAACCGCACCGTGAATAAAGCAGGCGGTTCGTTTATAAAAAGGATAGCGGCGTTTGCCGTGTGCCTGACCCTCGTTTTGTCCAATTTTGTTACGGCGTTCGCCGAGGTACCGGCGGGTATCCGTACCGTCAAAGCGGGAATTTTCGGGTTTGACGGCTATCATATGAAAGACGAGGAGGGCAGACTGACTGGCTACGGCATCGAATTTCTCAACCTCGTTTCCGAATACTCCCGATTGAATTTCCAATATGTGGGTTATGACCATGGCTGGGGCGAAATGCTGGATATGCTGGAAAACGGCGAGATCGACGTTGTGACCTCCGCCCGCAGGACTTCGGACCGCGAGGAGCGCTTTGCTTTTTCGCTTCCTATCGGCAGAAACGACACCGTTCTTTCGATAAGAGTTGACAACACGCAGATCCACCGGGGTCTCTATACGACCTATAACGGAATTACGGTCGGTCAGATCAAGGGAAGCAGTCAGAACAACAGCCTTGCGGAATTCGCGAAGGAAAAGGGCTTTTCCTATCTGACAAAGGATTATGACGATTCCGACGTGCTGGCAGCCGCTCTGCAAAGCGGCGAGGTCGACGCGATACTTTCCAGCGATCTGAGAAAGGCGCAGAACGAAAAGACGCTGGACATTATCGAGGAGGCGGACTTTTACGCTATCGTCAGAAAGGACGATAGCGAGCTGCTTGACGAGATAAATTACGCCATTGAGCAGATGGATATAAACGAGGGCGACTGGCAGAACGTGCTGTTTTATAAGTTCTACGGTCCCGTATATTCCTCCGCGCTGACGTTTACCGAGCGCGAAATGGAATATATCGACAGCGTGATCTCGGGCGAGAAATCCATAACCGTGACCGCCTTTGGCGACAGAGCGCCCTATTCCTATACGGAAAACGGGGTGTTAAAGGGTATTATGCCCGATTATTTTGCCGAGATAATGAAGCTCGCGGGGCTGCCTTATACTATGACCGCGCCCAAGGACAAGAGCGATTATAACGCTCTCGTTTACGGCGAAAACGGAGCCAATGTGGTAATTGACAGTATCGGTTCCGACGACACTTTTGAGAATGTTGTATATCACGGCTTCAATACAAACAGCTATATGACGGCAAGAATGTCAAGAGTGACAAGACAGGACCTTAAAAGCGAGATCAAGAAGATCGCTGTAACGGAGCCGATAGGCAAGGAGTTTGTCGATCCCGAATTTTTAGAGGAATATGATGTAAATTACTACCCCAGCGGAGAAGCCGCTATACGCGCCGTGCTCGATAAAGAAGCGGACGCCGCTTATGTGTATGGCTATACCGCGCAGATATATATAAACCAGGATCACACCAATTCACTGAATTACAGCTCGGTGAACGGCTTGAGCACAACATTCAGTATGCACATCAGTCAGAACACCGATCACGAGCTGGTCACCATACTGAACAAATGCATAAAACAGATGTCGGATGAAATGCTTAATCAACTGGCTTCGCAGTACACCACCTATACAATCGGCGATATGAGCATTGTGCAGTTTATGCGGGCAAATCCCGGAATGCTGCTCGCGGTGTGCCTTATAGTCGCTTTGATCGTATGTGTTATTGGCGTTCTTTATCTGAGAGGCCGTTGGAATCAGAAGCTGCTGCGCGCAACGGAGCAGTCAAACCGTAATATGGGCGAGCAGCTCGCCATTGTAAGAGCGCTGAGCCGTGACTACACAAACGTTTACGCCCTCAACAAGGAACGCGCTACAGCTCGTATCATCAAATTAGAGGGATATGTGACCGAGGGGCTGAAAAAGGGTTCAACGGAGGAGCACAGCTACGCTCCGATTCTTGAAAATTATATCCGGAGCCGCGTACACCCCGAGGACAGGCAGGAGCTTGCCCAGGCGCTTATGTTGGATACGGTCAAGGAAAAGCTGAGCGAGTGCGATGAATATTTCGGCACTTACCGCATAATGGATAACGGAGAAATTCATCATTTTCAATATACTTACCTGAAGATCACGGGTAAAGATGAGGAGCACAGCGATTTTATCCTCGCGGGCTTCCGCAATATTGACGAGATGATCCGAAATGAGCAGGAGCAGAAAAACGCTCTGGCGGAGGCGCTGGAGCAGGCACAGTACGCGAACCAAGCCAAGACTACGTTCTTAAACAGTATGTCGCACGATATACGCACGCCGATGAACGCTATAATCGGATTTACGACCTTAGCCTCTACCAATATCGACAACAAAGAGCAGGTACGCGATTATCTGGGCAAGATAATGACTTCGGGCAATCATCTGCTCAGCTTGATAAACGACGTGCTGGATATGAGCCGTATCGAGAGCGGAAAGGTCAAGATCGAGGAAAAGGAGACCAGTCTCCCCGAAATTATACGCGATCTGAAAACTATCGTTCAAGCGGACGTAAAAGCAAAGCATCTGAAATTCAACATTGACATTCCGGACATAACAAACGAGGAGATCATATGCGATAAGCTGCGCCTGAACCAGGTGCTTCTGAATGTTCTCAGCAATGCTATGAAGTACACAAAGCCGGGCGGAAGCGTCCGCGTCAGCGTTATACAGACAGCCAACGCGCCCGAGGGCTTTGCCGAATATCGGTTCAAGGTCAAGGATACCGGCATAGGTATGAGCCGTGAATTCTTAAAGCACGTTTTCGAGCCATTTGAGCGTGAACAGACCTCCACCGTAAGCGGAATTCAGGGAACGGGTCTCGGGCTTGCGATCACCAAAAATATTGTTGACCTTATGGGCGGCACTATCAGCGTGGAGAGCGAGGAAGGAAAGGGCTCGGAGTTTACCGTAACATTTAAGTTCAGAACCATACCCGCGGAGCCGCAGCGTATCGAGCAGCTTGCGGGGCTCAGAGCGCTTGTTGCGGACGGCGACGAGAATACCTGCGCAAGCGTCGGCAAAATGCTCGCTTCTATCGGTATGGATCCCGATCGTACGGAGTCCTGCGATGATGCGCTCGCCCGCGCGAAAAACGCGATCGAGCAAAACAAGCCTTACAGCGCGTATATCATTGACCGCGATATGAACGGTACAGAGCTTGTACGGAGTATCCGCGAAGCGGCGGGAGACGAGGCTGTCATTATACTGACGGCTTTCGACCGCTCGGACATCGAGGAGGAAGCGAAAGCGGCGGGCGTGACGGCGTTCTGCTCCAAGCCGATCTTCCTTTCGGAGCTTCGGAGCGTTCTTGCCGCGCCGTATACGGAGCGGGAAAGCGCCGACGAGACCGACGATTCGGCTGAGACGCGCTTTGACGGAATGAAGATACTTCTCGTGGAGGATAACGAGCTCAATCAGGAGATAGCGCAGACTATTCTTGAAGCGGCGGGCTTTATTATCGACACCGCGGACGACGGAAGCATAGCCGTTGAGATGATGAAAGAGAAGCCCGCGGACGAATATAAAGTGATACTGATGGACGTTCAGATGCCTATTATGAACGGTTATCAGGCGACCAGAGCCATTCGCGCGCTTGACGATCCCGTCAAGGCGGCGGTCCCGATAGTGGCGATGACAGCCAACGCTTTCGACGAGGACAGAAAAGAAGCCATCGACTCGGGAATGAACGGATATGTGCCCAAGCCCATAAACGTAGAACAGCTTATGGGCACTCTGGAAGAAATTTTGAAATAAAAGAAAACCCGCTCCGAAACCAATCGGAGCGGTTTACTGTTTAGGCAATACCGCACAATTATTGTCGTTCGATCGGCTTGCTGCGCTTCATTTTCAATTGCCGCAAAGGTTATGTCGATCATATTTTAATTAAAGCTCCTCAAGAAATTTCGTGATAAAATACAGCGTCGCGCCCATAGGTATCGCGTGCTTGCGCTGTCGGCTGAGATGAACGTAATCGGCGGAGCGCTCGAACGAATTCAGCGAGGCGAGGTATTCTTTCAGTCTCGGCATTGAGTCCGCGAGGTATTCCGTCATAAATCCGCCGAGCACGACGTCGCAGTCCAGCACCATACGGATACTGTTTATCCCGACCGCCAGATGATACAGATAGCTCTCCCACTTCATATAGAAGTCGATATTCTGTATAGACGCGAAAAAATCCTCGAGAGTAATGCCGAGATCGGTGCTTATGCGGCGCGACGAGCAGTACGCCTCGAGACACCCCTGTCTGCCGCAGCTGCACCGCAATCCCCCGGGTTCAACGCAGATATGCCCGAACTCGCCGCTGCGGTGATTATCCCCGAAATACGGCATACCGTTGGTAAAAACCGCGCCGCCTATGCCCTCTTCTATCGACAGATACGCGATATTTTCCTTGCCGCCGCGCGCAAAGCGCTCCGCTCCGCCGCCGCAGTTCGCGTCGTTTTCTATGTGTATTTCATACGGCAAGCCCTCTTTGAACTCTTTAAGCGAAAAATTCCGTAAGCCGAGCGTAGGAGCGTATTCCAACGTCATACCGTCCTTGGAAACAATGCCCGGAAACGCTATCCCGACGCCGAGCAGCCGCGAGCGTTCCGCGCCGAGCTCGTCGATAAAGCGCTCAAGCTCGCCGCGAATTTGCTCCGCGTATATCATACGGTCGTCGGGGTGGCGCATAGACACTTTTTTATAAGCGAGCTCGTTCAGCCGGAGGTCGACCGCGGAAATGCGCAGCGCGTCGTCGCTCACCGAAACGCCGACGGCGAAGCGCGCGTCCTCCACGATAGACAGACCCTCCACGCGCCGTCCGCCCGTTGAAAGCTTTTCGTCCGTTGCGCAGACCAGCCCGAGCTCCATAAGCTCCGCGAGATTCTGGTAAACGGTAGGCAGACTCAATCCAAGCTCGTTCGCGAGTATCTGCCGCGAGCAGAAATCCCTGCAATTGTATAGGTAATGGTACACGCTGTTGCGCGTCGCACGTTTTCTGTCGGCGTTGTTTTCGGGTTTCATAGCTGTTACCTCATTTGAAAAGTTTCTATATATATTGTAACATATTTTGAAAATAAGTCAAGAACTTTTTGATTTTAACGAATTTTATCTTGCAAAATTCGCTTTGTCAAGGCAACTCTACGGAACGTAGGTTGACTTTTATTATGCTGGGCATTATAATATTATTGAAAGGTGGCGATATTATGGACAACGCCAAAACGGGCGCGTTCATTGCCGAATTGCGGAAAGAACTCGGATCAACTCAAAAGGAGCTCGCCGACAAGATCGGAGTGACCGACAAAGCGGTATCGAAATGGGAGCGCGGCAGAGGCTTTCCCGACGTGGCGATACTGGAGATACTTGCCAAGGAGCTCGGCGTATCGGTAACGGAGCTTATAAACGGAGAGCGTTCCACGCCCGAAACGCTAAAAGCGCAGTCGGACAGCGCACTTATCGAAACGCTGCTTTATGTTAAGCAAATGGGTCGAAAAACGCTGGGAACGCTCCTTTTGATACTCGGCGCGTGTATGCTCTGCTCACCGCTGTTTTTCGCGGGGAATTCCGCTCCGCTGTTTGTTATCGGGATCTTCGCGATAGTCGGAGGGATTTTTATGATCAAATCGAAAAAAGCCTTTATATTATTCAATATGCCAAAGACCGTGCTTGAATGGATCTCGCTCGGCGCGCTTGCCGCCGCTGTCGTTCTTGAGCTTCTGCCGAACGGGGTAGTGCTTTTGTGGGGAACGCCGTCGGGAGAGCCCCTGCGCGAGACCTGTTCCTATTTCGACCCGCTGCCCTACGGAGTGGGAATGTTCCCGCCGTTTATAACCGCATTGCTCACGGCTGCCGTCGCGGTTTTCTCCGTTATTGTAATGCTCATTGGCAAACAGAAGCCGAAAAACGCTTTGTTCGTCTGCATTATCGTGACCACGGTCATATCCGCCTGCCCCGTTCTGTACGGCTTTGAACGCGTGACGGTCATCGGCGTTCTGATAACGCTTATGCTCGCTCTGTCCGCGGTATTCAGAGCCGCCGCCAACGCTAAGTGTTAGAGCGTGTTCACATTAACGCTCTGATAAAAAATCCGCCGCGCTGTATGCACGGCGGATTTGGTTTATTTGCTCTTATCGTCTTTAAGCTCGGAAATTATCCTCATAAAGTTATCCACATCGTCGAAATCCCTGTAAACGGAGGCAAATCTGATATACGCCACATCGTCTATCTCCTTGAGCTTGTGAAGCGCGATCTCGCCGATCTTCTCCGAAGTGACCTCGCGCTGAAGCGAATTTTTCAGATCGGTCGCGATATTTTCAACGATATTCTCGATAGTCTCCAGCGAGACGGGGCGCTTTACCGCTGCGCGGCACAGCTTGTCTACCAGTTTTTCGCGGTCGAACGGCTCTATCGTGTGATCCTTTTTGATGACCATAAGCGGGATCTCTTCGATTATCTCATAGGTGGTAAAGCGCGTTCCGCATTGAATACACTCGCGGCGGCGGCGCACCTTATTCTCGGTCGGACGTGAGTCGATAACCTTGCTTTCCTCGCAGCCACATTCGGGACATTTCATAATAACTAACTCCTTCTCAAAAAAGATTTATATACCATATATCAGACTGTCGATAAACCCTCGCACCGCGCCGCCGCTTTGCGGCGGCGCTTACTTCGTCAAGGCTCACGCGGCAGCCACAAAGGCTTGCCGCGTAAGCCTTTCCTCGTCTGCGAGTGTTTCTCGCCAGTCTGGAAAATGTGAGTAAAAAAACTTTTTTACAAGCTGTTATATACCATATATATGTATTATATCACAATATTTTGTATTTTTCAACATTTCCGACGAATTTTTTGTAAAAAATTTTTAAAATATGATAATTATTATTGAATTTCGGCGGAAAGTGTGATATACTTTATATCAAAGGGGTGAGAGTATGAGCTTTCAGATAAACGAATTCGCCGATATTACCGCGTTTATTCAAAGCCGCGCGCAGAGCTCGGACAACGGTCTTTTCCGCGAGGCGATAGAAAACGCGCTGACCGAGCGCGAGAACAATACGTCTCTGCCTATAACCTCTGACAGCTATGTCGTGGTGTCGCCCAAGTTTGAGGAAAAGCTGAAAGCAGACCCCGAGCTCGCCGAGGAGATAACGCAGAAGATAAACGAGATGTGCCGCTGTTACGGCGAAAACTGCCGCGACAACATCGTTGTCGTCGACAGAAACGGCGAGATAACGCGGTATTGCACCAAGCACGATAAAAACAAGGACTATCCTACCGCCGAGCAGCTCAAGGAGTTAGCCAAGGCGCGCGCACGCAAAAAGGCTCGTCTCGACGCGTATTTCAAGCTCGTGGAGCGCATTTCCATAAAAAGGAAGCTGATAGAGCAGGAAAACGCCAAACGCGCGGTAAACAAGAAGTACCGTTATTCGGTAGGGCAGATAGACCTCCTCGCGAAAAGTATTCTTCAGAAGCCGACAAAGGAGCCGCAGTATTACAGTTAGGAGCATTTTATGTTAGATCTGGTTTTTCTGGTTTTGATGCTGATAGTAATGATAAACGCGGTTCGCGGTAAATTTTTGGAAACCGTATGCAATGTGGCGACGGTCGTCGGGATAATCGCGGCGATAATCGGGCTGATAAGCGCATTCATTCGAGGTAAATCGTACAATCCCGCGCCGTTCGTCCTCAATATCATCCTGCTGTTGATCGCGGTGATCTTGCGGAGATTTGCAATGCTTTTCATCAAACAGCACGAGGAAAAGGTACGCGAGGAGGAAGCAAAAATGCTCGCCATAGCCACGCGTTACTCGCGTGATTCCGAAAACGGCAAGCCTCCCGTCTATACCGAGGAGAGCTTTGACGATCCCGAGCTGAGGTTCGGCAAGGGCGGATATACCGACAACGATTTGTAAACGAAAAAACGCCGCTTTCGGGAATAGCTCGAAAGCGGCGTTTTTTATTGAGGATGTTTATTCGTTAAGATACGCCGAGAGCTTGCGGTCGGCTTCGGTGATGAGCTCGTCCAAGCCGAGCTCGCTGCGCAAGTACTGTTTTACGGGGGTCAGCAATATCTCGTCGGGAATGCGGAAAAATACCTCCGAATCGCGGTATATCTCCAAAAGCTCCGCAATGTATGGGCTGTCGGTATACAGGCTCTCATCGTCCAGCTTAAAGTCGTTGGTCTTGGAGGAAAGATAGCCGCAAAGCGCCGTGATGTATTCAAGCGTTGCCGAGAGATTGTCCGACGAGGGATTAACGCATAAGAATACGCAGTCTGCGGGGTTCGTTCCCTCAAAGATGTCGGCGGCGCGGATATTGCCGTTGTACGAAAAATCCATCTGCTTCGCCCTGTTTTCCGCGAGCATTACCAGCATATCATCGCCGAAAAATGTGTATATAAAGTTGTTTGCTTTGACCCAATCGTCGAAGAGCTCGCCGCTCAATTCTTTTTTGATGAAATCCAGCTTATCCGTAAAAGCCGCGCGGTCGAGAGTTTCGCCGCTGAGCTCGTAACGCAGCAAGACAGGCAGCGCCGCGTCGGAGGAAATGCAGATGTCGAGGCGCGTCGGGTCGGACGAGTACAGCTTGCCCGCTTCGGTTATCAGCTCCTCCAGGGTGAGACCGTTCGGCGAAAATCCCTCCGCCTTGCAGTTTTCGGTATGGTATATCGCGCAGGGAACGTTCAAACTCAGCGGAAGCGCCCATATTTCGCCGTCCGCGTTTGTGACCGCGTCGCGCAATGCGGGGAAACATCGCTCGACATACTCCTTAACGCCCGGAACGTCATTTAACGCGCAAAAGCTTCCGTTATCGCGGAAGTTCTTGGAAAAATCATGCGACGAGGACAAAACGCAAGCGTCAAAGCCGCGGTCCTGCGAGAGTACCGTAAGCGCGAATTCTTCATTTGAAAGCCGCGACTCAACGACCGTTCTTCCGCAGCCGAACGGGATATAGGAAAACCACTCCGTCGCAAGGAGCTTTACGGGGGTGTTGTCCTTAATGTAATCGCTCTGCCGTATGCGTTCTATCTTATCGGTATTCGCGGAGTAAGCGAAGCTGTTCAGATAGTAGATATACCCGTCGCGCTCTTTTATGCCGCTCGCGTACATGATCGAAACGTTCGGCATAATTTCGTTGGTCTGCCCCTCGGCAGGGTTGGACAAGCGGAGAGTAAGCGTGGAATCCTCCGCCGCACCCGAAGCAATATATTTTCCCGTATTGTCGATCGTCAGAAAACTTTGGGGCATATAGTATCCCGTCGGAATACGCGTTCCCGTTTCCGTTCCGTTTACGGGCGCGACATATCCGCCGTTGTCGTCGAGACCGTATACCCACAGCGTATCCCCGGTCGAGGAAATAAGCACGGGATATTCGCACGATACGTCCGAAACCGACATATCGGAAAGGTCGATACGGAGCACTTTTTCTCCGCGCCAGCCCGCTAAGGGGCTTACCATCGGCGCTTGGGAGAGGTCGGCGGAGGAATCCAGATACAGAATGTACAGGTCGTCGCCGACTATTCGGAGATCCTTAGCCATATCCTCAAAGAAGATCTCGTAAATTTTTTCATCGTTGCGGTACAGCTCGTTGCCGGACAGCGTGTAAATATCGTTGTCCTTTATGCCTATCGCAACATGGTTCGACGTGGGGAGCGTTTTCTCCTCGATCTCCGCTCCGTAAGGGTCGCAGACCTTGAGAATATCGGAAGAAAAAGCCGCCGAATACAGGTTGCCGTCCTTGTCTATGTCAAAGGAATAGACGTCCTCCATAGGATAAACGAAGTAGCCGCTCCAGTCGTGCTCGGGAATTTTTTCGCTCTCCGTTCCCGAACAGCCGCTCATGATCAGCAGAGCGGAAAGAACGACAGCGGCAAATTTTAAAAACGTTGTTTTCATTGTCCCTCCGGATATTTCAGTTCTCCGTTTTCAATGTCGACCTCGGCATACCGATAAGCGTTCGCCTGATTATTGCCCATTACCGTGTAAAGCCGCTCGCCGTCGCTGTGAAGATCGAGAAAATAAACGGCGTTTCCTAACGGATATGAGATAATGCTTTCGTATGTCATTTTCTCAAAATCAACGCGATAAAGATTTTGCGTGTCGACGGTGTACAGTTCTCCGTTTAATACGGTAAATTGGTTCGTCATGCAGTGGGGAAGCACAGCCGCCTCGCCCGTGGACATATCCAGAACTATCTTGTCCCATGGATCGCTCATATAAAAGCAGACCAACTTATCTCCTGTGCACGCCGAAAAGGACAGATCGCTCGGAAAATCGGTCTCTTCCCCCGTATCGAGATCGCACAGCACGGTCTTGTCGGATTTTCTTAATAAAATCGCGTTTCCGATAATACAAATGTCCTGGTTTATATCGGAGATAATCCGCAGCTCATTCCCGTCAAAATCGTACAGCGCTATACCGCCGCCGTTCTTCGGATCGCAGAAAATACCGTATTCGTTTACGTTCAAGGACAAATTCTCGGGAACTTCTATAAGGAGAACCTCCTCGCCCGAAACGGGGTCGAGCCGCCAAATGCTCCCCGCGTAAAATGTCTCGTCCGAAAGGAATTCTTTTTTCGTTCCCTTTATGTAGTACAAATACCCGTCATAATAATTTAACGCCCGAACATAATCCTCAAGCACGGTTTTCGTGTTTCCGCTTTTGTCGGTAAAATAAAGGAAGCCGTTGTTCAAGTCGACAAAGTAGTATCCGTTGTCAACGGCGCAGAAATGCCCGAAGCTCGCGTTTTCCTCGAAGGTGTTTCCGCGGGCGATCTGCTTTACGCTTACCGCGGAGAATTCTGGCGGTTCTATGGTGGAGGGAACGTCAGCCGTTGAATTGTCCGATACGCTCTCCGTGCTCTCCTGCGAAACGCTCGGGCTCTCGGGTGTGCCCGCTCCCTCGTGCTCTCTCGGATCGCTCATTGTGGAGTACTGCGCGTTATTGTATACGGGCGGCTCGCTTGAGGACGACTCCTGCCCTCCCGAACACGCGGACAGAAGAAGCAGCGCCGAAATTATGGGGATCATTCGTTTGGTTTTCATATTTTTATTCCTTTCCTTGATAGGGTATCCTCCGAGATTCTTAATTTTCCTATCCTACTATTATAAGCAAAACAGAACACCCTTTGTGACACGATTTTCAAAATATTTTTGAAAATCGGCGAGCTTTGTGGAATATGACAAGAATATGTCAAACTCATTGCTTCCTTTTGTGTGAATTACCGTTGGCTTTGAGGCTGATTTTTCATAAACTCCCGCCGTCAGTCAATCCGCTCAATATCGGTTATCTCGGCGTAAAACGCGGGCAGATCGACGGAAAGAATGCCGCCGTATTTAACGTTCTTCAGCGTGACCTTTACGCGCACCACATCGTCGTCGCCGAGAATGTAGCCGCTGTCAATATCGTCAACAGTGCCGATTATCCAGGCGGCGTATCCGTCGGCGAGATAATAATCTCCGTCGGAGTTGTACATTCCGCGGCTTATAACATATTCGGTATCCAACGCCCGTGTGCAGTCGGGAATGCCGCTTGTCTTTGTCGGGTCGGGTCTGAAAGTCAGATCGTTCATCTTCACCAGATAAGCGTCGTCGTTTTTCACGGCGGACATTATTCCCTCAAGAGTGACCTCTCCGTCGAACTCTATGTAGTTATCCCTTATTGTATTCTCGTAAGTCTCGGCGGGGAAATGCTCATAGACCGCCTTTTTGACCGTAAGTCCGCAGTCCAGCTTGTCGCCCGCCCGCACCTTGAACCATTTGTCCTCGGGAAGCTCGTCTATCATCTGCTGCTCAACGTCCTTGTCAAGCATTTCGCCAATATAAAAAAGCGGACGGCAGTATCTGATATAAGCGAAGTCGTATCTTAATACGGTAGAGAGCCTTTCGTGTTCAATGAAATTTCCGTCCTCGTCAAGCTCAAGCACATCATCGCCGACCGTAACGCTGTCGAATTTAAAGCCCGGACTTCCGACCTCGTTATGCGGTTTCTCCGCGTCGAAAACCTCCGCCGCGTCCGTTGCCATAACGGTCTCGCCGTCAACGCCGACAAAGCTCTGTACCTCCAATTTCGAGATCATCTCCAGCTCCTCATCGCTGAGCCGCTGTTCGGGAACGCTTGAGCTTTCGGGCGTGCTTTCCGAATTTTCGGTGCTTTCCGTGTTTTCGGTCGTGCTTTCGGGCGCGGAAACGCCGGTGTTCTCGGGAAAGCTGTCCGAGGTCTCGTTGTTATTACAGCCCGTGAATGCCGTAAGTAATGCCAATATGCAGATAATTGCGGTTAATTTTTTCATAATAATGTCCTCCCGTTATTGTCAGTCAATGCGCTCGATGTCGACGATCTCCGCCTCGCTGATAGGCATAGCGCCGACCCCTATCTTGATATTGTCGACCGTGACTTTTACCTTTGCAACACTTCCGTCTCCGAAAATGCCCTGCTCATCAAAGTCGATCTCGTCCAGATTGCCGAGGAAGTATGTCGTGCCGTCCATAACGACCACTGTAATAGTTCCGTCCTCATCTATATAAAATCCGAAATCAATACCGCCAAACAGCGTGGGCACGGAGCTCTTTGTACAGTCGGGAGAAAACGTAAGGTCGCGGGCGCGGAACATATAATCGTGATCCTGCATTTCGCGGAATAGTACGCCCTCCAGTGTTAATTCGCCGTCAAGCGCGATATAGCTTTCGCAAAGTCCGCCGTCGCCGAAAATAACAGTCTTTGCCTCCTTGACCGTCAGTCCGTTTTCAAGCGTATCCCCGACCCTTGCTTTTTTTAGGGACGCGTCTCCCGTATCGGCTTCAAACTCGTCCATTTTCTCCCACAGCAGCTCACTCATGGTATCGTAGTCAGCGCCTGTCTCGGAGTAATACAGCGGTCTGGCGATACGGTAATATCCCACGCCGTATTCAAGGCAGTCCGCCTCGACCCTTTCATCGACGTAAGCGTCAACTATATCTTCCTCCGAAAGCGGCTCGTCGTCAATCCCCTTGACCTGCGACAAATCTAACGTACATCTCTCCAGTATTTCCCGCGCCTGCTCCGAAAGCTCGCTGTGAGGAACTTGCGCGGAATTGCTTTCGGGAACGCTCGGGCTTTCGGGCGTGCTTTCCGAATTTTCGGAGCTGTCGGAGCTTTCCGTGTTTTCGGTCGTGCTCTCGGGCGCGGAAACGCCGGTGTTCTCGGAAACGCTCCCCGACGTTTCATTGTTGTTACAGCCCGTTAATGCCGTAAGTAATGCAAGTGCGCAGATAATTGCCGTAAATTTTTTCATAAGTATTCTCCTAACGTTTAGTATTTTAAGCGCGTTTTCTGCGCTTGTTTGTGATAATCTGAACCGTTATCCCGACCGCTAAGCAGGCGAGAACCGTTATAGCCCAGATTCCCGCGCCGTAGTGCATGGAAAGCTCGTGTACCATATCCGGAGTAGTCTCGGGAGTTATCTCCTTGACGCGCTGCGCTTTTATAAAATCCCCGAGATACTGCCCGATAACCACGCCGAGCAGATTGCCGAGCGTTACGGAATACGAAACTATGAGCTTATCGAAAACGATAAGCGCGGCGGCGAGCACCCAAACGTAACAATAAAGATTACGCGACGTCCACTCAAAAAGGTAGACCGATTCAAGAACGGTGCGCGAAAGCAGATACAGAACGCCGAAAACGACAACGCCGATAATAAGCGCCGCCGCTTTGTTTTTCAGGTTGCGGGTAAAAATGTTAGTCATAAAAATGTCCTCCCTTTGGAATGATTTTACAATTACAATTTTACCACAGTCAACACCGAAATGCAATTACAAAGCGGTTACAATTCGGTTACAAAAAGGTTACAGTTTTCACGAAAAGGTTACAATTTGTAACCTTTTTCGGCAATGTGCACAAAATATCGCATTGAAATTTGACTTGTTTCTCCCGCTCCGCAGGGGACGGAGACTGAGTGCGCCGTATGGATTCAAAGAGAAACATATTATTTTGTTTAAAAGTGTAAAAATCTCTTGCAAAATACAAGAAAAAAATGTATAATAATAATGTAGATTTTTTCGCAAAAACAGAACCTGTCCACATAGCCCAACGCTTGTCTTTCGGGCTATGTGTTCGGGTTCATAAAAGGACGGAGGAAAAATATGGAATTTATCAGCGAGCGCACCGCCTACACTATGATCTCGGATACTGTCGTAAAGGCGGGCGTGTCCTTGTTCAACGCGGTAAAGTATATTTATATGATCGCGGACAAGGATTTTTATAATATCAACGTAAAGGATATTTTCAAGATCGCGCTGAAAAATATCACCGATACCACCTGCCTGTACAACACGGGCATAAAGCTCGACAAGGAGCGCTGCAAGGAAATGAATTCTCCCGAATACGAGCGCGTTCTGTCGCTTATGGTGTACTCGTTCGCGGTGCGGCTTCCCGAGCTGAAGAACATCAAGACCAAGGGCGGCGCGCTCAACGACAAGCAGATCAAGACCATTTTCGATATGGTCATAGCCAAGGGCGCGGGAAACTACGAAAACGCGATCGCGGACGACTTTGAGGAGATACGCCGTATGGTAAAGCTAGGCAAGCCCGTTCCCGCTTACGACGCGGAGTGGTTCAAGGGGTACGTTTACGGGTACGTTCCCGCTCTCGCTTCGGTCAACAACAAGAATTTGTTCCTGCTCGGAAGCTGCGATATACTGTTCACGCTGTTTTACGGCGCGCTTGAGGAGGAGCTGGAGAGGGTTTTGAACTCCTTAGCCGCTCAGGTTTAATTCGGAGGTTGCTTTATGAGTAAAGTCAAAATTTGCGCGGACAGCGTCTGCGATCTGTCCGAGGAGCTGAAAAAACGCTACGATATAAGCGTTGTTCCGCTGTATGTCAACAAGGGCGACGAAACGCTAAAGGACGGTCTCGAGATCGGGCAGAAGGACGTTTTCGCTTACTACCGCAGCACGGGGCGGTTATGCAAGACCTCGGCGGTAAGCGTCGATGATTTCACGAACTTCTTCAAGGAGCAGCTCGCGGGGTATGACGAGCTTGTAATCATAACTATTTCGTCCGACTTTTCGGCTTGCTATCAGAACGCGAATATCGCGGCGGAGGATTTTCCGAACGTGCGCGTTGTGGATTCGCGGAATTTGTCGACGGGCGAGGGCTTGGTGGCGGTCTCCGCGGCTAAGCTGGCGGCGGAGGGGCTGTCCGCGGACGAGATAGTCTCAAAGCTCGGCGAAATCATTCCCAAGGTGGACGCTACGTTCTTTGTCGCAAATATCGAATATCTGCACAAGGGCGGACGCTGCTCATCTATCGCGGCGCTGGGGGCTAATCTGCTTAAGCTCAAGCCCTGTATCGCGGTTGAGGACGGCAAAATGAAGGTCATCAAAAAGTACCGCGGAAGCATTGAAAAGACGATAACGGACTACGTCAAGGACAGACTGACCGACGTTGAAGTCGACGACGACCTTATCTTCATCACCCACACCACCGCCGCCGCAAACACCGCTTTTACCGCGGAGGAGATAAAGAAGTACAAGAGCTTCAAGGAGATCGCCGTGACGGACGCGGGCTGCACGGTGGCTTGTCACTGCGGCGAGGATACGCTGGGTATCTTATTTATAAGGAAGTGACGATGATGAAGTGCGCTGTGGGTTTTCTTGTTTTGGCGGCGGCGGTTATAATGTGCGGCTGTTCGGACGAAGGGTTTTCGCTCAGTGATGAGGACAGAGCTTTATATGAGAAGATCATTGAGAGCGAAGCCGAAAGTTTTCTCGAGCTTAATCCCGATTACCATATAGGGTACAAGCTGACCTTTGCCGAGCTTACGGGCGATGAACACGCCGAAATGATAATTACTATGTGTACCAAAGACAGAAACTCTCTCGATTACATCTACACCATAAATGCAGGTGAGGTCGAGAGAATGAATGCGTGGC
The DNA here is from genome assembly GCA_014799395.1 of Oscillospiraceae bacterium. Lineage (GTDB taxonomy): Bacteria > Bacillota > Clostridia > Oscillospirales > Ruminococcaceae > CAG-115. The sequence goes on along the minus strand of JAAVID010000003.1, from coordinate 138,941 downwards.
ACAGCGGCAGTATGCTTGACGGAAATCTGCTCGCCGACGGCGACGGTGAAATGTGGAACGAATATCGGTTCTCGCCCGAGGTCGACGGCGCCGAAGTGAACAGTTATATGATAACGCGACTCGGAAACAGCGGAGCGACGTATTTCGACTTCCTTACCGTTACCGCGAAGGAGGTCGAGGCATTCAACGCGGGCATTGATCGGATATTGGTGATGGATGAAGGAAAGCACTATCTTTCGAACGATGATATTGAAAAATACCGCGACGGTTCGAAGTACGGCTTTTATGCGATAGAGTATCATAATCTGCTTGAGATCGACGAGAGCTTTACAGATGAATTGGAGAAAGGTATAATATCGAGTGACATCTTTATCGAATCTTTCATTGTCGACAAAAAAACATATGACATAATTTATGACGCGTACTATGATAGGTTTACCGATGTTCGCGTTCCGGCGCTTACCTCCGAGCTTATCACCGAACCGGCGGGATTTGATCTGTCAAAACTGAAAAAGACAGCTTTTTGACTTGACGGTCTGAGGAAAATGTACAGACCCGCTTGCATATACTTTATGTAAAGTGAGGTGTACTATTTATGAAAGCTAACGACAACGTACAGACTTTTTCATTTATGAGCGGGGAGCGCCCCGTTCTGGAAGCGGAAATTCTCGGCGGCGCGGATTATCCCGACATCAAGGGGAACGCATACGTTTATTTCCTGCCCGACGGCATTTATGTGCAGGCGGATTTTGACAAGCTGCCCGAAAACAACGAGTTCGGGCTTCACGTTCACGAGGGCTTGCTGTGTGAAAGTCCGGGCGAAAAGCTGCTTTTGCTGCCCGACGTTATCTCGGACAAGAACGGTATGTCGTCAATGCAGGTATATCTTGACGGCAAAAATTCAACGCAGATAGCCGGGAGACCGATCATGCTTCACTTGAAGCAAGACGGCAAGGACGCCGCCGTGGTGGCTTGCGGACTTTTGAGCAGGATCTTGTAAAATTAAAAAATTAAAATACAGGAGAGTACAATTATGAGTGAGATCAGAGACGTTAATTTATGGGAAAGCGGCGCGCGCAAGATCGAATGGGTCAAGCGCAATATGCCGCTGCTGAACGGTATCGAAAAGGAGTTCGCGGCGGAAAAGCCGTTCAAGGGCTTGAAGGTCGCGCTGTCGGTCCATCTGGAGGCTAAGACCGCGTATCTGTGCAAGGTGCTCGCGGCGGGCGGCGCGGAGATGTACGTCACGGGAAGCAATCCGCTGTCGACGCAGGACGACGTCGCGGCGGCGCTGGTCCACGACGGACTTAACGTTTTCGCGTGGTATGACTCCAACGAGGAGGAATATCACCGCCATATCTCGAAGGTTATCGACTGCGCTCCGAATATCATTATCGACGACGGCGGCGACCTGGTAAATCTTATCCACAACGAGCGCACCGACCTTATCCCGAACGTTATCGGCGGCTGCGAGGAGACCACAACGGGAATTATCCGTCTGCTGGCTATGGACAAGGCAAAGGCGCTGAAATTCCCGATGGTTCTCGTCAACGACGCGGACTGCAAGCATTTGTTCGACAACCGCTACGGCACGGGTCAGTCAGTATGGGACGGCATCAACCGCACGACTAACCTTATCGTCGCGGGGAAGAACGTCGTTGTAGCGGGCTACGGCTGGTGCGGCAAGGGCGTCGCAATGCGCGCCAAGGGCTTGGGCGCGGATGTCATCGTTACCGAGATAGACCCGATAAAGGCTATGGAGGCGGTTATGGACGGCTTTAAGGTAATGCCTATGCGCGAGGCGGCAAAGACGGGCGATTTCTTCGTTACCGTTACGGGCTGCGCGGACGTTATCGGCGAGGAAGCGTTCAACAATATGAAAGACGGCGCCATCTGCTGCAACGCGGGTCACTTCGACGTTGAGGTGAATATGGCAAAGCTGCGCGAGATCGCGGTCGACAGCTATGCTGCGCGCAACAATATTATGGGCTACAAGCTCAAAAACGGCAAGACCGTGTTCGTTATCGCGGAGGGCAGACTTGTAAACCTCGCGGCGGGCGACGGTCACCCCGCGGAGATAATGGATATGAGCTTTGCTATCCAGGCGCTGTCGGCTGAGTATCTTGTGAAGAACAAGGACAAGCTCGGCGGCGAGCATATGACGGTGAACGTGCCTAAGGAGATCGACCGCAAGGTTGCGGAACGTAAGCTCAACGCGTGGGGCTTCGAGATCGACAGGCTCACTCCCGAACAGGAAAAGTATCTTGGCAGCGTTTAACGTTCTTTTCTCCGACCTTGACGGGACACTGATTTTTTCGGCGAGCCGCAAAAAGGTCGGAGATATTGTTATAGAACGTAAGGACGGCGAAGAGATCTCCTGCGTTACCGCGAGACAGGCGGAGCTGCTGCCGAACCTCGGGAACATCGTTCCCGTCACCACGCGAAGTGTCGAGCAGTACAGACGCATTGAATTTCCGGAGGGCTTTGCGCCCGAATACGCGCTCTGCGATAACGGCGGAACGCTTCTGATAAACGGCGAGACCGACGGTCCGTGGCTGGAGCGCTCGGCGGAGATATTCAAAGAAGCTATGGACGAGATCTCACGGTTCAGGGCGCTTCTGGAGCGCGACCCCGACAGGCGCTTTGAGGTGCGGTTCGTGGACGGATTTTTCCTGTTCACCAAGAGCGCAAAGCCCATGCTTACGCTCGCGCGGCTCGGAGTGGGCAAGTGCTGCGAGTGCTTCGCGACGGGCGAAAAGGTGTACGTTATCCCCAAGCGGCTGAACAAGGGCGCCGCCGTGGAACGCCTCGCGGAGCTTATCGGTATAACCCGCGAAAACATTTTCTGCGCGGGCGACAGCCTTATGGACGTGCCTATGCTTAACGCCGCGGATACCGCGATATTCACGGACGATATTCCCGAAGATAAGATCACCGCTAAAAATAAGCGCCCTCACAAGCGCGAGGGATTTACCGAATTTGTTACCGAAACGGCGGCGGCTATCTCCGCGAGATAAGGAGCTGAGCTTTTGTTTAACATTCTGATAGTTGACGACCAACCGAATATCCGCAGACTGTACGAGTATACGCTCGAAAAGAACGGCTACCGTCCGTTTTCCGCCGCCAACGGCGAGGAGGCGCTCGCCGTTATCGACCGCCAGCATATAGACTTGGTGATACTGGACGTGATGATGCCCGTGCTGGACGGCTACGGCTGCCTGAAAGCGCTGCGCGACGGCGGCTCCAACGTGCCCGTGCTTATGATAACCGCTAAGGGCGAGCCCGAGGACGTGCGAAAATCGTTCCTGCTCGGCACGGACGACTTTATGGTCAAGCCCGTGGACGAGATAGAAATGCTCCTGCGCATTAAGGCGCTCCTCCGCCGCAGCAAGATAAGCGAGGAGCAGCGGATAGTCGTCGGCGGAACGGAGCTGGTTTACGATTCGTTCTCGGTCATTCGCGACGGCACGGCGGCGGTGCTTCCGCGAAAGGAGTTTCAGATACTCTTCAAGCTGCTGTCGTTCCCGGGGAAAACCTTTACGCGGCAGAATTTAATGGAGGAATTCTGGAGCATGGACTCGGACAGCGAGGCGCGAACCGTCGACGTGCATATAAACCGTCTGCGCGAGAGGTTTAAGGATAACCCCGATTTCTCGATCGTTACCGTGAGGGGGTTGGGGTATAAGGCAGTAAGGAATGATTGATTATCGAGATCGACCGAGGTGGACGTTATGCCGAAATGCTTTGTAAACGATATAAATATTTGGTATGAAGCCTACGGCAAGGGTGACACTATAGTGTACCTGCAATCGGTGTTGGGCGGAATAAACCCCGGAGCATATTATTTTGCGGGAAGATTATCGGAAAATTTCAGGGTCGTTATATGGGACGGTCCAAATTGCGGACAGTCCGGCACGATCATCAAAAAAACTTTGAGCGAATATCATCTGCACTGTGAATATCTGGCGGCGCTTCTGGACGCTATCGGCGAACGCTCCGTACATATCGCGGGCTGTTCGGGCGGCGGTGAAATGGGGCTTCTGTTTGCGCACCTTTATCCCGACAAAGTGAAAAGCCTTGCTATGTACCGTCCGACGGATACCTCGTGCAATATCGAACAGGAGATCATTAAGGCGCGTTATTTTGATATTGCCGAGGCAGCAAAGGTTTCCATGCGCGGAGCAGTCGAATTCGGAGAGAATCCGCCGAAAACAAGGTTCGGCAATCTTTCGCGCTGGATAGCGGAGCTGTATTTCAAGGACGGAGAAAGGGTTCTTGCTTGGGATAACAGTGTGTTCTCGGAGATAATGACGGACTGGGGAAAGTGGATGAGTGATCCGCTGTTTTACAGAGCGTGTCTGAGCGATGAGGAATTGGAGAAGATCAAAATTCCCGTGCTGATATTTCCCTGTTCTGACGACTACCACCCCGAAAGGCTTGCAATCGATCTGCATAACAGGTTGTCAAACTCCGTTTATATACCGTCTGAAAAACACCGGGCGGAAAGCGAGATATACGACGCGGACAACGCCGATAATCCTTTCGGAGGATTTGTGGATTTTGTTGACGCTTATCAAGAGTTTATGAGGTGATTTTAGGAGGTGCATAATGTCGCTTGACGCGAGCTTGAATTTATATTTGGGCGAGTATAGAATAATGGATATCGTCGGCGTTTATCTGAAACGCGGAATGAGCGTTTTTGACCGCGATGACCGCGCGTTTATTATCACGTCCGACGACTATGACTGGGATTATCTGTCCGTAACGTTTGACGAGCTGACGAAATTTATCGAGGATAAGGAGCGCAGGGGTTCGCCTGTCTGTATCTCCCTTTACGAGAACGGCGAGCCGGTCACGAACCTGCTTAAAACCACTCCGAACGAGCTTGGTATTGCCTGCGATATCAACCGAAAAACGCTTGACAGGGGCGTTCGGCGGAGATATACCGACGTTAATTGGTATATCGAAAAGTTTATCGAGCCGTTGGAAGAGAATGGGTTTGTTATTGAGATGTTTGAGTTTTCGGAGCTTAATAGATAAGCGGAGGTCGTTTTCGGGTGAAGAAAAAAATCGATAAAAACCACCTGTTCGGCGTTGTGAACAGGCTCGGAATGAAGCTGACTATCCTCACGCTGCTGATAATCCTCGGCGCGGATATCCTGACGTTCACGGCGGCTATCGTTATCGGCTTTGTGACGGGAGGTACTAACGACACCACGCAGGTCATAGCCGCGGTTGCCGCGAGTATCATAATAGGTACGCTGCTGTCGTTCGCTATCGCCAATACGGTGCTGAAGCCGCTTTCGGAGCTCATCAAGGCGACAAGGCGCGTTATGGACGGCGATTATACGGTAAGGCTTGAGGTGGGCTGGATAGAAAACCATACCGTCAAGGAGCTTCGCGAGCTTATCCGCGACTTCAACGAAATGACCGAGGAATTGCGGAATACCGAGATGTTCAGAAAGGATTTTATTTCCGCGTTTTCGCACGAGTTCAAAACGCCGCTCGCCTCCATACGCGGCTTTGCGCGGCAGTTGTACGAGGGCGATCTCACTCCCGAGCAGCAGCGAGAATTCTCGAAAATAATCCTTGACGAGACGGAATATCTTTCGGTTCTGTCGCAGAACACTCTGCTTATGACGAGCCTTGAAAATAAGGATATTGTCGCGGAAAGAACGGAGTTTTCGCTCGACGAGCAGCTCCGCAATTGTATGATACGTTTGGAGCCGCAATGGTCGGAAAAGGATATTGAGATAGATATGGAGGGTCTGGAGGACGTCAGCTTTTTCTGGAACGAACAGCTTTTGGCGCATATCTGGAACAATCTGTTCGACAACGCGGTGAAGTTCACGCCGGCGGGCGGGCTGATTCGCGTTTCGTGCAGGAGCGGGGACGAAGCGGTCACGGTCACGGTCGCGGACAGCGGCTGCGGTATCGCCGAGGACGCGCTTTTGCATATCTTCGAGAAGTTCTATCAGGCGGACAGCTCTCACGCGACTAAGGGAAACGGTTTGGGACTGCCGCTCGTCAAAAGGATAGTCGAGCTTTGCGGAGGCACGGTCGAGGTCGATTCCGAGGTCGGGAAAGGCACGACGTTTACGGTAAAGCTAATGAAAAACGTCAAGTGAGCATATTCCGAATTTCTCCGGCTATACCGATAAAAGCGTAAAGGAGGTGCGCGATGCCCGACGCGGAGATCGAATTGATAAAAGAGCTGTTCGGAACTCACAAGAAAATGATGTTCAATATCGCGTTCGGCATTCTGCACAATAGATCCGACGCGGAGGACGCTGTTCAGGACGCTTTTTTGTCGATCATCAACAATATTGAAAAAATATCGCGGATACCTTGTAGGGAAAAGGTGTTCTACATTGTTACCATTATAGAGAACGTATCCATTAACAAAGCAAACAAAAAGAAACGTCACCCGACCGAGGATATTGAGGAGCATTTTGAGATCGCTTCCGATTATTCGGTTGAAAAAAAGGCGGACGAGGCTTTACTGATAAAAGAGATAAAATCCGCGCTGACCGAGCTTTCCGACAGGGATTACAGCATTATATACCTTTACGCGTTCAAGCAGATGACCCCAAAGGAGATCGCGAACGAGTTCGGTATCCGCGAGAAAAATATCCATACATATATTGACCGCGCCCGAAAACGGCTTATAAAAATTCTGAATGGGAGGGGAATTTATTATGAACTTTGATGAAATGCTCAAGCAAGCGCTCGACGAGACCGCCGACGAGCGCGCGGCTCAAATGCTGAAAGTTGAAAAAAAGCACAGATTTTCCCTCGCTTACAGATTGTGGGAGCGCAAAATGCTGTGCGATCTCAGTCGAAACCGCTATGACAGGCACTGGACTTTGCGTAAGGCGAGATACATTGTGACGACAATAATCGCGGCTTCTTCGCTGCTGCTTGGGGCGACGTCATATGCCGCCGTTGCGGCGATAGGCAGATACTCCTTTGATACCAAGCCCGACTATTCAAAGCTGTTTATTGAGAACCACCCCTCGGATAAGACTACCATTGAAGAATACTACGGACTGCCCGAGGAGGACGGGTGGGTGTTGGTCAATTACGATATCTTGTTTAATTCAACGATGCTAAAATATGAATGCGGAGATAAAATGGTGAGTTTTAGTCAAGAAATAATATTGGAGGGTAATATGGGTAATATCAACACAGAAAAAGTCGATATAGAGCCGTTATCTTTGTACATGGAAAATGATGGTTTTATACTTGATTTTGGTGACGACGGGTGTCTGCTGTTTTGGACATACGATGGCTATCTTCTTCATATTTCCAGCAATCTTGACAAAAATGAAACCATAAATTTGGCACTTTCTACAAAACATGTCTATTTGCGGGATAAAATTTAAAAAAGCTGTTGGATTTTGCACCTTCGATTTGTTTACCTTATAGAAAGGTAAATTTTGACGTTTGTCAAAAAATCGGAGGTGCTTTGTTATGAAAAAATTTTTTAGTATTTTAACGGCTGTAATACTTGTTTTCTTGCTTTCGGCTTGCAATATGTCCGAAAAGGAAAACAAATCCAACGCTGAAAGCAGTTCTTTTTCGTCAGTATTAGATGATGATGTATTCGACAAAGACGATTTTATGGAATGGATCCAACAGAAATATACGGGGGCGGAAATCATTGAGTTCACCGAAAATGAGGACGTCTCAATGTTTGCAAAAATCAAAGCGAACGGCAGCACACTGGAAATAACATACTCGTACTACGACAAAGGATTAAGTATATCCGACTTTGGTATCCTAGAACAAAACTATCCGACATATGAGGAAGTTCAAGCAAAATACCCGAACAAAACCGTGCTTGTATGGGCGATTATGGAGACAGGAGGTGACGGTCACGCACCGTTTCATTCCGCCGAATTAAACGAATATCTCGACGAGCAAGGGTACGAGTTTGCGGTATGCTTTAAGCCGATCGACGAGTCAACCGAAGAAATGTTCCCCGATGAGATGCTTACCGGGGTGAAAAAATTACTGGACAACGGCGAGCGTATAGATATTATTTCGCCTATGAATTACGACGAATTTGTTTTTGAAAGTCTGTACGAGCCGCTTGACGATTATCTGGAGACTGAAATCGGGCGCGGGCTTTACAATGCGTTCCCCGAAAAGTTCTGGGCGAGCCAGCGCATAAACGGCGGCATTTACGGATTGTGCGGCACTATGACCCCTGTATTCAATCCCGACCGCGGATATTATGTTAATGCCGAACTAGCCGAAAAGTACGGCTATGATATTACAAAGCCCATTCTTGAACAGCTTGATATTCTCAAAGCGGTAAAGGAAAACGAAAAGAACGCAGATGTTTTTTCGGCAGATTTATACATTGATAATATATCTGCCTTTGTGAATGTCAAAATGCTCTCCGCCGCTGTTTATTGGAACAATGATACTCATTCGGCAGAGCTTTCGATAGATGACCCCCGATATATTGAATGGCTGAGGCTGTATGATACTATGAAAAAGGAGAACCTGTTGAACGCTTTGGACGGCGGTAAACATAAAGAGAGTTTTTTCATAATGTCGGACGCCGTATGCGGAGGGGGGCTCGCCTATGCCGATATGAAGCCTATTGACGTAGATTATTTCGGGAATACCGTTACGGCGATTCCCGTGTTTACGCCGTATTCGGCGCTGCGCACTGTTCCGGTCGCGACGGGAATTTGCAGTAAGTCGGAGCATAAAGAAAAGGCGTTTGAGCTTCTGGCAAGAATATACACCGACCCCGTTCTGAACAATCTTCTTGTTTACGGCATTGAGGGCGAAAATTATACTCTTGAAAACGGCTTTGTAAAAGAGATAGAAAATCCCAGTGATAATATGTTCAACATAAATCCGTTCAACACCTATCGTTTTGCAAATCAAATGATATGTCACCGTTCGGCTTATAACTTATTTACACCCGAGCAGTACACCGGCATACTTGAGAACGCCGAGGTATACGCCGACATTGATTTCACACTCGACCCGACAAATTTAATAAGCGAGCTGAACGCGGAATATATCGCGGCAGATACCATCGTTCTGCCAAAGGAAAACGAAAACCTTGACGACATTCTCGCCGAATACCGCGAGAGCTTATACGCGGCTGGCGTGCAGAAAATAATCGACGAGTGCAACAGACAGTATGAGGTGTACAAAAATGAAAAGAATTCTTAGTTTTTTACTTGTTGTTATATTTGTTTTCTCTCTTTCGGCTTGCAATAATACCGAAAAGGAGGAAAACTCTTTGTCATCGTTTGACAGCGGTAGTTTATCGGACGTTTCGGATAATAACCGCGATTATTTAAAAGAAAACTTTCCAACGTATGAGGAAATTCAAGTAAAATACCCAAACAAGACCGTGCTTGTCCTAGCAATCGAGGAGACAGGCTACGACCGCCACGCGCCTTTTCAAACCGATAAAGTAAACGAGTATCTTGACGAACAGGGCTGTGACTTTGCGGTGTGTTTTAAAAATATAAATTGTGAATATCCCCCACTGCACCCGGCAACGAAGCCAGCCCCGCTGCTCATAGAGATAAATAATTTATTGGACAGCGGCGAACCGATAGACATTATGGCGCCGTTGGCTTATGACGAATATGTTTTTAATGGTCTGTACGAGCCGCTTGACGAGTATCTGGAAACGGAAATCGGACGCGAGCTGTACAATACCCTCCCGGAAAAGATGTGGGACAGTCTGCGCATAAACGGCAGCATTTACGGGTTAAGCGGCGATATGGAGATAGCACTCAGCCCCGACCGCGGGTATTATGTCAATGCCGAGCTTGCCGAAAAATATGGCTATGATGTTACAAAGCCCATTCTCGAGCAGCTTGATATTCTCAGGGCGGTAAAGGAAAATGAAAAGGAAACGGACGTTTTCGCAGCATATGCAAATATTGAGGATATAGTTAATATTGTGAATGTCAGAATGCTCTCCTCCTCTGTTTATTGGAACGGCGAAACACATTCCGCGGAGCTTTCCATAGACAACCCGAAATATATTGAATACATCAGACTGTTGGATACTCTTAAAAAAGAGGATCTGCTGACAAATTTGTGGAACGGTCATTCGGACAGCTTTTTCGTATGGTCGGACACCGCATTTGGCGGCGGCATTGTCTATGAAAATATGAAGCCGGTAGAGGTTGATTATGGGAATACCGTTACGGCAATTCCCGTATTCACAACAAAAACTTCGGTTCGCCACACTCTATGGGCGACGGGAATTTGCAGCAAATCCGAGCATAAGGAAAAGACGTTTGAGCTGCTTGCAAGAATATACACCGACCCCGTTCTGAACAATCTTCTTGTTTACGGCATTGAGGGCGAGCAATATACTCTTGAAAACGGCGTTGTAAAAGAGATAGAAAATCTCGGTGATAATATGTTCAATATAAATCCGTACAACTTCTATCGGTTTGCAAATCAAATGATATGCCACCGTTCGCCGGATGTCTTATTTACGACCGAGCAGTACGCCGAAATATTTGAAAAAGCCGAATTGTTCGGAGATGTTGATTTTGTGCTCGACCCGACCGGCATAATCGACGACCTTAACGCGGAATATATCGCGGCGGATAAACTCAAGCTGCCCAAGAAAGGCGAAAACCTCGACGACATTCTCGCCGAATACCGCGAGAGCTTATACGCGGCTGGCGTGCAGAAAATAATCGACGAGTGCAACAGGCAGTATGAGGTATACAAAAATGAAAAAAATTAAACTTATCGCGGCGGCTTTGGCGCTGACAATGCTTTCGGGCTGCGCAAAGGAAAGCGCTCCCGAAAGCAACGAACGCATAGTATGGGGGTTCGGCAACGCCGACGAGCGCGGCGAGATATTTTACGATAGTGATGAGCGGCTTTATTTTGTGGATTTCGAGACAATGAACTCGGCAATGCTCTGCTCCAAGCCGAACTGCACTCACTCAAACGAGAACGAATGCTCGGCGTTCGGAATGGACAATCACCCTATATTATACGGCGATAAGCTGTACTTTTTCGACGTGGAAACAGACGTCGTCGACGACGAGGTAGTCGACACGACTATAGTTTACAAAGCCGAGCCCGACGGAACAAACCGCGTAAAGGTAAGCGAAATAGAGGGGCTGAATTTTCAGATCTTCACGCGCACGCTGATAGTCGGCGATAAGGCGTATTTTTCCATGAACAAAGTGGGCTGGAACGAAGATTTGACCGCCTCCTCGGGCTATGACCAGATGTGGTTCTGCACCTTTGATTTTTCAACGGAAAAATTAGAGCGCGGTGAAATGATATACGAGGGGTGGTGTTCGACCACCTGGATATTCGGGCAGTACGACGGCAAGGTGATCTTCAGCTACGGATATTCCGAGGAGAAGATACCGTATACTCTTGACCTCGACGAGATCGAAAGGCAGATCATAACGGTATACAAAACCTATGATACCGAAAGCGGCGAGATAGCAGAGCTTATGCTCCCCGAGCCGATATGCGTCGGCGGCGGATATTACGTTTACGAAAAGGACGGCGGCGCGGCTGTGCTCTCCGAGAACGGAAAGGAACTTCTTTTCCCCGAGCTCCCCGTTAATGGGGAGATGACAATAACCAACGGCAAGCTGTTCAATTTGCCCGACCAACTATGCGCCGACCTCTCAAACGGAAAAATATACAGGCTGAACACCTCCGACAATCTTGTGATATATACGGACGGGAATTATGTTCTGAAGAGCTTTAACGGGTTGAAACAGGCTTATGATTACTACAAGCTTTCCGAAAAAGAGTACATAGGTGAGGCGCTATGAACGAACTGAAAATTGAAAATCTGTCCAAGCACTACGGCAAAAAAGCCGCGCTGAATAACGTTTCCATAACGCTTACCGACGGCATTTACGGTTTGCTCGGACCCAACGGCGCGGGCAAGTCCACGCTTATGAATATCGTCACGCAGAATATCCCGGCGGACATCGGCGGCGGGATATTCTGGAACGGCGAAAAAACGTCGTCGCTCGGCGTGAGATTCCGCAGTCTTATCGGGTTTATGCCGCAGCAGCAGGAGCTGTATCCGACGTTTACGGCGGAGCGGTTTGTCGGTTATCTGGCGGCTTTAAAGGGTATTCCTCCCAAAGAAATTAAAGGCGAAGCCGCGCGGGTTCTTGAACTCGTGGAGTTATCGGACTGCGCGAATAAAAAAATCGGCGGTTTTTCGGGAGGAATGAAGCAGCGCGTTCTTATAGCGCAGGCGCTTCTCGGCGACCCGAAGCTGATAATTCTCGACGAGCCGACCGCGGGTCTTGACCCGAAACAGCGCGTGATAATCCGGCGGCTTATCGGTTCGCTTTCCGAGGGGAGAATAATCATTGTTTCAACGCATATCGTGTCGGATATCGAGACTATCGCCGACAAGATAGTGATGATAAAATCGGGAGAAATTATCGAAAACGGAAGCGTTGCAGAGCTTTGCGAAAAGGTGGAGGACGCGGAGAAAACGCTGGAAAATCTGTATATGCAGTGCTATGGTGACGAATGATGAGAGTATTGTTTTGCGAGCTGCGGAAGATTTTTTCGTCGGGAATTTTTATTTTTATCGTCTCGGCGGCGGTAATTCTTAATTTGTATTTGTGCTTTACCGCTGACCCGGTTGAAGTCTCGGACGAGCAGTACAGAGCGTTTTTCGACGAGCTTGACGGAATATCCGACGCCGAAAAGACCGCGGCGATAAGCGCGAAAATCGACGAGCTTTACAACGGCGAATACACATTTGATATGGTAAACCGGCTCTATTTTCTGCGCGGAGAGCTCGAACAGGCGGAGCTTATCGCCGACTATAAAAACTACCTCTCCGAAATAGACGCTTCGGCTGAGCGAATGACAAGCGTGTCTATCTTCGCCAAAAAGGACAGCTTCGCGTACAAGAACATCACGCGCACTCCCGCCGCTTATAACGCGGTTCGCGGGGTCGCGCCCGCGTACTCGCGCTCGGAGGGGATTCGTCTCGCCATTGACGATCCCTCCTGCGATATTATGCTGATTTTTTGCGCTTTAACGGCGGTCGTCGTGCTGATAGTCAAGGAGCGCGAATCCGGAATAACCGCGCTGATAAAACCGCTTCGTCACGGGCGCGCGCACCTCGCCTCGGCAAAATCGGCGGCGGTCCTGCTATGCATAATCGTCACGGGAATTTTGCTTTACGGGAGCGCTCTTGCGGTCGGCGCGGCGCGGTTCGGGCTTGGCGATCTGTCGCTTCCCGTTCAGTCGCTGAGTGGATTTATCGGGTGCAATCTGCCGATAAATATCGGTACGGCAATGGCGCTGATTTTCATTGTGAAGATCGCAGCCGCGTTCCTCGCCGCGCTTATTTTCGAGTGCCTCTGCACCGCGCTTTATTCTATTTACGCGTATATCGCGGCGGCGGTGATTACAGCGGCTGAAGTAATTATGTTCGTTATTATCGACGGCAATTCTTGGGCGGCGGTTTTCGGAAAAATAAATCTCGCGGCGTTTTCTCAAAGCGCGGGCGTATTCAAAAACTACCTCAACATAAATATTTTCGGCGAGCCTTGCAATATAATTTTTGTGACTATTATTTCGCTCGCCGTTGGAATTATCGGCTTTTTTATTCTGCAAAATTTCCTGTTTTCGAGAATTGCAATTAAAGATTTCAAGACCCGACGGATCATCCCGTCAATTCGATATATCCCGAAGAAACCGTTTTCTTATGCGGTTTATAAGCAATTCGCAACGCACAATGGCGCGCTGATAATTCTGCTTATCTTGGGTGTGCAAATTTATTTGGCGGCTAATTACCGTATCGAATTCAACACGGACGATATGCGTTACCGCGCCTACTGCGTGCAGTTCTCGCAGATGACGGAACAACAGGCGGACGAATTCGCCGAGACGGAAAAGCGGCGTTTCGAGGAGCTTCACGAACGCATACTCACCGCCGACTTAGCCGAAATGCAGGAAATTCACGACGAGCTGAGCGCGGAGGACGGCTTCAAGCGCGCATACGAACAGCAAAGGTACATCTCCGCGCTGGACAGCAATAACAAGGCGATGTTTTATCAGACGGGCTGGCGGAGACTTTTCGGCGCGGACGGATACGCGGAGGATATGCAGCTTACCCTCTTCGCCGCGCTGGGTATCTGCTTTGGTATCTCGCCGCTTATCGCCTACGACAACCGCCGAAGATTGGGGTATTTACTGTACACAAATCCGCACGGCAAGCGCGGATATTTCCGCCGCAATACAGCCGTTTCCGCTATAGCTTCGGCGCTGATCTCAATAGCGGTGAACGTTCCCCGCATAACCGGTATCCTGTCGCTTTACAAGACCGACGGCGCGGAATTTTCGATACGCTGCATACCCGAATTCGAGCGCTTTTTCGATATTCCGATAGCCGCGTATATCGCCTTACTATGCGTTTTGAGAACGCTCTCGCTCATACTTTGCGGGTGGGTGATTCTGTTTATTTCGTCAAAGTGCAATAACGTTTCGGCGGCTCTGCTGATAAGTATGGCGGTGTTCGCGCTTCCCGTTATGCTGTATCTCGCGGGCGCGGAGTTCGTGCTTCCGGTATGTATGCCGTTTTCCGTCGACAGGGAGATAATCGATGACGCTTGGGGATATACCGCGGTTCTGATTTTGACCGATATTGCGCTTGGCGTTCTTCGACGAAAGGATAATGTAAAGTAATACAAAAAAGCGGCGGATCGAAAAATCCGCCGCGGTTTTATTTGTTGTTTTTTTAGCTTATCGCGATAGCCGATACATAAAACATTGCGGGACCGTCCTGCGATTTGGGCGCGATCTTCAAGGTGTGCTTGCCCTCGCTCAAGCCCGTCTTTATCTGCTCGAACTCGACATAGTTGCCCCAGCCGTCGGGGAACGCCGCGTCAATGGTAGCCGCGAGCTCGCCGTCAAGGTAAACGTCGACCGCGCAGCTGTTCTTGGTGAGCTTTCCGTACAGAATACCGACGTTTGTGCCCTCAAACTCGAATTCGATAGCGTCGTCATCGGTGAACTGTCCGTCGTTTACTTTGGCAATCCAAGGATTCATAAAGTTACCGAAGTTGGTCTCTTTCATTTCAAACGCTCCGAGCTTTGTGGGCTCGGTATTGTCGGACATAAGGAGCTTGGCGTTCACATAGGTGTTTCCGATATCGGTAACGGAAGCGAAGTCGCTCTCCGCGCCCGAAATGTTGTCGAGGTCGTCGATCACAGACTGAATGTAATTCGTGATAAGTTCGCTGAGAATAGCGTGTCCGGGCACGTTCGGGTGGATATTGTCGCCCGAAATATCCGTCCACTTGATATAACCCTTGTCGATAACGTCAAGGATAGCGTCCTTATAGGAGATCATCGGAATGTCGAACTTCTTTACTATCTCGCCGTGATAATTGATAAAGCTCGTGCCGTTCTCCTGCGTCATAGCCACGGTGATTATCGCGGGGTTGGTCGAATGGTTCCAGAGCTTTCTGAGAAGGCTCGCGTAGGTCTCCTTGTTTATCTCGGTGCGCTCGGTAGTATCGTTTACCGAGAAGTCGATAAAGATAAGGTCGGGGTCTTTGGACAGCACGTCCTTGTCAGCGCGGTGAACGCCGATATAAGAGCCCGTAGCGCCGATACCCGCGTTTACATAGGTTATGTTCGCGTCGGGGAACTTTTCCTCGAGCCAGTTGTTGGTAAGACGCGCGTAGCAGAGGTCGTCGCCCGCCGAAGTACCCTGCGTTATCGAGCCGCCGAGATAGACCACGGTAACGTCCTCGCCCGCCTGTAATTTTTTGATAACATTCGCAAGACGCACCTGATTGCCCACGTTATAGCGCGAATTCGCGATCATGGTAGGCGTTAATTCTCCTCCAAGCGTATAAGCCACCTCCTCTATTTCGGGCGTACTGTCGCCGCTCGGTTCGGTACTGTTGTTATCGGAATTTTCGGGAGCGCTTCCCGTCTCGGTGCTCGACTGCGAGCTTTGGCTTTCCGAGCTGCTCGAACTTGAACTCGAACTTGAGCTCGAGCCGCTGTCCGTACAAGCCGTCATTGACAATATCAGCGCCGCGCACAGCGCCATTGCCGAAATTTTCTTCATAATGCATTAACTCCTTTGGTAAATTAAGATATTGTGAACCAACAATATTATGACATTTTTTTCACGGTTTGTCAAGGGGATATTATGTGAAAATACGGTGTCAGTTATCCGCGCCCGAGGAAACTATGCCCTTGTCCGCGTCGATCGTTACGGCAGTGCCGCTCCTCAGTATAGCCGCGGCGTTCTCCGCGCCGACGATAACGGGAATATCAAGCGCCATTCCGACGATAGCCGCGTGTGAATCCGCGCCGCTCTCCTCGGTGATGATACCCGCCGCCGTTTTCAGCAGAGACAGCACCTTATTCGAGGTCTTGCGGATAACGAGTATCTGCCCCGACTCAAAGCGCTCCAGCGCGTCCTCCTCGGTCTGCGCCACGCATACGGGCGCGGTGACGGTGCCCTTGGTAATGCCCGTTCCCGTAACAAGCACGTCGCCGACGATATGAACTTTCATAAGGTTGGTAGTACCCGAAACGCCTAGCGGCACGCCCGCCGTGATCACGGTAAGATCGCCGTTTTTGAGCAGCCCCGCGTCGACAGCCTTTGCGACCGCGTGGTGGATAAGGTCGTCGGTATTCGTCATCATTTCCTCCGCCATAAGCGGGATAACGCCCCACGAAAGCGCCGCCTGTCTCCATGCGACTTCGCTTGTCGTGCAGGAGATTATCGGACATTCGGGGCGGTAACGCGAGATCATACGCGCGGTCGTACCCGTCTTTGTAACGGTGATTATCGCCGTAGCGCCCAAGTCCATAGCCGCGCTGACCGTAGCGTGCGAAATAGCCGCCGAAACGTTTACATTATCGCGCGTTTCCTGCTTGTAGAAGCGCTCCTTGTAGTCGATAGCCTTTTCGGTGGTCTCCGCGATGAGCGCCATAGTCTTTACCGCCTCAACGGGGTGTTCGCCCGCCGCGGTCTCGCCCGACAGCATAATAGCGCTCGTGCCGTCGTAGATGGCGTTGGCGACGTCGGTGGTCTCGGCTCTTGTGGGGCGCGGGTTGTGTATCATACTTTCGAGCATTTGGGTCGCGGTAATGACCTGCTTATTCGCGTTATAGCCCTTTGTAATGAGCATTTTCTGTATCTGAGGTATCTCCTCGAACGGTATCTCAACGCCCATATCGCCGCGCGCTACCATAATTCCGTCCGAAACGCGGAGAATATCGTCGATATTCTTTACGCCCTCGCCGTTCTCGATCTTGGAGATTATGCGTATATCGCCGCGCCCTTCCTCCTCGAGTATCTTGCGGATAGCAAGAACGTCGTCGGGGCAGGTGACGAACGAAGCCGCGATGAAGTCAAAGCTCTCCTGAGCCGCAAAGCGTATATCGGAGATGTCGACCTCGGAAAGGTACGGCATAGACAGCTTTACGCCGGGGATATTCACGCCCTTGTTGTTGGACAAAACGCCGCCGTTCACGACCGAGCAGACAATATCCGCGGTGCCGTCCGCGTTGTGGATTATGTCCGAGCAGCGAACGGTAACGTTGCCGTCGTCGATAAGGATACGCGTTCCGACCTGAATATCGTCGGGGAGACCCTTGTAGGAAATGGAAACGCGCGTGTTGTCGCCCTCGACCTCGGCGGTGGTAAGCACGAAGGTGCTGCCGGTTTTGATCTCGACCTTTTGGTTATCCTTGAACTTTTTCAAGCGAACCTCGGGTCCTTTGGTGTCGAGCAGT
Organism: Oscillospiraceae bacterium; assembly: GCA_014799395.1. Taxonomy (GTDB): domain Bacteria; phylum Bacillota; class Clostridia; order Oscillospirales; family Ruminococcaceae; genus CAG-115. The sequence goes on along the minus strand of JAAVID010000003.1, from coordinate 121,160 downwards.
GTAGCGACCGGTTTTCCGAGCTCTTTTGCGACGCGGACGATCTGGTCGTGAGTGACCTTGTGGCTCTCGTGAGAGCCGTGGGAAAAGTTCTGCCTCGCGACGTTCATACCGTTTTCGATAAGCAAGCGCAGAACCTCGTCGGATTGAGTGGAGGGACCGAGCGTGCATACGATCTTTGTTCTTCTCATTATAGAAACTCCTTTCGGATAAAATTGACAGTCGTCTTTACGGCTAAAAAAACGGGATTCCAAAGGGGCTTGCCCCTTTGGCGGAGTGCAGAGGCAGAGCCTCTGCGCAGGTACGGGCGGCAGCCCGGATAGCCGTGCGAAGCACGGCTGTTGCGCACGAAGTGCGCAACGCGGCGCGTAGCGCCGAGCCCCCGGAGCGCTAAAGGGGTCTGGGGGAAAACAAGAGTTTTCCCCCAGCGAGGTGCGGAGCAGAGCTCCGCGTCAGCGATTGCGCCGTCAGGCGTAATCGTCGACTATTGAGAAAATATGCCGGGGGCATATTTTCTCAACCGCGCTATGAGCTAGTATACGGCGTTGCAGGTAGCCGATAATTCATTCGGCTTGAAGTTGCTCTCCTTGTATAGTCTTGTTCGGAGCGGGGATCACTTTTTTCTGCCACCGGCAGAAAAAAGTGATTGATCGGCGCATTTGCCTGTTAGCAAATTCACCGATTTGGGGAAAACGTGGCACTGGTGTCCTTGTTTTTCCTCAAACCCTTTTAGCGCTTGTGGGGGCTCGGCGCTACGCGCCGCGTTGCGCACTTCGTGCGCAACAGCCGTGCTTACGCACGGCTATCCGGGCTTTGCCCGGACCTAGCAAGGGCTCTGCCCTTGCATTCCGCCAAAGGGGCAAGCCCCTTTGGAATCCCGTTTTTGCTGCGAGCCGATTACTTTACTACCTTTTATTATAACCTAAAACCACCAATATTGCAACCCCCAAAAGTAAATTTTACCAATCGTATAAAAAAGTTGAAAAAATTCTTAAAATATGTTGAAAACTTTGAATTTTTGTGATATAATTATTATGTATTAAACTGTTTGTAAAAAATTTAATGTAAAATATACAAGAAGTAAATCGATAGGGGGCGGGCTTATGGACTGCGCGCTGTGGCTCAACAGGCGGAAAATCTACTCCGCGGACGAAATCGCCGGAAATCCCGATATAGCGTCTCTGCGCGGTTATTTCCTCGCGGGAAGCCTTGTCGGCTGGCTGCGGGAACACGGCGGCGAGCGCTGCGCGAAAAAGCTCGCAAAGCTCCGCCCCGACGACCCCGAGCTGAATGAAAAGCTCGCGAAAATATTCGGCGGCTCTGCGGAAGGCAAGCGCTTCGGCACCGATACCCCCGCGCCAAACGCGCCCCCCTGCTCGGGCAGTATGCCGCGCAGTTTTATCGGTATGGGGTCAAACGGCTCGTACAGTCTCGCGCCAGGCTCGTTCGGAAGCGCTTGGAACTCGCTGTTCGGCGGTTCGTTCCGCTTCGGGAGCTACTTCTTCGGCAGCGGTATGCACGAGTGGGAATGGGAGTGGCTGTTCAACCTCTACAAAAGCGGCTCGTTTACTGCCGGCAGCTTTACAAGCTTTCACGAATGGGAGTGGGAATGGCTGTTTGAGGTGTTCCGCTCGGGAAGCTTTGCGGGCGGCTCATTCGGGAGCTTTTGGCGGTTCGGTTATCCCGTCGGCAGTCTTTATTTGCCTTTTGTAAACGATTTCAATTTGCTTGACGAGTATGACAGAATTATGCTCGAAACACTGATGAGATGTCCTCTCGACCGTTTCGGCTACGGAATACACAACATCTGACAAAATTCACAATAATTTACAGCAATTCGGAGAATACATATGAAATATATCATTGCCTTTGTATTTCTTGGACTTGTGACATACGCGGGCGTGTTTCTGCTGTTTGCGGGCATACAGCAGAACGCGGGTAACAACAGCCTGCCCGTATCGCTGGCAAGCGTTCCGTGTCAGCAGTATGTCGTGGGAATGTCTGTGAACTCGAACGTCGACAGGCAGTTCGGCAAAGTCTTTACGACGTCGACAAGACGGAGAATTTTCGACGTCGCATACGGCGACCCGATAACGCAGCATTATTACGTTATCCCCGCGGGAAAGATATTTTCGCCGCCCGAGCAGGACTATATGCTGATATGCGTTACCGATGAGGAGGACGTTAAGGCGATGGACGAACTGCGTTCGGAAAACCTGTCCGCCGCAGGCTCGGGAACTCCGCTCGCGGTCAGCGGCGTGCTCGGGGATATGGACCCTCCTTTTGTTGAAAAAATGTCGAATTATTTCATATTTCACGCACAACTCATCAAAGACGAGGCGCTGGTGGATCTCGTCGGAGACCCGGCACTTACCATGCCCACCTACACAAACGGTTTCAACCACATCAGCCCGTATGTTTTCTATGTTCAAAGAAACGGCGGCAAAGATTTTTTGCTGATAATAATCGGCGCGGTCGTAACATTGGTCGGGGCGGGCGGTATCGTCCTGCTCGCGTTAAAAAAGCACCGCGAGAGCACGGGGTATTAAATATTTGCTCGGTGTTGGTAATTATGTACAAAACGCGCGTTTCCGGCGTGTTTTAATATCTTTTAGGAGAAAAAAAGTTATGAAAATGTCAAGTATCAGATTGCTGATAGTTTTTATCGTTCTTATTATACTCGGTATCGCGCTGCTTATCGGTTCGATAAAGGATAAAGTCGAGCTGGGAAAACCGCGCGGCGATCTCGAAACTATGAAAGCAAGCGATTTTTACAACGGGCGCTTTGTAGAGGGCGAGATATACGAGCTTTGGGATAACTACGCCGTTATGGAGGAATCCGACACCGTTTTCGGTATATCGTACAATACAAAGGTAACGTCGAGATATTACGCTATGCCGCTCCCCGCTACATATGACGACTACGAACCGAAATTCGTTTCGCTTTCCATACCCGACAGCGCGACGCAGAGCATTGCGGACAAGATAGTGGACGAAACGTTTGACTACCTTATCAACGACAAGGAGCTCCCCGAGTGGACTTCCTTAAAGATACAGGGCAAGGTAACCCAGCTTAAAGGCGACGGATTAAAGCTGTTTCAGGAGTACATAAGCGACATAGGCGGCGACCCCACGAACCTTGTCGCCTACACGATAAACGTTGGCAATGACGGGAGCAACTCTACCGCCGCGCTTATCATTTCCATAGTGCTTCTGGTGGTGGGTATCGGCGGCACGGCGTTTATTGTGCTCCGCAAAATCCTTTCGGGCGGATATTGATGAACGCTATACATATCGCAAGCTCCGCGCCCGCGTTCGCAAAGGGAAAAACGGAGCTCCGTACCGAGGATTTCGACTTGTACTGTATGGCGCTTTCGGCGCTGTGCTGGAGAAAATTCAACGGGAACATCACACTGTGCTGCGACAACCGCAGCGCCGAATATTACAAAAATCTCGGCATTACCGATATTTGGAACGATATTAAAGTATGCGTCGCGGACGATCTGGAGGGCATTGACCCGCTGATGTTCTGGGCGGGCGGAAAGCTGCTCGCGCTGCGCGAGGTCGAGGCTCCCGTGGTGATGACGGACACGGATTTTATCGTATGGAAAACGCTTCGATTCGGAGATGAAATTATTGCCGCTCACCGAGAGGACATCTCGGACGGGATATATCCGCCGCTCGGATCTTTCAACGTCGGAGACCATATCCTCCCCGACTTCAGCGAGGAGGTTTTGCCGCTCAACACGGCGTTTCTGTACGTTCCCGACAACGATTTTAAGGAATTTTACACCGGCCAGGCTATCTCGTTTATGAAGTCGGCGGTAAAGTGCGGCGACTATCTTAAATATATGGTGTTCGCCGAGCAAAGACTTGCCGCAATGTGCGCGGACTACACGGGAACGCCCGTGAGAACGCTTCTCGACAAGGATAATCTGTTCTATCCTCAGAGCGATTTCACACACCTGTGGGGCGCTAAGCAGGCAATGCGCGACCACCCCGAGCTGCGCAGCGATTTTTTACGGAAGTGCAGAAATCGGCTGCTCGCGGAGTTCCCCGAGTACGCTTATATCGCCGAGATCATTGACGGCTCAAACGGTGAATAAATTTTACTTATTCCGCCCAAAATAGTAATAATTTTCTGTTTTGGGAGGAATTTGGCAATGATATATGTACGGGAGCTGCAAAAATACTACACCGTCGGCGCGAATACGATAAAGGCGCTGGACGGTGTTTCGCTGGATATTGACGACGGAGAATACGTCACGGTCGTCGGAACGTCGGGCTCGGGAAAGTCCACGCTTATGAATATCCTCGGCTGTCTCGACACGCCTACCGCGGGGAGCTATCTGCTCGACGGCGAGAACGTCGCGACGCTTTCCGACAACACGCTGTCCGATATTCGCAGCGTGAAGATCGGATTTATTTTTCAGAGCTTTAATCTTATACAGGGCTTGACCGCTCTGGAGAACGTCGAGTTGCCGCTGCTGTACAGGAAAGTGCCGAAAAAACGGCGCAGCGAGATCGCGATGAGGGCGCTTGACAGCGTAAGGCTCTCGGACAGGGCGCTGCACCGTCCGACGGAGCTTTCGGGAGGTCAGCAGCAGCGCGTTGCTATCGCTCGGGCGATAGCCGCAGACCCCGCGATGATACTCGCCGACGAGCCCTGCGGCAACCTCGACAGCCGCTCGGGCGCGGAGGTGCTCGATATACTCTCGGAGCTCAGCCGCAAAGGAAAAACGGTCGTGATGATAACTCACAACGAGGACACGGCGAAAAAGGCTCAGCGGCTCGTGAGAATATCCGATGGGAAAATTTTACAGTGAGGAGCGGATAGAATGACGTTGCAGGAGATAATCGACGACAGCAAGCGGATAGTGTTCTTCGGCGGCGCGGGGGTGTCCACGGAAAGCGGTATCCCCGACTTCCGAAGTCAGGACGGCTTGTATAATCAGAAGTACAAATATCCTCCCGAAACGATAATCAGCAGGAGCTTTTACGAGCGCGATTACGAGGAGTTTTTCAGGTTTTACCGCGACAAGATGATATTCTCGGACGCGAAGCCGAACGCCGCGCATTTAAAGCTCGCCGAGCTTGAACGCGCGGGGAAGCTCTCGGCGGTGATAACGCAGAACATCGACGGGCTTCATCAGGCGGCGGGGAGCAGGAACGTTATCGAGCTTCACGGCAGTATTCACCGGAATTATTGCTTTAAATGCGCCGAACCGTATCCGCTCGACTACATAATAAATTATGACGGCACGCCGTACTGCGAAAAGTGCGGAGGGCGCATAAAGCCCGACGTGGTCTTGTACGAGGAGAGTCTTAACGGCGACGATATAAACCGCGCGGTAAACGAGATAATGAACGCCGATACGCTGATGATCGGCGGTACTTCGCTTGTCGTGTACCCCGCGGCGGGGTTTGTGAATTACTTCAACGGCAAGCACCTTGTTGTGATAAACCGATCCCCAACCAACGCGGACAAAAACGCGGAGCTGGTCATAAGCGACAGTATCGGCAAGGTGTTTGCCGATATTGAGGTCAGGTAAGGAGTAAAAATGGAAACGGTTCAGACTATTACTTATCAGTGCCCGAACTGCAACGCTGCGCTGGAATACGACAACGCGAGCGGCGGGTTCAGGTGCTTTTACTGCGACAGCACGTTCTCGGACTACGAGATACGGAATATCTTCAAGCACAACGAGCAGGAGGTAAACCTCGATACGGCGGAGCCCGAGCTTGACGAATCGCAGGAACGGTCGGAGGAATTTACGGGGCAGAGCGCTTTGTACACCTGTCCGAACTGCGGCGCGGGCGTTATCTGCGACAGTCTTACGTCGTCTACGAGATGTCACTTCTGCCATACGCCCGTAATTCTTTCGGGAAGGCTCTCGGGCGAGTTCAAGCCGAATATGATAATCCCGTTCTCCACGACGAGAGAACGCGCGGAACAGAGGTTCAAGGAGTACATAAAGGGTAAATTCCTGCTGCCGAGAGGATTCAAGTCCGAGGCGCAGATAAGCAACATCTCGGCGCTGTATGTTCCGTACTGGCTGAAAAGCGGTCTGGCGGACGTTCAGCTCACCGCGACGGGCAAGACGGTGCGCACCTGGAGAACGGGCGACAGACAGTACACCCACACCAAGGTCTATGATGTGGAGCGCGACGCGGAATTGTCGTTTATACGCGTGCCGTGCGACGGCTCAAAGCGTATCGACGACAGCCTTATGGAGAGCATAGAGCCGTTTACATACAGCGGTCTCAAGCCGTTTTCTATGTCCTATCTGTCGGGCTGCGCCGCGGAAAAGTACGACGTTTCCAAGGAACAGGCAGCCGTGCGGATAGACCAGCGCGTGCTTGCCGCCGCCGAGGCTGAGATACGGCGGATGGCTTCGGTGTACACCTCGCTGGAATCGGTGCGCACGAGCTTTGTTTACCGTCAGCAGAAATACGTCTACGCGCTGCTTCCCGTTTGGTTTTTGAATTATCGGTACCGCGGAAAGGACTACGCGTTCGTTATGAACGGGCAGACTGAGAAAATGTTCGGCGAGCTGCCCGTCAGCAAGCTGAGAACGTTTTTCTTCGGCGCGGGGATATTCCTGCTCACACTGGTATTGGGGTCTTTGTTTGGAGGGCTGTGCGTTGCTTAAAATAAAATATTTTACGGTGGTAGTATCGGTAATGCTGCTTATTCTGCCCGTATTCGGCATGACCGCTTTCGCGGGTACGGACGGCAGTTTTTCGGCGGCGCTCGCCGATTTAGACGACTGCCTTACCGACGAGCAGGAATACGATCTCCGTCAGCTTATGCAGGAAACGGCAGACAAGGCGAGCTGCAACGTCGGGATAGTAATAACGCGCGACCTTAACGGTATGTCGGACGTAAAGTTCGCGGACGAATTCGGCGACGCGGCGTTCGGCAACGGAAGCTCGTTTGTCGTGCTTATGCTGCTGAATACATACGACAATCCCGCGTATGCGAGTTACGAGGATCGTATTTCCACAAGCGGAATGGGGCGCAACAAATATGACAGCCATATAAACGCTATGTTCAACAAGGTGTACGACGGGCTTGACAGCTCGGGCTTTTACGCCGCGTGCAGGAACTTCTGCTCCGTCGCGGAGCGCTACGGCAGCGGCTCGGGCGGCACGGCGAGCCTTATGGTGGACGATAAGCTGATAAGCACGATATTCGGCGGAAGCACGATAGGGCTTGTTATCGCGACGATACTCACGGTAGTTATCGTCAGCAGCGTTGTCAGAAGCTACAAAAAGCGCGCTCCCATAAGCGCGGCGAACTACCTGGATCAAAGCCGCACGCGCATTACCCGTCAGGTAGACCGTTTCGTCCGCGAGTACACCACAAGCCACGTTGTCAGCAGTAGCAGCGGCGGCGGTCATAGCGGAGGACATCACGGCGGCGGTGGAGGAAGTCACCGCAGCGGAGGTCACGGCGGAGGCGGAGGTCGTCACAGATAATGAAGCTGGTAATACAACGAACGGAACGCGCAAGCGTATCCGTTGACGGAAAAGAAGTCGGCGCGATAGGAAAGGGGTTTCTGGTGCTGCTCGGCGTCGGTGCGGAGGATACCGAAGCCGACTGCGAGAGACTGGCGAAAAAGCTGATAGGACTGCGCATTTTCGAGGACGAAAACGGCAAGACCAACCTTTCGCTTAAAGACGTGAACGGAAGTCTGCTGATAATCTCGCAGTTCACCTTGTACGCGGACTGCCGAAAGGGAAACCGCCCGAACTTCCTTATGGCGAAAGAACCGAAAGAAGCGGAGCGGCTGTACGAGTATTTCTGCGAGCTTTGCAGTCGCGAAATACACGTTGAAAAGGGAGTTTTCGGCGCGGAAATGCGCGTGGAGCTTGTGAACAGCGGACCGTTCACAATAATACTGGAGTAAAGTATGGCTGTATCAAATATCAAAGCGGAGTTGTCCGCGGATATAGAAAAAGTGTGGACGCTCATCACATCGTTTGACGGCGCGTGGCGCAGCGATCTTCGCGGGATAGAGCGTCTTGACGAAAAGAACTTCGTTGAGGTCGACAAAAGCGGCTTTAAAACGCACTTCACTATAACCGTATTTGAACCTTATTTGCTGTATGAGTTCGATATTGACAATGACAATATATCGGGACATTGGACAGGAAAGCTGTCTGCGAAAAATGGCAGAACCGCCATTGACTTCACCGAGTATATCACGCCAAAAAAATTGATAATGAGACCGTTTGTCAAAGGGTATCTGAAAAAACAGCAGGCGGCGTATCTGCGCGATCTGAGAAAGGCACTTGGAGAATGATATATCTTGACAACGCGGCAAGCGCTCCCGTTCACCCGAGAGCGCTTGCCGCTGCTATGCCGTTTATAACGGAAAATTTCGCGAACCCGTCTTCCGTCCACACGCCCGGACGCGAGGCAAGGCTCGCGGTGATCGCAGCGCGGGAACAGTGCGCGGCAGCTCTCGGAGCGCTCCCCGAGGAGATATTCTTCATGAGCGGAGGCACGGAGAGCGATAATCTGGCGGTTTTTTCGGCGCTGAGTGTTCACCATAAGCGAAAAATCGTGACTACGGCAATAGAACACCCCGCCGTGCTGAACGCTTGTTCGGAGCTTGAACGGCGGGGATTTGAGGTTGTACAAATTTCGCCCGACAGCGAGGGCGTAATTCACGCCGAGGACATTGCGGCGGCTATCGACGATAACACCGCGCTTGTCTCCGTAATGACGGCGAACAACGAAATAGGAACGCTTCAGCCTGTCGCGGAGATAGGCGAGCTCTGCCGTCGGAGGGGCGTTTTATTTCATACCGACGCGGTTCAGGCGGTCGGGAATATCCCTCTCGATATGCGTGAGCTTCCCGTTGATATGCTGACGGTCTCGGCGCATAAGATCGGCGGGATAAAGGGCGCGGGGCTGCTGTATGTACGCAAGGGAGCTCCGATAACGCCGATGATATTCGGCGGCGGTCAGGAGCGGGGGATACGCTCGGGCACGGAGAACGTCGCGGCGATTGCGGCTCTCGGCGCAGCTATTACGGAAGTCTGCCGCGATATTCCCGAACGCTGTCAAAAACTGTCACGGCTTCGCGATATGCTTATCGAAAAGCTTGAAAAAATACCGAATTCGCGTCTGAACGGAAGCCGCTCGGAGCGGCTTTGCTCAAACGTGAACTTCTCGTTTTCGGATATTGACGGCGAGGCGCTTGTGATGACACTCGACCTTATGGGCGTGTGCGCCTCGACAGCTTCCGCTTGCTCCGCCGGGAAACAGCACCGCTCGCACGTTCTCGCGGCGCTCGGGCTTGACGAAAGCCTGCTTGACGGAACGCTTCGGCTCACTCTCTCGGACAACAATACCGAGGAGGAGATAACCGCGGCGGCGGATATTATCGCCGAATGCGTGGCAAATCAGCGCGGTCAGAGCGTTATTTGACCCGCTTTAATCTCCCGTGGACTCGCGCAGGATAAGGCTGTGCGGGAGCATATATGTAGATTTATCGGGCTCATCGGTCTTCATATTGGCGATGAGCTTTTCCACTACCGTTTTGCCTTGCAGATAGCACGGCTGCTCGACGGTCGAGAGCCGCGGTATGAACATATGCGAGTAGGCGATATTGTCAAAGCCGAAGAACAGCAGATCCTTGCCGACGGTTATGCCGTGCTGAACGGCGTAGGTCATAGCGCCTATCGAGATGGTGTCCGAAATGGAGAAGATCGCGTCGGGCTTGTTCGGGAGGCTCATAAGCGCTTCACAGCCGCGCGTTCCCGTGTCGGCGTCGTAGTCGCCGTAAAACACCAGATCGGGGTCGAACGGGATATTTGCCGCCTTGAGAGCGCGCATATAGCCGTTTTCGCGGTCGACAGAGGACTGACTGCGAACCTCCGTGGTTATCAGACCGATACGCCGTCTGCCCTTGCCGATAAGGTAGCTCGTGGCGTCAAAGCCCGCGCGCTCGTTGTCGATAGTCACGCAGAGAATGTCGCTGATGTCGAGCCTTTCAAGACAGATCGCGATACGGTAGCGCTTGGACAGGTCGCTTATGGTCTTGCTGTCGAGCTTTGGCGCGAGCAGCACAACGCCGTCCACCGCGCGTGAAAACAGCATACCGAGCAGGTGCATTTCGTGCTCGGGGTCGTTGCGCGTGGTGGCTATGAGAATATCGTAGCCGTCGACGAAAGCCGCGTCCTGCATACCGCGCAGAACGTCGCTGTAAAAGCTCTGCTCCGTAGAGCCGATTATCGCGAGAATGCGCTTGGTTTCGCTTTTGCGCAGGTCGCGCCCGAGGAAATTCGGGCTGTAACCGAGCTCCTCAACGGCGCGGTTTACCGCTTGTACAGCCTCCTCGGATACGTTGTTCTTGTTGTTGAGCACGCGCGAAACGGTTGCGACGGACACGTTCGCGGCTTTTGCAACATCTTTGATAGTGATATTCACGGTGTTCGCCTCCTAATAAAATTGACGAAAACGCTTTTTGGTCTGTCATTTGAAATATAGACAGATCGTTTTTGTTCTTTATGTATATAATACCACAAAAGTTAATCGTTTTCAATAGGCAACTTGCACAAAGTCATAGCCGCAATTTTGAATTTATGTAAAATTTTTGGGACTTTTTGCCGTCGGAAAACGACGAATAAACGCGCTGTCAAATTTCCGGAAAACGCATATAATGCAGCACGAAAGGAGCGATCATTATGTGCGGAATTGCAGGAGAGATCAATTTCAGAACGCAGATCAATAACGAAATAATACGCGAGATGAGCCGTGCGCTTACGCCGCGCGGACCCGACGCGGACGGATTTTTCGAGCATGAGCACGTCTGTCTCGCGCACAGGCGGCTTATCGTAATCGACCCCGAAAACGGCGCTCAGCCCATGACCTTCGGAGACCTCACGCTCGTCTACAACGGCGAGCTGTACAACACCACGGAGATACGCGGAGGGCTCGAAAAGCGCGGTTACCGTTTCCTCGGACATTCCGATACCGAGGTGGTGCTGAAAGCCTACGCCGAGTACGGCGAGAAGTGTCTTGAAATGTTCAACGGCATCTTCGCGTTTGCGGTCTGGAACAGGAGCGAACAGACGCTGTTCCTCGCCCGCGACAGGATAGGCGTAAAGCCGCTGTTCTACGCGGAAACGGAGAACGGTCTGGTGTTCGCGAGCGAGATAAAGGCGCTTTTGAAGCACCCCGGGGTCAAGCCCGTGATAACCGAGGAGGGCGCGGCGGAGATAATGCTTATAGGTCCCGCGCGGATAGTCGGCGGCGGCGTGTTCCGCGATATACACGACATTCCCGCGGCGCACTGCGCCGAGTTCTCGCGCAAAGGAATGACCGTAAAGCGCTACTGGAAACTGACGGCTTCCCCGCACAACGAGAGCTTCACCGAGACCGCGAGCCGCGTCCGCGAGCTTATTTTCGACGCTGTGAAACGTCAGCTCGTAAGCGACGTGCCGCTGTGTACGTTCCTGTCGGGAGGGCTGGACAGCTCGGTCATCTCTGCGATAGCGGCGGCGGAATTCGCCAAGCGCGGCGAGCGCCTGCATACGTTTTCGATAGATTACAAGAACAACCGCGAGAACTTCAAGGCAAGCGCGTTTCAGCCCGACGAGGACGCGCCGTATGTAGAGGAAATGGCAAGGTTTATCGGCTCGGAGCACACCAATGTCGTGCTGGATACTCCCGCGCTCGCCGAGGCGCTGAACGATTCGACGTACGCGCGCGATCTCCCCGGAATGGCGGACGTTGACAGCTCGCTGTGGCTGTTCTGCCGCGAGATCAAGAACGCGGGCTTTCCCGTGGCGCTCAGCGGAGAGTGCGCCGATGAAACAGAACACACACGTTAACATCTATAGAGATAATGCGGCTTTACAGTTATTGTTCTCATAGTTTTGGCAATTTGGGATATGCAATCAGCGTAAAATCATCTGCTGAACAGCCCTTGAGCGCGCCGCTTTTTTCTTTATCATATACAACACGTTCAAGTACCTCTTTCAGTATCTCGTTTTTGGCGGCGGCAGACGTTCGAGTGGAGTATATCTCAAGGATATGTTCGACCTTTGGAGCGAATTCTTCAATTGCTTTTTTTCTTCTCTCCACTATTTCTCTATCGAGACCAAGCTTTTTTAAGCCGTTTTTGGCATTTTCTATGCGCTGTTTGATTTCGGTAATTCGTTTTTTAAATTCCTCGTCGGTGTACAATCCGCGTTCGACAAGGTCATATATCGTGCGCTGTTGGCGTTCAAGAACGTTTAACTCTTGTTGAAGATTTTCGCTGACCGTCGTATAATCGGCAATATTGGCTCCGAATTGTAGATCCATATTCTTTGAGATTACTTCATAGTCATTCGCCCATTGTTTTAAAATATTAAGCACACGATCTTCAACCAAATAAAGCGGAGTTGATACTACCGTACAAGAGCGCGCGTGACATACAATGTAATCCGGCTTTTTGTCCGTGCCGCGCCTTAGCACCATTTTTCGACCGCATTTCGCACAAATGACAAGACTGCACAGAGGATTTTTAATCTCGCTTTTATATCCGACCGGTGGTGACGGCTGTTCTGCAAGAAATTCCTGAGCTCTGTCGAATATATCTTTCGGAATTATAGCCTCATGTAACCCTTTGGCTATGATGCAATTATCGTCCAATGTTATCGGGCGCGACGTTTTCTTTCCCTGCGGAGTGACCGTTTTCTTTACTTTGCGGTATCCCCAGCGTATCATTCCGGCATATGTGGGATTTGTTATGATATCTTTGATGGATTCCTTTTGCCAATAGTCGTGACGTATTGGCGGAATTTTCAGCTCGTTGAGCTTGCGTGCGATTGCTTGAAAACCAAGTCGCTTGTGTTCGCCGTTAACATCTGTACCGTTGACGTAGAAGTCAAAAATCATTTTGATGATCTCCGCTTGCTCCGGAACTATTTCAAGAGTATATCCCTTGTCGTTTTCGATTTTTTTGCGCTTATATCCAAACGGAGCGATACTTCCTACAAATTTACCCTCACGGGCAGAGGCGGCGCGTCCGCGTTGTAGGCGGCGGTTTGTAGTGACATATTCGCGGCGGCTCATAAACAGACCGAATTCAAAATATTCCTCGTCGAATTCGTTGGACGGATCGTATATTTTCAGCGGTGTGATGATTTTCGTTCCACTGTATTTGAATGTCTGCGAAACAAAACCCTGGTCCATAGTATCACCGCGGGCGAGACGTTCAACTTCCATTACGATAACTCCCGTCCATTTTCCTTCACTGACCTCCTGGAGGAGCTGCTGCATCATCGGACGAGCGGCTATTGTTTCACCTGATACGATCTCCTGATATATTTCCGAGACCGTTAAATTCAGCCGCTTTGCTAATGCAAGCAAAGCGGCTTTGTGCCGGGCGAGGGTTTCGCCCTCGCCGTGAGCCTCCGCGTCCAGATCGGCTCGGGATTTGCGGAGGTACATTGCGTAGCGTTCCATTATATCACCTCAAATGTGGTTTTGCAATCGATTGCAAGATATTGTGTTATATATACACTTCAACCTCGGCGTTATATTTGCCGTCATCGTCACACTCCATTTTTGTCAGAATGCCGACGGCTCTGTCTTTTGAACCGAGAAAATCTTCTGCTTTTTTCGGCAGCACGCCGATTTCGCCGCCACCGCCCCAAACGATATATTTTTCCGTTTCGTCGTCGAACTCAATTGAAAGCGTCTCTCCCTCTTTGCAGCATTCTAAATTATCCTGCCGCAGATCGCCTAAATTATCCTTTTGCCGTATACCCGCGAGCTTGAATTTACCCTTTTCCATTTCCTCAAGCGGTCTGTAAAATCCGATTTTGTACTTGACCTTATTCTGCACAATATCCACGTGGCTTATAAATCCCATTAATGGATCGTTGCTTTTCAACCAACGGTTAGCCATTTCTTGACTTTGTCCGCGATAGATATAGCCGAGCTTGCGTTCGTTCTGCCATACTGCGACCGCGTTTGCGTCATTGGCGTTTTCGGGTTCTTGCTTGAACGTGACCTCTCCACCCAATTCTGCGTTAAGCTCCGCCGCTGTAGTATTTATCATGCACAAATCGTTTTCATACTCGTATTTTAACCCCTTGCCGTCGGTGATCGGTAAAAAGCAGGGCATAGGCACATAGGTGGAAACCAAAGTCGGAGCAGCTTGCTGCTGTGGTACTTGTGCTTGAACGGCTTTAGGTATTGGAGCAGTTTGCGGCTGTGGTATTTGCACTTGAACAGCTTTCGGTATCGGAGCGGCTTGCGGCTGTGGTGTTTGCACCTGAACCGTTTCCTGCATCGGAGCAGTTGGCGGTTGAACAGGTTGCGGTATGGACGCGCTCTTCGATTGTAAAGGTTGTTGGATAGGTTGAGATACAGATGTGTTTTGCGTTCCCGTAACCCCGTCAAACTTATCCGTGCATATTAAAATTATATCAATAATCCAGCCTATTCCGCAAAGCCCGCCTGTCAAAAGCCATACTATTCCCGATTTATTTTTTCCTACATAAAAGCGGTGCATACCGAGATAGCCGAAAAGCACACACAATATCAATGTCAGCGTTTTATTTTTATCGGTCATTTTGTAAATCTCCTCAAAAGTCATTTTGCAATCAATTGCAAAGAGCGGCTGTTTTGATAACGAACAGCCGCTTATTGTTTACGAAAGAGAAATCTTCTCGTTCAGATAATCCTTAGTACCGAACAAATCCTTTACCTCGATCTCCACCTCGGACATATCCTCAATGTGATACCCGACGGACACCGTATACGTTACCCCGGGTTGTATCTCGTTGAGCTGCGTCTGAACGTCGACTTCATCACAGCCTATGACCGTGCTGTCGCATTCTACGCCGTTCTGGAACGCCTTATCGGTAAACATAAAGCTGAACCCTTTTGCGCTGTCCTCGCCGTTGTAGAACTCGTAATTTACAACAAGCACGTCGGCACCCTCAAAATCCTTTGAAATCGAATGGTTTGCGATCTTGATCGAAGTCTCGGCGATCTCTCCGCCGGGAGCCGCACCCTCGCCGCCGCCAAGCTCGATAGTCTCGTTCAACAGCTCGTCGCCGAGGAATTCATTTACAACAACATTCACATTGGTTTTATCCTGGAGCAGATAACCGACCGCTACATTGTAAGTAACTCCGGGCTTGATGTCGTTCATCTGCTTTTGGGAGTCAACATCATCACAGCCTATAACGCCACTGTCGCACTCGACACCGTTCTGGTAGACCTTATCAATGAACGTTGTCATAAAGTTCGCGGTATCGTCCTTAGTGTTCGTCCATTCGTATTCAATAACGAGCACGTCCTTGCCGCTGTAATCCGTTGACAGTTTCCAGGACGCGACTTTTATATTTGCCTCTTTAACGGGGACGGAGCTTTCGGGAGCTGGTTCGCTGTCCGTTGAGCTTTCCTCGGATTTTGTGCTTGATGACTGCTCGGAACTTGAAGATGTTGAGTTATCGGAGCTTGTGCTTATATTTGAGCCCGAAGTTTCCCCAGGCGTACAACCGCTTAAAACCGCAGCGCAAAACAGCGCCGCCAAAAGTGCTTTTTTCGATTTGTTCATTTTGTCGTTCTCCTCAGATGTTATTTGCCGCTCCTTGGAGCGGCTTTTTTATTTACGCCTCGGAAGCATTCTTATCGGGCACTTTTTTAAAGCACCCTTTCATTCGCAGAAATTCGCAGTAGTTGACCAGCTCTTTCATACCGTCCTCATTCAGTTCATTCATAGTTTCTATCACATATTCTTGGTCGGCGGTATACATAGCCGGTTCTTTAGCCGTTTGTCGGACTTCACTTGCAAAATCCATAGGATCGCATTCAAGCAAATCGCAGATACGGATAAACATTTCTACATCAACCTTTGTATTATCTCGGCTGATCATGCTGCTTAACGTTGTTTTTGAAATGCCCGTCGCTCTGACTATATCGGCTTGTTTCAAGCCTTTTGCGGACATTTTTTCCTCTAGTTTCTTTCCAAAGCCCAATTAAATACCCCCTTACTATTTATGATTATACCATATAAAAATCCGAATGTCAATACATTTCCGCGCGTTATATAAGAAATGTACGCAAAACTGTACAAATGTACAAAAAATCAACGCATTTATGTACAAAATGGAGAAAGTACGCAAATTTGTACAAAACCACTTGACAATGTACGCAAAATGGGATATAATGAATGTACAAAGTCCGCAAATGCGGACACAATTTAAGAAAGGAAGTGTTAGAATGTACGAAAATCTTAGCAGGGAACTGAAAAGAAAAGGAATATCGGTAACTGCGGCGGCAGCCGCGACGGGAATACCCGAGCCGACATTCAGATCGAAGATCAATGGGCGCTCGGAGTGTGGGTTCACGGTTGAACAGGCTATGAACATAAAAATCAATCTTTTCCCCGAGATGGATTTCATCTACCTCTTCACCAAGAGCGAACCCGCAACCGCCTAACCGCCCCCGAGCGGCTGAACCCAAAACGAAAGCGAGGTGAGAGCGTGACTGACAGAATTAAAGCGGTGACAGAAATATTGCAGGTTCTTAAAAAATACAATGCCACCGCTGAAGATGTGAAGTGGCTGATAAGGGATTTGGAAACAACCGTTTTACACGCGACGACGGTGGCATACGATGAGGCATTAAAGATTATTGATCGCTATGTTGACGACAATCTGTAAGCATATCATGGTCAATGAGATACTCGACATTCTCAACGACCTTAAAGAGCTGACATTTCTTGTTAAGCTCCAGCGCGTCCGAATTGGAAAGGCGGAACATACAGTCTTTGCGGCAGGCACCGCCCACTAACGGACAATAGGATTTTTCCATAAACTCACCCCCTTTCGCTTTCATTATAGCACAAAGGTCGGTGAAATACAAGACGAAAAGCCTAACCGCCCCCGAGCGGCTGAACCCAAAACGAAAGCGAGGTGAGACCAATGGAAAAAGTTTTAGGAAAAATCGACTTTGCAGAGTACGGCACTGTTAAGGACCATCCTTTCTTAATCGGTATTCAGTTGGGCTTTTCTATGAGCGGCTCTGGAGTAATGGACGGGGGGAAATACACCGTTAACATATCCAGCGCATGTAAATGGAATGAACATAGTCGTGAAGGAACTATCACATCTACCGTTGAAAAGGTAGCGGAGATTTTAAAAGCGGCAAAGGTCAATTATGTTTCCGAACTTGTTGGAAAACCTGTGGAAATTACTATTGACAAAAACTCTTTCGTGGATTTCCGCATTCTTACGGAAGTATTATAAACGCCGACTATTATACCGCATAGGTCGGTGAAAAGCAAGGAAAGTGAGGACACCCTAATGAATGAAACATTCCCCAAAAAGATAGAAAACCCGCGCGAGGTCATACTTAGCGACTTCATAAAGGTTATCCGCGACAAAAAGGTAGACACCTACATTGGCAGCGATCTGCCGTTGAGCAAGGTCAAGGTGTGCAAAGAGTGGGGCACGGTAACGGTTATCGCGGAGACACCACATCACGGCGAGATCTACAAATACGGAAACCACGGCGACTACTGGGAGCAGATCGGAACGACCTGCGGCTACGCGTAGACTATGATGCTGACGGCGGAAACTGTACAATCCGTCTTTGCATAGAATGAATCGGGAGGTGATCGTTTGGCAAAAAGAGGAATTAAGCCGCTTGATGAACCGCACATAGTACAGACTTGTTACGATGAGAACGGACGAGTTATAGGTTATATAGCGGATAATTACGTTGAACACGATCCCGCAAAAATTCGGAAACATCTGGATAATATTGCTAGAATATGGGCTGAGGACGAGGCGCGAAAAGCGGTTCGGGGCGTGAAGTAATTTGAATAGGAAGTTTAAAGGGCGGACAAGCTCGGAATGAAACGCGATTGCTACAACCGCCGCAAGCGAAATCCAAGACTGTGGACGTTCTCCGAATTGGCAATGGTAGCGAACGTGTTCAAGGTATCGCTCTCGTGGCTCGTCACCGACCACAAGGGCGAAAATCAACAATAAATTGTTTTGCGAAAGCAAGGAAAGTGAGGAAATTATGAATTTCAGTTTTGTGGACAAGTATTGTGTGGTAAGGTCTAATCGCGCCGGAGTTTTTGCGGGCACGGTCGCAGAGCACGAAGGTCAGGCGGTTATTCTGAAAGATGTTCGCCGCCTTTGGTGGTGGGACGGTGCGGCTTCGATATCTCAGATAGCGGTTGACGGAACCGTAGCACCAAATAATTGCAAATTTACTATGCCCGTTGAGACTTTGGGACTTTTTGACGTTATCGAGCTCATTCCTGCAACGGATAAAGCGCGCAATGTTATTGAGGGTGTGAAAGTATGGAAGAGATGATTCGAAAGTTTGTCGAGGTTTGCTCCGGCTCCGGCTACGGCTACGGCTCCGGCTCCGGCGACGGCTCCGGCTCCGGCTCCGGCTACGGCTCCGGCTCCGGCGACGGCTCCGGCGACGGCTACGGCTCCGGCTACGGCTACGGCTCCGGCGACGGCTACGGCTACGGCTACGGCTCCGGCTCCTTATTCGGCGCTGTTTTAAATTCACATAAGATACATAATATAGATGGAGTCGCAACCATTATATATAGCGTTCATAAGGATTGTGCCAAAGGCGCGATCGTAAACGATGATTTGACACTCACACCATGTTATGTAGTCAAGCGCGGTAATACTTTTGCACATGGCGAAACGCTTCGCGAGGCCATGGCAGCGCTTAACGACAAGCTTTTCGCAGATATGCCCGTTGAGGAGCGTATCAAAGTGTTTTGTGAGGAATTCAAGCCCAATACGGTCTATTCCAATAGGCTGTTTTATGATTGGCACAACAAACTCACGGGTTCATGTGAAATGGGTCGAAGCCAGTTTGCAAAGGAACACGACGTTGATCTTGATTCCGGTATGACGGTCGAGGAATTCATCAAATTGACCGAGAACGCATTCGGCGGAGAGATTATAAAAATGCTTAAATCCTATTATTGCGCGGAGGAAAAGCCATGACGGAAAAACAAACCAAGCGTCGGCTTATCATCACGAACGTTCTGTTCTGGTTTGGCATTTTAGTGTTATTATGCTCTATGGGTCGCCTTGACTATCTGAACGAGCAGCGTATTACATACGGAATCGAGGAACTGTGGTTCGCGCTGGGAAAGGGCGTTGTAGGTATTATCCTAATGCTGATCGGAACGATTATGGGGCGAAATCTGGAATTCGAGGACGAAAGCGAGGTGGACGAAGATGTCAATGAATGATATGCGCGGGCTTTGGCGTGGGAAGCGCATTAGTGGCGAAGGTTGGGTGACAGGACTTCTTTCGTATCGTTCTGGCAAAGGTGTTGACGATTTGAATTCTGCACAAGTTTATGTTGAACGCGACTACGAAAGTTATTGGGTAGACCCCTCAACCCTCGGCGAATGTACAGGATTTCTCGACAAGAATGATATACTCTCTTTTGAAGAAGATATTATAAAGTTCAAATATGGCTCGGAAACCATTGTCGGTTTTGTTGAATATGACAGATACAGTGGAGCGTTTGTTGTTAATGACGGAGTATACAGCTATATATTCGGTACCGATGTATTTAACGCTGAATGCGAAATAATCGGCAATATCCATGATAATCCCGAGCTGCTGAAAGGAGCTGACGACAATGGTTCACGCAGTTAAAGCATATCCCGAATATTACAGCGCTCTGGCGGCAGGAGATAAAACCTTTGAGGTACGCAAAAACGACCGTCCTTACGAGGTCGGCGATATTCTTGCGGTCAACGAGTTTATTCCCGAGGAGCAGTTTGAGAAAGATATGACTGATTTCTTTGCTCCGTTTCGCAGGTTCGCGGCGATTATAAATAACACTGAGCCGCGCAAGGCTGAGGGTGGCTATTATACGGGAGCTTGCAAGCTGTTCACAATAACGTATATTCTGGCTAATCCGCAATTCTGCAAGGACGGAATGGTTATCCTCGGCTTGCGAGAATTTTTCGAGGAGGTTGATGATAATGACAGTGGTAGAGTGTGATATGACAAAATGCGTGCATTATCGCAATGGCGCTTGTACGAGAGCTTCTATTGAATTAGGTTGTGGCGAGTGCATGGATTTTGAACACGATGATTATACAGAGGGTGCGGACTATCAAACAGAGTACTTCAAAGCGTGCAGCGATGGCACGAACAAATGGCGTGAACGCAGTCACGGAAAGCGCTTAATCATTGATGGTGTGGAATTCTTCACGGAGGACGACGACCGCGATGATGATAGATTTGTTCGCATTACTCACGGAAGAACGGGAGCGGGTAAAAGCTCGATTGAATTTACTAGGAAACATTGGGAGGAAATGCTTAAAGTTACCGCGGAACTCCCCGATGTGACTACATTACCGTTAAAGGAGGACAAGCAGTGAAGATACTGATAGCATGTGAGGAGAGCCAGACGGTGTGTAAAGCAATGCGCGAGCGCGGTCACGAGGCGTACAGCGCGGATATTCAGAAGCCGTCGGGCGGTCACCCCAAATGGCATATTCTCGGCGACGTTCTGCCGATCATCAACGGCAACTGCGAGTTTACGACAATGGACGGCTCGGTTCATAAAATCGACGGAAAATGGGATTTGCTGATAGCGCACCCGCCGTGTACATATCTGACAGTAAGCGGAAACAGGTGGTTTAATGTGAAGAAATACGGCGAAAAGCATTGCAGCGATTTAAAGAACGCAACAAAGCAGCGGAATTTTTTATGAAATTCATAAATGCTGATTGTAATAAAATTGCTGTTGAAAACCCTATTGGTTATATGAATACTCATTACCGAAAGGCGGATCAGATTATTCAGCCTTATGAATACGGGCACAAGGTAAGTAAGAAAACATGTTTATGGTTGAAAGGCTTGCCGAAATTGCAACCTACAAATATCGTTGTACCCGATAAAAAATATTCAGGTGGTAAGGCTTATTCTGGCGCGGCTTTATATGCAACAGATGAAACTGGTAAAATTATCGGTTGGAATAACCCTCTAACTGCAAAAATACGTTCAAAAACCTTTTCGGGTATCGCCGAGGCAATGGCGAACCAGTGGACAAAATAAAAAACGCCGCCCCGAGCGAACTCGGTAAGCGGCAAACCTAATAAGACAATTTTATTATAGCATACAGGAGGCGATTTGTCAAGTAAATGCAAACAAAAATCGGTCTATGGAGCGACTGCCACAATTTTCCGTCGCTACCGTTGATGAAACTGTCGGCATATCATAAATCGCTTGGCGATTGTGTTTCACTGTACTCGCCTATGGAGGAATACGATCTTGTGTACTCGTCCAAGACGTTTAGCTTTACTGCGGATATTGACAATGAGTACGCTGTCCGCGCAGATGAATTGCGTCGCGGCGGAACGGGCTACTGTATCACGATAAAGGACGGTAAGGAAATTTTTGACGAGAGCCTAAATACACCGTTGCCGCCAGAGATAGAGCATATTTATCCCGATTACAATCTGTACCCCGAGTATGATTTCGCGGTCGGATTTCTGACACGGGGTTGTCCGCGTGGGTGTGAATTCTGCATTGTCGGGAAGAAAGAGGGACGCTGTTCACGGCAGGTCGCAGAGCTTTCGGAATTCTGGCGCGGTCAGCGGTTGATAAAGCTACTTGATCCGAACATTCTCGCATGTGCAAATCACGAACAGTTACTCCATGATCTGGCAGACAGCAGTGCTAAAATCGACTTCACGCAGGGGCTTGATATCAGATTAACTAATCCCGACAATATCAAGCTGTTGAACGCTGTAAAAACGCCAGTGCTGCACTTTGCATGGGATAATCCCGGAGATGATCTAACCGAATATTTCAAACGGTTTGCGGAACTTACGACGGTAAAGGGGCAGCGAAGTAGGTCTGTGTATGTATTGACTAATTTCAACAGCACTCTCGAAGAGGATTTATATCGTATATACACTCTGCGCGATCTTGGATATAATCCGTATGTGATGATCTACCAAAAAGAAACCGCTCCGCGCGAGATACGGCGGTTACAGCGGTGGTGCAACGGGCGGCAGATATTCCGCAACTGCCCTGATTTCAAGAATTATAAAGGATAGGAGGATTTGTCAAGAGATGAATGACGGTTTAGCAGAAAAGGAACGCCGTGCAATCAAGCATTTGAAATCATTCGAGCCGAGAGACGGCAAGGGTTATTATCTCTGTTACAGCGGCGGCAAGGACAGCGACTGCATACGCATATTAGCCGCGCTCGCGGGCGTTAAGCACGATATAGTTCATAATCTTACAACGGTAGACGCGCCCGAAACGGTCTATTATGTAAGGTCGATACCTAATGTTGATATCAGCGAGCCCGAAAAATCAATGTGGGAGCTTATCCCCGAGAAGTTAATGCCGCCAACTCGTTGGGTTCGCTACTGTTGCGAGGAATTGAAAGAGCGTGGTGGTCGAGGTCGCTTGAAAATAACGGGCGTTCGCAAAGCGGAAAGTCACGCACGTGCCGAAAGTTCTGATTTGGTTAAGGTTCTCGGCAAGCCTAAGACTACCCAAAAAGCCGCCGAAGAAATGGGCGCGGATTACCGTGTGACGGATAAGGGCGGCTTGGTTATGAATATGGATAACGACCCCGCGCGTCGGCTTGTTGAGTATTGTTACCGTACTATTGCGACCATGATAAACCCGATCATTGACTGGTCAGATGATGATGTATGGGAGTTTCTTCATCATTACAGCTGTAATGCAAATCCATTGTATCAATGTGGCGAGGGGCGTATCGGTTGTATCGGCTGCCCTATGCAGGGCTTCAAGGGTATGAAAGCCGATTTCGCGAAATATCCCAAATACCGTTTGAATTACGTCAGAGCCTTTGACCGTATGCTTAAAGAACGCAAACGCCGCAATTTACCCACAAGCTGGGAAACAGGCGAGGACGTTATGCGCTGGTGGGTCGGCGACGACCCCAGACAGATTACTTTGGAGGACGTGGAATGAAAAAAGTGAAAAAATATCTCTCGAGTATTGGCGCGATCATAAAAGAAAACATACTTCATACTTTTATAATCGCGGCAGTTGTTGTTATGATGACGCTGATTATATGCGGCGTGACAGCGAACGAGCACAATAGAATAAGCGAGGGCGTTATTGTTGACAAAAACTACAACGCAGCGTATTCAAAAACAACGGATCGCCGTATTTCCGACGGTATGACTATGCCAGTAATCGAATATCACCCCGCGACCTATTACTTTACGATCAAGGGCGACAAGGACGGCAAAATCGTTGAATATACGTTCGAGGTTACGGAAAACGATTACAACACCTACAGAACCGGCGATTATTACAAGAGATAGCGGGAGGTCTGAGGGTGTGGGTTATCGAGTTTGAGAGGGTGGAGGTGATGGAATAATGGCTGAATGCATAGAGCGCGAAAAGGTTCTCTCTGAAATAAAAAGCCGTTTCATTGATTTAATCAGCTCCGATGGCGATTTGTACGTTAACGAGGGAATAAACAGAGGTTTAAACAAGGCTATTGGGATAGTTGAAAACGCTCCCGCTGCCGATGTTCGCCCCGAAAGGCGCGGGCGGTGGGAGCGATTCCGCTGCAAAGGTGATAGGCACGATACATTTCGTTGTTCCGACTGCGGACACCTGTTGTGGTATGTAACGAAATTTTGCCCAAATTGCGGCGCGAAAATGGGCGGAAAGGGCGGCAAGAGCAATGTGTGAATATTTAATTATTTACGGCGTTAATGACTCATTCGTGATTATTGAGGCGAAAAGTTTCAAAGGCGCTATTTACGGATTTGCTGAATACGTCGGGAAGGCTATCGAGCCGATTTTTAAAAAGGCGTTAAACGCAATGGATTCGCTTAAGGAAAGTGTTGAGCTGTATAATCGCATAACAAATTATTGTGAGGTGATAAAAAAGATTTACAAAATCGAGGCTCAACTTTTCCCCGAACCAAAAGACAATGTAAAGGGCGGTGAAAGCAATGTTTAACAAAGTAATAATGATGGGCAGGATATGCAACGATCTCGAATTAAAGACCACACCGACAGGCTTGAGTGTCTGCTCGTTCCGTATCGCCGTTGACCGCAATTATCAGGTCAAGGGCGAGGAGAAAAAGACGGATTTCTTTAACGTCGTCGCGTGGCGAGCGGCTGCGGAATTCGTTGTGAGATATTTCGCAAAGGGCAGAATGATCTTAGTCGAGGGCGAAATGCAGACGCGGCAGTACACCGACAAGAACGGAACCCCCGCGACATGGTACGAGATAATGGCGGAACGGCTTAGCTTTACGGGCGAGAAAAGCAGCGCGCCAGAACCGCCGCCATTGCCGCCAGAGCCTCCGCAGTACGCGAATAATAACACCACGGCGCAGCAGTCAAAGCCCCCTTCGCCCGACTTTACCGACACAGGCAGCGACGATTATCCGTTTTGAGAGGAGTGTGAAAAATGCTGATAGAAAACAAATGGGTAGTTTATGACAGTAAGGATAATGTTTATTATTATGGCGATGATTCGGATGATCGCCCTGTTATGGGAACGCTCGATAGCCGAGTGCATAGGTACAAAAGTGAAGTCGGTGCAAAAAGGGCTATAAACCACATATTGAAAAAAGGCAGCGAACGCACGGAGTTCAGCCTTTTGAAACCATTGTATATACAGTCTCAAGAAGTTCCCGACGTGCCGAAAGATAAGCCGAAATGCGATTTATATAACGAACTGCACAAGCTGTGCGATAAATATAATATTAGCTTTGGCAGCGAAAGTCAAGGCTTTGGCGCGGAGCTTGCCGACCTGGCGAGAAGATACCCGGAGAATATTCCCGAAGCTCCGCAGGACGAGCCCCCCGAGCCGCCGAAAACGGCAGTCGTGGCGAATACTTCGGAGTGGGAAACGGTATTCGCGTGCGCTGCACCGCCGAGAGAACCGGGCGGCGAGGCGAAGTTCTCAAAGATCGCTCTTTGTCGCAAACAGATAGGGGACCGAGAGATATTCGGCGTGAGAGCCCTCGATGGCAAGCTGTACAGCGCGGGCTTTGACGGAGGCGAAACGGCGTTAAAGCGTTTCCTCGAGGAATATTACAACTATTTGTTGAAAAGGGTAACGCGAGGCGAAAAAACGCTTCCGCTTCCGTGTCCGATCTGCGGAAAAACGCACAAAGAAAACGGCAGCTGGGCGCAATGTCCGAAATATAAGACATCGGTCTGTCAAGAACATTGTTTTAAGTGCGAGCATTTCACCGATTTCGGCGGCACGTCGATCGTGCGTTGTCTTTTCCCGGAAAAGGCATAAAAAAATCCCCGCCAAAGCCGGCGGGAACAAAGCAGGAAAGTGAAAAAATTCATTTTGCAATCGATTGCAAAATCACCCTATAAATATTATATCACTTTCCCGCTCAAAAGTCAATAGGAAAATTCAAAAAAATGCGGCAAGAACGCCGTAAAAAAAGGCGTTCACACTGCCGCTTGACGGGCTTGTAATGAGTATTGACAACTCTGCCGTTTTTGGATTTTCAGAGGAGAGTGATACGTAATTTATGAAGCATACCTTCATTCGGGAAAAATCTCTCAGCCGACATAATTGTCGGTACAAGGAGGTCGATTGGTACGAGTACTCCGAGGAGGAAAAAGAGGCGGTAAGAAAACCCCGTCGAAGCAGAACCCGCGCTTCTCCACCAAAGGTCAAGGACATGAACGACGAGTACTCCAGGAAATACTTCCGCTGGCTGTTTCACAACAATTTCCGTGCGGGAGATTACGTCGTAACATTGACGTTTGCCGATCCCACCAACAAAAAGCAAGCACAGAAGGACTTCGCCAACTACATCAAGCGTTTACGGCGGCTTTATGTTAAACTCGGTTTGGATTTGAAGTACCTTTACGTCTACGAGGGCAGAAGCAAGGGAACGCGGCCGCACTTTCATGTTGTCATCAACAGCGGTACGGGTATCAACCGTGACGATATTGAGCGGCTGTGGAAGCTGGGTCTTACTCAATCGCGGCGTATGCAGCCCGATGACGGCGGAGAGCTTTGCGAGGCGCTGTGCGAGTACATCTCAAAGGAATTCAAGAGAGCGGCCAAGTTCGAGCGATCGTGGAACTGCTCAACAAACCTGCTCCGTCCCGATACGATTACCGATGACAACAGCGTATCCAAGAAACGTATGCGCAAGATGCAGGACGCAGCGCGGAACGACGAGGTGAAAAAGTACGTCGAGCGGTTGTACATAGGCTGGGCGTTGGTCAGTTACTACATCGGCACAAACGAGATCACGGGCAGACCGTTCGCGCGGTTCAAGCTCGTCAGAAAGAAAAAATACAGACATTATGTATCGCTCTATAAAGCGGTACGCAGGAAAGGAAAATCACCATGACAGATAAAACAAGAAAGATACTCGGAGAAGCAAAAACAGCGTTCGAGAAACGCACACTCGCGTATATTGAGCCTATCCTCACCACGATGAACGAGGAGGATATCGAGGGCAAAAAGCTGACGCTGGCGGGCTGCTGGAAGTTCTGCCACGACAAAGGTAGAAAGCTCGCTGTGGGCGGCTGTGCGGATATCAGCGAGGAGCAGGAGCGCGCATGGTCGCTCGAACCGGGCGATACGGAAAATCGAATCAGGATAGGAGCGTAAAATATGGACAACAACAAGATGACAAAGGCGCAGGACACAGACTTGCGTGAAAACCTCGCGGCATTTCTTGACAGCCGGATCAACGCGAACGCGGAGAAACTCGAGCGGCTGGAAACCGAAAACGCCGCTTTGCAATCGCTTGCAAAAAAGACGCCTCCCAGCACGCAAAAGGAGCGTGTGAAATTCCATGTTGAGGAATGTCTGCGCAATTTTAACGCAGCATTGGAAGCATTGAACGCGCTGCCCGAGGAGGAGCGCGAAAAGCCCGTTGCGGCAATAACGGCTATGGTCGGAAAAATGAAGGAGGCGTTGTCATGATAAAGAAAAAGCGCGTAGCGGCGATATGCCGTTCGCAAAAAGAATTGGCGTCGCATACGACGGAGGGCGGCGAGCAGTGGATCGGCGACAGCAGCGCGTTTTACATACTCGCGGGAATCGAGCCTATGTCCTTTGACAGTCTGGCGTCAATGCTGGATTATACCGAAAAGAACATCAGGGAGATCTCTTTTACCGAGCCGAGAGTTACCGACGATTTATTTGCCGAGCACAACAGCACCGATATTCAGATAGAAACGCCGCCCAAACGGGTTATTATCAAAAACGAGGAATATCTGATATTCGAGACGGGAACAAAACTGCTGTTTATCGACGGCGCGTATCTCAAGCCGATAGTCGCCGACGATCAGACCACTTACTTTATGCGGACATTCCGCACGTCGCACGGTGTTCACACGGCGCTTTGCGTTAAAAAGGGATTCCTGCCCGAGGCGGTCATTCTGGGTGTTAAATTCACCGAAGAGGCACTTCACGATTTGTTTGACGAACTGGGCGGGATCATCAACGCCGTCAAGGACAAGTATATTTATCATCTCTCGGAAATGCGCGAGATGATCGACGAACAGCTGAAACTGGAGGGAAATGATGAAGTCTAGAATTTCTTTGAAACCGTGTCCGTTCTGCGGCGCAGAGGTAAAAATAATAAACGGACTGTATAATGTGACGTATTTCATGTGCACCCACAAGGAGTGCCGTGCAATCGTCAGCTTTGGCGGAGATAAGCAGATCAGCTCCAACGGTCGCGAGGCGGAAAATCCCGTCGGGAATTTCAACAGGAGAACTGATAAGGAGGATAACAATGGACGCTGAAGAATTGGTTAAAGATCGGAAATTATACATTAGCAGCGAGCTTTCTCCGCTTTTAAATAAGCTCACCGAGAAATTAAACCGCAAACGCGATTATGATGAAGAACACGGGTCAAAATCGTGCAATTTAACAATTGATTTATCCGAAAGCGAGGTCACCACAATTACTTCTGCTTTGCAAGAGCAAATGCACCGAATGAAACAAGAAGCAGAGCAGATGAAGCACGATTTTAACTACGGCTTTAAAGATGAACTCTTCAAGGTTATATCCGATTTAGGCACGGCAATTGTGGGTTTGGCTGAGGCGTTCAAATGTGAGAATCCTAACACCTGTTCTTCATTCGGCGAGGCTTGCGGAACTGTAATCGGATTGGCGCTCGATTTGTATTCCAAGCATGACAACAGCG
The DNA here is from genome assembly GCA_014799395.1 of Oscillospiraceae bacterium. Classification (GTDB taxonomy): domain Bacteria; phylum Bacillota; class Clostridia; order Oscillospirales; family Ruminococcaceae; genus CAG-115. Next base: position 92,972 of record JAAVID010000003.1, on the reverse strand, counting down.
CGGATATTCTGCAAGCGGCAGACGCGCTAAAGATGTATGTGCAGTTAAACAAAGAAATGCAGCGAGCAAAATATATGATACAGTAGGAGGGTAAATAGTGGCTGATACGGAATTTGTGAAAAAAGCCGATGTTATTGCGATACTCGTCGAGTGTCAAAGAAAGATTGACGACGATCACGACTATGATCTAAAATATTCGCCGGAAAGCATGGAGGGCGCTAATGACACCGCCGCGTATATTTTAAATTGCGTAAACGCTCTCCCTGCCGCTGACGCTCGCGCCGTGGTATACGGACATTGGATACCGCTTTATGATGACGACAGTGATAAGCGGAGAGGCGTGGCAATGAATTACGAATGCTCGGAATGCAGCCGTAAGGTAAGTGACGCAACGTATTCACGCGGTTTGGATTATGAGCTTTGCCCTCACTGCGGCGCGGTAATGGACGGCAAGGAGAATCAACGGGAGGAAACGGAATGAGCTCAGCAGAGGACATAATCCGCGAGGTAACTGCTCTGGGCGGAATGACGGAAAACAATCTGCGCATAGTGCTTAACGGCTATGAGATCACCAAAAAGTCAAACGAGCTGGCCGTGATTGAGGATAAACGCGCCCGTGCTCTGCAAATGTTTTTCGTCACAAAGCACGTCGAGGGCTGTTCTCCGCGGACAATAACGTACTATCGGGGCGTTCTGAAAAGATTTTTCACCGACGCTAATTGCAATCTCGAGACGGTAACTTCCGACGTGATACGGTACTATATCGCTATCCGTTCCGAACGTGACGGATTGAGCAAAGTATCGCAGGACAACGAGCTGCACGTTCTGAAAAGCTTTTTCGGCTGGTGTACCTCCGAGGACTACATAGAAAAAGACCCGACAAGGAACGTCAAGCCCATAAAGCGCGATCAGCGCATTAAAAAGGCATTTTCCGAAATCGAGCTTGAAAAGCTCCGCAAAAGCGTCGGAAACAAACGCGACCTTGCGATATTGGAGACGCTGTATTCCACAGGCTGTCGCGTGAGCGAGCTTTGCGGAATGGAGCGTAAAAACATAGACGGAAACGAAATAACGGTATTCGGCAAAGGCGGCAAAGAGCGCGTTTGTTATCTGAACGCCAAATCTCAGCTCGCAATAAGCGAATATTTATCCGAGAGAACCGATAATGATCCCGCGCTGTTTGTTGGATTAAGAAAACCGCACGAGCGGCTGAAACACGGAACGGTAGAGCAGCTTTTCCGTGAACTCGGCTTAAAGGCGGGCGTTGAAAAATGTCATCCGCACCGTTTTCGGAGAACGGCGGCGACAATCGCGCTCAACCGCGGAATGCCGATAGACCAGGTTCAAAAAATGCTGGGTCATGCCGTTATCGGCACTACTACGATTTACGCGCAGTCGGATATGGAGAACGTCAAGGCGAGCCATAAAAAGTATGTTGTGTGAGGTGATGATATGGCGAAAACAATCAGGCACATAAACGAGGATTCCGCCGAGTTCGTCAAAACGTTCAACAGCCTTATGACTTCGAGGGCAGCTTGGGAGGTCTGGGCGGATTTCGTATCACTGGCGGCGATATCGATCTCGAATTGCGTTGACGAGCAAAACGCCGCTGTGCGCGAAACGGAATATCAGAAAATCATTTCCAAATACAAGCAGGACGAACTTGAAGTATTTCCAAAATTGATTGGAATGGTCGTAATGGCACTCGAAAAAGACCGCAATCAAGATTTCCTCGGCAATTTATATATGGCGCTGGAGCTGGGAAACCACTGGAAAGGGCAGAAGAAAGAACAGAGGGCGGTGAGGGCAAATGAGCCACGCGAACTGTATAGATGACAAAGGCGAACTCAAGGCTTGTCCTTACAGAATCTTTACGGAAGAACACAAGGCGCTAATGGTCGGTCAAGGCGATATAGTCACGCAAAGTTTTTATCCTTGTATCGGCGAGAATTGTGCCGGCTATCATGACGGAATATGCTTGAGGCTGGCGGAGGTTTTGCACAATCAAGAGAATGAAAGGAGACAGGACAATGGACGAGAATAGAGGTATCTGGCGCGGCAAGCCTCTCCGGAAATCGTATTTTGTGGAGGGCTATCTGAGCGATTACAGCAAAAAGGAGAACCGCGCCATAATTCACGAGCCGACAACTATGGAGAGCTACGAGGTAGACACGTCAACTCTCGGAGCGTGCTCGGGCGAGACCGATATAAACGGTAAGAAGGTTTTCGAGGGAGATATTTGCGTATTCAAAAGTTTTTATTGCGACAGTACGGTTTATGCTTTTATCGGTGACGATGGCGCTGAGTATAACCGAGGAGTGGTTGAATATAAGAACGGCGAATTCGGAATACTGGCGGAAAACGAGTGGTTCAGATTACGCAATATCACTGTTCCCGGGCGCGATCTCGTGGTTATCAGCAATATTTACGATAATCCCGATCCGCTGTTAAAAACCGAGCGCTTTTACGTTATCGACACGGAAACCACGGGGTTAAACCCCGATGAGGACGAAATACTCCAGCTGTCAATCGTCGATGAGAGCGGCTGTATCATATGCGACAGACTTTTCCGTCCCGAGCGGCACGAAAGCTGGGAAAAGGCGGAAGAGATCAACCACATCACGCCGAGTATGGTGAAAAGGGAGATCGCGTTCAAGCAGGCTGTGCCGCAGTTAAACGCGATATTCGCGCAATGCGGAACGATTATCGGATATAATACGGGCTTTGATCTAGCTTTTCTGCAAAAAGCGGGAGTTGAGTTCCGAGTGGATATAAAGGTGATTGACGTTCAGGCAATATTCACGCCGATCGCGGGTGAATGGGACTGGGAGCAAAACAAATACAAATGGCAGAGCCTTGTTAAATGCGCGGAGTACTGCGGCTACGAGTGGCGCGGCAACGCTCACAACAGCCTCGCCGACGCTCTGGCGACGCTGCACTGCTATAAAACGCTTGCGGCGAAGAACGGCGTTAAGTGAGAAAGGAGACCGATATGTTTGACAGCGTAAAGTGTACACAAAAGTGCGATATATGCGGCGACGAGTATACATACGAAGTTCCCTACATGGAGCCCGACCCCGCGATTTTTAAAGGCAGCTATTGCGGCGGACGGTTCCATCTATATGGCGCTAATCTGGGCAAGAGCAACGATATACTGAATATCTGCCCTCGGTGCGATACCGAGATAGGAAATCTTCTGGAGCGGCTGACGAAAGGGAAAGATAACCTCTCGAAATGCCCCTTTTGCGGCAGGAACGACGAAATATTCTTTATGGAATTGAACGGCACAGAACACACGCGCACGGCGATTTGCAGACACTGCGACGCAACTATCTACAAACGCCGAAGTGACGGGGTCTGGGAGTACACATTCTACGATCCTCCAGGTTATGATGGTGCAGAAGTGCATTTATCAAGGATCAGAAAGCATTATCCCGCCTCGGATATACACGCTAAACGCAGCAGTGTAAAAGGTTGGAATGTTTATACAGTCGACATAAAAGGAGAGGCGCAATGAACCCTGCATTTGTGATATTGGTTCTCTTAGGAGCGGTCGTATTATGGTTTTTGTTATCATTTGTTTTTATTCCGTTAGGCAAATTTGTGTACCGAATCTATACGGACGCAATGAACCAAATGGAACAGGACAGTGACAATACAACAAAAAATGAAAGTGAGGACAAGTAATGAAAAAAGGTTTGATAGGAGCTATAACGCTCGGAGTGGCAATGGTTCTGGTGATAATTCTTATCGCGATGTGCGCGGTAAGAATTCCCGCGGGCTATGTGGGAGTAGTCTACAATATGTCGGGCGGCGTTGACGGTGAAACGCTCGCCCAGGGCTGGCATATCACGGCGCCCACAAAGAAAGTGACCGTATATTCTATCGGGATAGAGCAGTCTTATCTGACTGCCGAAGACAAGGGCGACTCCAAAAATGACGAAAGTTTCAACATTCCCACCTCCGACGGGAAGACCGTCAAGGTAAATCTGGAGTTCTCGTACAGGTTCGATCCCGACCGCGTTACCGATACGTTTGTACAGTTCAAGGGCAAATCGGGCGAGAACGTCAAGGACACGTTCATTAAGCCCAAAATAATAGCCTGGACGCAGGAGGTATCGGCGAAATATCCCGTCACGGAGATATTCGGCGACAAGCGAACGGAGATCAACGCCGCGCTTGACAGTTACTTAAAGGACAGATTCGAGCCGTATGGCATTGTGATCGACACGGTAAACTTCACGGATATTTCCGTTGACGACGAGACCGCCGCCGCAATTCAGCGTAAGGTAACGGCTCAGCAGGAGCTTGAACTCGCGAATATCCAGGCGGAGACCGCGACCGTGCAAGCCGAAAAGGACAAGAAGGTCGCCATAATCGAGGCTGAGAAGAACAAAGAGGCGGCGCAGATACAGGCGGAGCAGGCGAAAATAAAGGCGCAGGGCGAGGCTGACGCAAAGAAGATCGCCGCCGATGCCGAGGCAGAGGCAAACAGAAAGATCGCGCAGTCGCTCACTCCCGAGCTGATCGAAAAGATCAAGTACGAGAACTGGAACGGTGAGCTCCCCAAATATCAGGGCTCGGGAACTCCGATAGTGGATATAAGCTGACGGAGGCGGATTATGAAGAAAACAAAGCTAAGGCTTGTTAAGCTCGATGGCTGCCGAAAAAGAAAATGGGCGCGCATAAGAAAAAAAGACGGTCGTATTGACTCGATATATGAGAGCTTTTTTCATGTGGTTCTTGGAATTGCAAGCCCTTCTTTAACTGTCTGGTATGTGGGCACTAAGGTTTGAACAAGAAATGTTCATAAGACAAACCGCCCGACTGCGGCAACAGTCGAGCGGCTAAAGGAAAATATGGATTATATGAGACTTACCCTCACTCCTATTATACCGCATTGCCGAGAAAAAGTCAAGCGGTCAACGGAAAAAATCAAGGGGGAAAATGAAGTGACGCGTAAGGAATTGTATGAAAAACAGTATAAAGAGCTCAACAGCTACTATTTGCTTGAGGTCGCTATAAAAGACTGCGACGACAGACTGAAAGAAATAGAAACGGGAATGTATCGCTCGCCGAGACTTGACGGCGTTGTTTCCACGCCCTCACACCGCAACAGAATAGAGGACGCGTACATAGACAATATCGAGAAATACGGCAAGATACGCGCACAGAGAGCCGAATACAGGCGTCAGAAAGCCCGCGTCGAGCTTTATATCGACAGCATTGACGATCTCCTTACGCGCATGATATTTGAAAAGCGTTTTTACGACCGAAAGGACTGGGGCACGATCGCCGACGAGCTCGGCGGCAGAAACACATTCGATAGTGTCCGTTTCATGTGCTCCCGGTACATCAAGAAACACATTGACGAATAAATTTTTTTGAAAACTTGCTCGGTTTGCTCGGAATGCTCAATTGAGATATGGTACAATATAATTGTGATAATAATTTAAAGGCTCGGCAATGACGTCGGGTCTTTTTGTTTGGAGGGATCATAATGCCGTATAAGGCAAAGCGTCCGTGTGCGTATCAGGGCTGTCCGCGACTGACCAACGGGAGATATTGTGACGAACACGAGCGGTTGATGAACAAGCGGTACGAGCAAACCAAGCGTGACCCCGCGACAGCTAAGCGCTACGGTACCGCATGGCGAGCGATACGAAAGCGTTACATCTCCACGCACCCGTTATGCGAGGAATGTCTGCGCCGCGGGCTTGCGGTACCCGCCGAGCACGTACACCATATTGTGCCGCTGACGGACGGCGGAACAAATGCCGAAAGTAATCTTATGGCGCTGTGTAAAGCGTGCCACTCCCGCATACATCTGGGTCTGCGGCGAGGGGTAGGGGGAGGTTAAATCTCTGTGACCCTCTTGCTCGTGCAACGGGCGTAACCCTTCACGCGCGTGAATGGAAGTTCAAAGGGGGTATATGCCCCTGTTTTTTATCCGATGTATGAATGGGGGTAGAAAAAGTGGCTAAAGACGGCACCAGAAGGGGCGGCGCGCGAATTGGTTCTGGACCGAAAACAACCAAAAAAGCGCCTCCTTTGATCAATTTTGACGAAGAATTTGACGCTGAAAAGGACGATTTTGAGGTCAAAAACGGCAAAAAAAGTGCCGAAAAGTGCGCAAAAAGTGCCGATTTGGGGTCAAAAACGTCCGGAAAAGAGGTCAAAACGGGCAAAAAATCACCGAAAACCGCCTCGAAAACGACCTCAAAGTCTAAAACAACGTCAAAAACCAAGGAAAAATCAACATCTTCCGGAACGAAATCCACTTCAAGGTCTAAAACGGCGGCAAAAGCGAAATCGTCGGTGACTTCGACTGCAAAGTCGGCGGGAAAGGTGCAGGAGAAATCGGTATCTTCGGCGGCGATTGGGAAAAGCGTTAAAAAGTCCGCTGATACGGCGGATAATGATATTCCCGAGCTTGTGGGGGCGGACGTTCCGCCCGTTGACGAGTTTCTTCGGGCGCAGCAGCAATGCGGTAAGAGTTTACAGGCGGATCGTATCGTTGCGCAGACTATGAAATGGCTTAAAAAGATCAAATGCGATGGTGCGGTCTCAAAGCAACTTGTCGAACAGTACGCTATGTCGGTAGCGCGTTGGATACAGACAGAGGAGTTGATATCCGAATGCGGATTTCTCGCCAAGCACCCTACGACGGGGCAGGCAATGGCGTCGCCGTATGTGCGTATGTCGCAGGATTATATGAAACAAGTCAATCAAATTTGGTATCAGATATATCAGATCGTCAAGGAAAGCTGCGGCGAGAGCGTTCTCGGCAATTCGGACGATCCTATGGAGCGGCTGCTTAAGCAAAGGGGAGGGTAGATTGTGGAATTGTCTAAATTAACAAATTCTTTTTTAAACCTTATTGGCGCAGAAAAGGATAATTTGTTTGAATCTATCGGGAATATACTGTTTTCAGAGCGTAAAAATGACATTCTGTCCGCTTATGTGGAGTTAGTAGGCGGCGATTTATTAACCGATAATCTGCAAAAGATTTTCCAATATCATTATGCAGACCGAAAAGAGAAATGTCAAGATTATACGCCAAAGAGCATTGCCAAGTTATGCGCTGCGCAAACGCGGACAAATTGCGATACCGTATATGATCTTTGTGCTGGGAGCGGAGCACTGACAATTCAGAAGTGGGTAGAAAATAAAGCAAAAACCTTTATTTGCGAGGAGCTTGACGATAGAGTAATACCGATATTGCTTTTCAATTTGGCGGTTCGCAACATTTCAGGCTATGTTATAAATCGAAATGCGCTGACATTGGAAATCGTTAAGTGTTATCGACTCATAAGCGGTGAAAATTTTTCGGATATTTCAGTAATTAACAACGTTCCCGATATTGTGGCGGACGAAGTTGTTTCAAACCCGCCTTATAACATCAAGTGGGAAGCTCCCGCGCCGCTGTTGGCTGATGAAAGATTTCAAGGCAAACCTATTCCGCCGAGCTCGAATGCTAATTTCGCGTTTGTTCTGACTGCTCTTAGCAGAATGAAACAGGACGGGCGGTGTGCATTTGTGCTCCCGAACGGGGTTTTGTCATCTGATGTTGAGAAAGATATGCGTGAACATCTGATAAATTCGGGTATGATCGAGCGCGTTATAACTCTCCCCGATAAGATGTTTGAGGCGACATCTATTCCGACTTGCATTATTGTGTTCTCTGCCAGCAACAAAACAGTAAAATTTTACGATTGCCGCCGCAAAGCGGTACAAGAGCAGCGCGATCAAAACGGGCAGTTCGGAGGCGCTAGCCACGAGAACAGGACGTATCACAAGACCGTCAACATTCTTCCCGATGATGTGATTGAAAGCGTATGCGGCGAGTGCGAGGATATTGCCGAGTTTTCCCGCGAGGTGAACACGGAAGAAATTGCTGAAAAAGAATACATATTGGTTCCGTCAAGATATATTAAATTTGAGCGACGTGAGGCTCAACACCGCCCATATGAGGATATTATGGCGGATATTAACCGTATTTCCAGAGAGCGCAGTGTAATTAAGATCACTTGTAACGAAACGCTGGCAAAGAGCCTCAAATTAGACAAACTGGTATCTCAAGAGGAAAAGGCGAGCGATATTGATCTTAACAAAACGTTTGAAATTTTGGGAGGAAAATATGAAAGCCGACGGTATATAACGTTATCAAAAAACAAAAATGAGTTTAAAATTGAAAATCAAGACAAGGAAATCTTGTCCAACATTATCAATTTTTTCTTGTTGATGTGGGAGCAGCATATTTCATATTTAAACTCCGAAGAAAACCGCCTTTTGGCAGAATTGCGCGACGCAATGCTCCCAGACCTTATGAGCGGAAAAATCGATGTAAGCGATATGAACATATGAATAATAAGTGAGGTAATGTGATGGACAATTTTGTGAAAGGCGTATTGCCTGTCGATAAGATTCGCTATCCGTCCGCGGTTGGTGAATATATTCCCGGCTGTGGGGCTTGTTTCGGGAATTTGATTCAGGAACACAAAGAAAATTGCTATTTCTTTGAAAGCATTCCGGATATGGGCGCTCACGTTCCGACTTGCTCCTATTTCAACAAGGGGCTCGGACATTGCCCGTGTAAGGATTGTGATAAATTTATCGACAGATCCGAAGTAACTGCAATAGTAAGGGATTATGTTGATAAGAGATAGCGGTTACATCAAATAAATTTGGAGGATATGCAAATGAAAGCAGCATTAAAGCTTAACGGTGTGATCTACGAGGTGGAGGTCACCGACGAACAGGCCAAGCGGATTGAGGAGACAAACGAAAAGTTTGTTCTCGTAGAAAAAGAACGGCGTGCGGTATTGAATGCTCTTGATGAGAACCTTGAAAACTTAGACGCGCTTAAATCGAAGGTTCTCAGTGCGCGTGAGGTTGTTGCAAAAGCTGTTTCGGAGATGGGCGGCGGTTACGAGTTCTCAGACGAGGAGATGAAAACACTCTATACAGCTTTATCGGCATACGGATTAAGTCTTTTTACTCAATCGAATAATTCATGTCGTAATGACGAAACGGTTCAAAGCGTTATAGCAAAACTGCACCGCATTATAATGAACAGAATGGGGCTTGGTTCGTGGGGTTTGGTAATGGGATCGCCGTTTAATTGCTATGGAGGTTGTGCGACATGACAATTATCAAAGAGGGAGACCTTAACAGACTTAAGCCGGTAAGTTGCTTAAAGCGTTTTGAATGCGACAAGTGCGGCTGTGTTTTTGAAGCCGATAAGGGCGAGTACGATCCCTATATGGAAAATTGCTCCATATGTTTTTATAGCAAGTGTCCTTGCTGTGGGAATTTGGCGCGCTTTAAAGATAATGTAAGAGGTGCAGAATAATGAACCATATTGAGGACACCGAGCAGATACATCTTTTTGATTGGGCGGCAATGCAGTCGGGCAAATATCCCGAGCTGATGTCGCTCTTTCATATCCCAAACGGCGGAAAGCGTGACGCGCGCGAGGCGGCTAGGTTTAAGCGCATGGGAGTAAAGCCGGGAGTTCCCGATCTGTTTCTTCCTGTTCCTCGCGGCGGATTTCACGGACTGTTTATCGAGCTGAAAGCACCAAAGGGCAAGCCCACAGATAATCAGGCGAAATGGCTTTCGGTTCTGGAGGCGAGAGGTTACGCGGCGTGTATATGCTTTGGCTTTGACGAGGCGCGGCGCGATATTATAAACTATCTGGAGGGAAAATTGTAATGCCCGAATTCACGGACGAGGAAATAATAGCGCTTGATACGTTAGCGGTCAAGCAGGCGTATTCATACGGCTTGCAGATTGAGGAACTGCGCAAAGGCAAGATCGATACCGAAACTACGGTACATATCGAGATGATCGAGCGCTGGAAATCCCAGGCGGAGACTATTCACAACAAATTACAGCAGATCATACATCTGAGGACGAAATAAAATCGGTTTTGCAATCAATTGCAAAAATCAGGACGGCTTGAACGGCCGCGCTGTGTATCCGCGTTTGCGGGTACAGACCGCAGCCGTTCGGAGTGCGGAACGGACACAGAGCCAACTATTGATATTGTCTGAATAACCGCCGCGCTCCGTGCGGTCTGTCGTACAGTTTATGCCGCTTTTTGAGCGGCTTTTATATTCGCGGAAAGGAGATTTACGGTGGTGACGAAATGGCAAAGTATAAGCCGACTAAATTCAAACTCAAATCATCGGTGTACGACAAGGAAAAAGCCGATTTTGCCGTTGAATTCATTGAAAATCTCTGCCATACCAAGGGTATATGGTACGGAAAGCATTTTAAGCTCCTCGATTGGCAGGAACAGATAATCCGCGATATTTTCGGCGTTGTAAAAAAGGACGGATACAGGCAGTTCAATTTCGCTTATGTCGAGATACCGAAAAAGAACGGTAAATCCGAGATCGCGGCGGCCATTGCTTTGCTGCTGCTTTGCGGCGACGGCGAACAGGGCGCGGAGATCTACGGCTGCGCCGCAGACAGAGCGCAGGCCGCGATAGTCTTTGACGTCGCGAAAGAAATGGTAAATCTTTGCCCCGCGCTGAAAAAGCGCTGTATTATCTCGGACAGCAAAAAGAGGATCACATATAAGCCGACAAACAGCTTCTATCAGGTCGTTTCATCGGAGGTCGCGAGTAAGCACGGCTACAACGTTCACGGCGTAGTATTCGACGAGCTTCACGCTCAACCGAACCGCAAGCTGTACGACGTAATGACAAAGGGCTCGGGCGACGCGCGTATGCAGCCGCTTTTCTTTTTGATAACCACCGCCGGCGACAATACCAACAGCATTTGCTACGAGGTTCATCAAAAGGCTAAGGATATAATCGCGGGTCGGAAAATCGACCCGACGTTTTATCCCGTAATTTACGGCGCGGACGAAAACGACGACTGGTCCGACCCGAAAGTCTGGAAAAAGGCTAATCCCTCGCTCGGAAAGACAATCAATATCGATAAGGTCCGAGCGGCTTATGAATCGGCGCGGCAACAGCCGAGTGAAGAAAACGCATTCCGTCAGCTCCGACTTAATCAGTGGGTCAAGCAAGCGGTTCGCTGGATGCCGATGGAGATCTGGGATAAATGTGCTTTTGCAATCGATTGCAAAAATCTTGAGGGTCGGGCGTGCTACGGCGGGCTTGATCTCTCGACGACGACCGACCTTACGTCTTTTGTGCTGGTGTTTTCTCCCGAGGACGAGGACGACAAGTATCAGATACTGCCGTTTTTCTGGGTTCCCGAGGAAACGCTTGACCTTAGAGTGCGGCGCGATCATGTTCCTTATGACCTATGGGCGCGACAGGGCTTTTTGCAGGTGACGGAGGGCAATGTAATTCACTATGAGTACATAGAGAAATTCATTGAAGAACTCGGGCAAAAGTACAATATCCGCGAGATAGCGTTTGACCGCTGGGGCGCAGAGCACGTTGTTCAGAATCTTGAAAAACTCGGTTTTACCGTTATTCGTTTCGGTCAGGGCTTCAAGGATATGTCGCCGCCGACAAAGGAACTTATGAATCTTGCGTTGAGCCAACGGCTCGCGCACGGCGGACACCCTATTCTCCGCTGGAATATGGATAATATTTGTATCCGTAAGGACCCCGCGGGCAATATCAAGCCCGATAAGGAGAAATCCACCGAGAAGATCGACGGAGCTGTCGCGACGGTAATGGCGCTTGACAGGGCGCTGAAATGCGGAGGAGTCGCCGAGAATAGCGTTTATGATGAGCGCGGGCTTATTACGTTTTGATAAATTTTTTCTAAATTAACGGAGGATTTATATGGAGAGCAAAATTGCGTTAAAATCCAAAATCAAAGAGCTTGAACGCATTATCGATCAAAAGAGCTTGCAAATAAGTCAACTCGAAAATGACCTCGTAAACAACAAAGAAAATTGCAGGCTCAAAGATAACGAGATAGCGTTGCTGAGAAAGACACTCAAAGGTGATAGGGTGTGTACGGGATATTGCAGAAGTTGCAAGCACGCCATTGACAATGGCGGTACTTGGTATATGGGCTCTTATTACCCTAATAATCCTGCATGCGATTTAGATTGTAAATGTAATGATTTTAAGCGGAAATAAGAAGTAAACAGTTTTGTTTGAACCAAAAGGAGTTTAACTATGGCTTTTAAGGATTTTTTCAGTAATCTCTTTCGGTCGAGAGATCACCCCGTGACCGACAGCACGAGCGGCTCGGCGTATATGTTCTATCCCGGAATGAGCACAAGCGGAAAACGGGTAAACGCGCGAACCTCAATGCAGGTGTCGGCGGTTTACAGCTGCGTCCGCGTTTTGGCGGAGGGCGTGGCAAGTCTGCCGCTTAACGTTTATCGGCTCGAGGCGAACGGCAGCAAAACAAAGGATATAAACAATCCTTTGTTTTATCTGCTGCACAATGAGCCCAACCCCGAGATGACAAGCATAGTGTTTTTTGAAACGCTTATGACACACCTGTTATTGTGGGGGAACGCGTATGCGCAGATCATACGCAACGGGCGCGGCGAGGTTGTGGCGCTGTATCCGCTTATGCCGGACAGAATGACGGTCGACCGCGACAGCGACGGGCGTTTGTATTATGAATATACGAAATACGCGGACGACGCAAAAACAATGCCGAACGGCGTTTACCGCTTGTCGCCGCGCGACGTGCTGCATATCCCGGGGCTTGGATTTGACGGGCTGGTCGGATATTCGCCGATTGCAATGGCTAAGAACGCTATCGGAATGAATATCGCGTGTGATGAATTCGGCGCTCGGTTCTTTGAAAAGGGAGCGGCACCCGCCGGAGTTCTTGAACACCCCGGAACTATTACAAATCCAGATAAGCTGCGTGAAAGCTGGCAGAGCGTTTACGGCGGTTCGGGCAATTCGGGAAAGGTCGTTGTTCTGGAGGAGGGAATGAAGTACTCCCCGATCTCGATACCGCCCGATCAGGCACAATTTATCGAAACGCGTAAATTTCAGCGCAGCGAGATTGCGAGTATATATAGAGTGCCGCCACATATGATAGGCGACCTTGAAAAAGCGACGTTTTCAAATGTCGAACAGCAATCTATCGGATTTGTCAAGTTTACACTTGAACCGTGGATAGTGCGCTGGGAACAAGGTTTGGCAAGAGCTCTTTTATTGCCCTCGGAAAAGCGCGACCATTCCATTAAATTCAATGTTGACGGGCTTATGCGCGGCGATTATGAAAGCCGCATGAACGGCTACGCTATCGCGAGACAAAACGGCTGGATGTCCGCAAACGATATCCGCGAGCTGGAAAATCTCGACAGGATACCCGCAGAGGACGGCGGCGATCTGTATCTCGTCAACGGCAATATGCTCCCTCTGAACAGCGCGGGAGCGGCTTATAACAAAGGTGAGGAGGAGAACGAGTGAAGAAATTCTGGAACTGGAAAAGCGTCAAAGTGATGAACAACGATATTGGCGCGGATACCGAAGAACGCACACTTTACCTTGACGGCGCTATCGCGGAGGATAGCTGGTTTGACGATGACGTCACGCCCGAGCTTTTCAAGGCGGAGTTGGAAAAAGGTGTGGGAGATATTACCGTATGGATAAATTCCCCGGGCGGCGACTGTTTCGCGGCGGCGCAGATATACAATATGCTCAAGGATTACAAGGGCAAGGTTACGGTCAAGATCGACGGTATCGCGGCATCGGCGGCGAGCGTTATAGCAATGGCGGGCGATGTTGTGCAGATGTCGCCCGTCGGTATGATGATGATACATAATCCGTCAACCATTTCCTGGGGCGATCACAAGGATATGCAGAGAGCGATCGAAATGCTTGACGAATGCAAGGAGAGCATTATCAACGCTTACGAACGTAAAACGGGTCTTGCGAGAAATCGCCTGTCCAAGCTGATGGACGAGGAGACCTGGATGAACGCAAACAAGGCGGTCGAGCTTGGGTTTGCAGATGAGATAATCGGCGGTGAGAGCAAGGCTGAAAATTCGGTGATGTTCTCGCAGAAAACAGTAAATAACGCGCTGGTAAATAAGCTCTGCGCGGAAGAAAAGGACGGCGGAAGGCGCGTTGATGAACTTTCCGCACGGCTGGATATGATCAAGAATTATTTTTAAGGAGGATAACAATATGACACTTAATGAAATGCTGGAAAAGCGCGCGAAACACTGGGATTCGATGAAGGGGTTTCTCAATTCGCACACAACCGAAAAGGGAACGCTGTCCGCGGAGGACGATGCTACATATGCCAAAATGGAGGCTGAACTTGAGGACATCAACAAGGCGGTAAAGCGCCTTGAACAGCAGGAGAGAATCGACGCGGAGCTTGCAAAGCCTACGAGCTCGCCGATTTTGACTACTCCGTCGGCAAAGAACGCGCCCGAAAAGACGGGCAGAGCGTCCAACGAGTATAAGGCGGCATTTTTCAACGCGGTTCGTTCTAACTTCCGCGCTATTGAAAATGTGTTGCAGGAAGGCGTTGCAGCGGACGGCGGATATCTTGTGCCCGATGAGTGGGATAAGAACTTAGTCAAGGCACTTGAGGGAGAAAATATAATGCGTATGCTCGGAACCATAGTTACGACCAGTGGCGAACGCAAAATACCGTTTCTTGCGGAAAAGCCCGTTGCTGCTTGGACAGATGAGGGCGGCAAGATTGATTTCGGAGAGGCGAAGTTCGGAGAGGTTATTCTTGACGCACACAAACTTACGGTTGCGGTAAAGGTTTCCGAAGAACTTCTTCAGGATAATGCTTACAATCTCGAGGGGGAGCTTATGGACTCCTTTGCGTCGGCAATCGGAAATGCCGAGGAGGAGAAGTTTCTTAACGGCGACGGAGTAAAGGGTCCGACCGGTATCTTTGATACAGCAAAGGGCGGTACACTTGCTGTAACCGCTGCTGGGAAAAGTGTCGATTCCGATAATATTCTCGACCTTATTTATGCGCTCAAGCGCCCGTATCGCAAGAACGCCTCGCTTATTATGAATGATATGAGCGTAGCCGCTTTGCGTAAGCTTAAGGACGGCAGTGGTGCATTTATGTGGCAGCCGTCTATGATAGCCGGAGAGCCCGATACGCTTATGGGGTATAAGTTATACACCTCTACAGACGCTCCCAAGGACAAAATCGCATTCGGTGATTTCAGGTATTACAAGATCGGTGACCGCGGCACACGTTCTATTAAGCGTCTTGGTGAGCGCTTTGCAGACGAGGGAATGGTCGGCTTTATTATGCAGCAGCGTGTTGACGGTATTCTTGTGCTGCGTGAGGCGGTTCAGATACTGAAATTCACATCTGCGGAGAAAAGCGGTACATAATTGCGGAAAGGAGCGGCAATGATAGTCGATCTTGAAGAGCTTAAAGGCTATTTGCGCATTGACAGCAATGACGAGGACAAATTCCTGGAACATCTGAACGAGACCGCGGAGACCATGTGCCGCGATGTCGCGAGGATAGACGGCGAGCTCGACGAGCACGAGGTCAAGATGATGCGTATGGGCATACTGTACGCGTCGGCTTATCTGTACGAGCACCGCGAGGAGGCGGATCACGATAAGCTCACATTGTCGCTCCGTGCGCTGCTTTTCGGCATACGGCGGGGTGATTACTTTTGAAATTAGGCAGAATGCGGTACCGCGCCGAATTTCAGCGGTATAAAAGCGATAAGGACAAGGACGGTTTTGTCACTAAGCAGTGGGAGCCCGTCCTTTCTGTTTGGGCGGATATTACCGCCGTTTCGTCACGGGAATATCTCTCGGCGGATACCGAAACGGCGGAAACTACCGTCAAAATTTTTATTCGGTATAATCCGAAGATCGACAACACAATGCGCGTGGTGTGCGGTGACAGCATTTACGAGATAACGTCTGTGCTCAACAACCGCCGCGACAACATCACAACGGTTATGGCAAAGGAGTGGACCTATGGCGCGAATGACCTTAAAGCTCCCGGAGGAAACGCTGAAAAAACTGGAGCGGCTGGGAACGGAGTATGACGCTATTGTACAGGATATGCTTTCCGACGGCATAGAGCCGCTGCAAAAGCAGATAGAAAGCAATCTCAAGGAGGTTATCGGCAAGGGAACAAAGTCGAAACCGCGTTCTAAGGGTAATCTTATCAAGGCTGTCAGGGTCACAAAGGCGTATCAGGTCGCGAACGGCGACTGGCATATCAAGGTCGGTATTTACGGCTATGACAGCGACGGCGTTCCTAACGCGTTAAAGGCTATGGTTCTGGAGCACGGGCGTTCCGATATGGCGGCAAAGCCGTGGCTCAAGCCCGCAATATCGGCGACAAAAAAGCAGTGCGTACAGACTATGGTCGAGACCTTTGACAAGAAGGTGGATAAATTATGAATTTGACCGAGCGCATTAACGTGGCGTTAGCGCTGCCGGGGGTTCCCGTATCCGTTATGGAAAACCCGACCGACAGCGGCAAAATCAACAAATTTATTGTGATCATTCCCGAAAATGACGATATTACTTACGCGGACGACAAGCCGCTTGACTTTGTTGAGGGCGCGGCGCTCCAGTTATACTGCAAAGGCAATTATCTCGGCTTTCGGGACGAGGTCACAAACGCTCTTATAGCCGCCGACATCACAATTTCAAGCCGGCGGTATATGGAGTATGAACAAGACACGGGTTATCACCACTACATCATTGAGGTAGCTGGGGTTAATTGACAGGAGGTATTTTATGGCAACTATAGGCTTGGATAAGCTGTATTATTCAATTATCACCGAGAACGAAAACGGCGAGGAGAACTACGGAACCCCGAAAAAGCTGGCAAAGGCAATGACTGTTGATTTGTCGGTAGAGATCGCGGAGGCTATCCTTTACGCCGATGACAGCGCTTCCGAAAGCTCTAAGGAATTCGCGGGCGGAACTATAACAATCGGCATTGACGACCTTTCTCCGGAAGTACTTAGCGATTTGGCAGGTGCATTCATCGATGAGAACGGCGTTGTAATTTCCTCTGGCGAGGACGTGGGAAATTACGTTGCAATCGGATTTCGCGCGAAAAAGTCTAACGGTACATACCGCTATTACTGGATATATCGCGTTAAGTTTGCGACGCCCTCCGACAGCCACGAAACAAAGGGCGACAGCATAAATTTCAAAACGCCTTCAATTGAGGGTGCGATCTCGCAGCGCATAAAGGAGATCAATGGTAAACATAACTGGAAAGCACAGTTGGACGAAACCAAGGAGAACAAACCGACCATTGATAAGTGGTACGAAAAGGTTTACGAACCTTCTGGAAGTGCAGCAAACACTGTAAGTACCGCAAGCGAAATGTCGCTGTCTAAGTCTTTGTCGAAGGGAGAGTAATCTATGGAAAACGAGGCTAAAATCACACTCGGCGGTAAGGAATATCCTTTATTTATGTCTGTCCGCGCGGTCAAGGAGATCAGCGAGAAATACGGCGGTTTGGAGAAACTCGGCGAATCCATGGCGAATAATTCGAACATAATGGACACGATCGATGACGTTGTATGGCTGATAATATTGCTTGCAAATCAGCCCATTATGACCTATAACCGCGCACACATCGGAGAGGAAAAGCCTCTGCTTACCATCGAAGATGTGGAGCTTATGGCAGGTCTTGATGATCTGGAAGGTATGCAGGACGCTATTCTGCTCGCAATGTCGCGCGGAACGTCGCGTTCTATCGTTTCCGAGCAGTCAAAAAACGCGTAAGCCGTGCCGCCTCGCTGTCCGACGAGGCGGTTTTCGAGCGGCTTATTTTTTACGGCGTGACTCTGCTCGGACGTGCCGAGGCGGAGGTCTGGGAGATGGGGATCGGACATCTGCTCGACCAGGTAGAACTGTACAAGCAGTTCCACGGCTTGGCGGAGCCTGTTGTTGAACACTTTATTGACGAGATTATTCCCGACGGGATATGAGGAGGTGAGGGTATGGCTGACGAAATAGGCGTAAAGATCGGCGTTGAAGGCGAGCGCGATTTTAAAAAGGCGATAAAGGATATCAATGCCGAATTTAAGGAACTGACGTCCGAAATGGCGCTCGCAACTTCGCAGTTCGACAAGAACGACAAATCCGTCGAATCGCTTACGGCGCAAAATGAAGTGCTCAACAAGCAGATCGACGCGCAGAAAAGCAAGATTGAAACGCTGCGCAAGGCTTTGGAGAACGCGGCAAACTCGTTCGGCGAGAACGACAACCGCACAAAGGCGTGGCGCACTCAGCTCAACAATGCCGAAGCAGAGCTGAACGATATGCAGCGGACTCTCGCCTCAAACAATAGAGCAATTGAGACCGCGGGGAAAGCCTTTGACGATGCGGAGGACAATGTTAAGGACTTTGCTAACGAGACAAAAAAAGCCGCCGCCGAGGTAGAGAAATCGGGCTCCGGATTTGAGAACCTGGGCAAAATGCTCAAGGGTGTTGGAAAGGCTGTTTCGGCGAGTGTTGCGGCGATAGGTGCTTCAATAGGAGCGGCATCTGCTGCCGTCGCCACTTTGTCCAAAACGGCGCTTGAGGGGTACGCCAATTACGAGCAGCTTGTCGGCGGCGTTGAAACACTCTTCGGAACGGGCGGAAAAAGTCTTGAAGAATATGCCGAGGAGCAGGGAAAAACCGTTGACGAGATAGCGGACGAATACCAAAGACTGCAAGACGCGCAGAGCTTGGTAATGGAAAACGCCGAAAATGCCTTTAAGACGGCGGGAATGTCCGCAAACGACTACATGGAGACCGTCACGAGTTTTTCTGCCGCGCTTATTCAAAGCACGGGCAGAGGGGCACAGCAGGACATAGACGAACTTGACGCGGCTCTTGGCGAGGAATATGACATAACCAAACAGGCGCTCGACGATGAATACAAGGCGAGAAAGCGGGAGCTTGACGACGAATACAAGGCTATTCAAAAAAGCTGGGCTGACAAAATCGCTCTCGCCAAAAAGAACAAGAGCACAAACGTTGACGCGCTGACAGCGCAAAAAGAAGCAGATCTGAAAGCGCTTAAGCGCGCTAACGAAGATGAACTTTCGGAGCTGAAAGCCGCAAACAAGGCTCAGTTAGCCGAATTAAAGGCTGCAAATAAGGATAGATTAGCTGAAGCCGAAGCCGCCAACAGCGCGAGCGAAAAAACGGGCGAAAGCGTACAGCGAGCGGCAGAGCTTGCTAATATGGCTATTATCGACATGTCCGATAACGCTAATAAGATGGGTTCGACGATGGACGCCATTCAGAGCGCGTATAATGGCTTTGCAAAGCAGAATTATACAATGCTTGATAACCTCAAGCTCGGATATGGCGGCACTAAAGAGGAAATGGAGCGCTTGCTCGCCGACGCGGAGGCAATATCCAATGTGCATTACGATCTATCGTCTTATGCGGATATAGTTGAGGCTATCCATGTTATTCAAACCGAAATGGGTATCACGGGTACCACCGCCAAAGAAGCAAGTACGACGATTGAGGGAAGTGTTTCTTCTTTAAAGTCTGCGTGGGAAAATTTTACGGTCGGACTTGCAGCAAGCGGCAATGTCGCGGAGCTTATGAACAGCCTTTTTGAAAGCATTGTGACTGTCGGCGAAAACGTTATACCCAGACTTGAACAAATAATGCAGGGTATTTCCGAGGCGGTTGCGGCGCTTGGACCTATGCTGTCCGAAAAGATTATACCGCTTTTAACCGATAACGAGCTGCTGACTTCTATCCTCGATGCGGGTATCGGTCTTATTGACGCTTTGGTAGAGGGGATTACGTCAAATATCGGTGCTGTCGCGAGTGCGGCATTAGACATTACGATGAAGTTGGTGGACTCTATCGCAAATAATATTTTGCCGAAATTGTTTTCTGCGGGATCGGAAATAATTCAGACGCTCGTTGGAAGTTTGTCGGAAAACGCCGAAATGCTCACGACATCGGCTGTAAATATGGTAAAATCACTTTCCGACGGCATTTCAAGCGCTCTGCCGACTTTGCTGCCGGTCGCCGTAGATATGCTGATGACCGTCGTTCAATCTCTGGTCGACAATGCGGACAAGCTGCTTTCGGCAGGTTTGCAAATAATCAAAGGATTGACGACGGGAATTTTAAGCGCTATCCCAAAATTAACAGCCAAAACGCCGCAGATCATAAAATCGCTCGTAAGTTCACTTAAAACCGCGCTTCCTGAAATTTTGCGATCTGGGCAGCTAATTCTCGACGAACTGATTAAAGGCATAAGTACCGCTTTGCCCGAGCTCTTGACGATGTCCGTTGAGGTAATTCAAACCGTCATTAACGGATTTACAGACAGCAATAATCTGTCGACAATTTTACAGCTTGGAATGAATTTGCTCAAAACACTCGGAAATGGTATCTTGACAGCAATTCCAAAGCTGCTCGAAACATTGCCGATAGTGATAAACGGCATTGTCGGTTCGATAAACGAAAATTTGCCGACTATCTTGGAATTGGGAATAGATTTGCTTTTAAATTTGGCGGACGGACTGATTTCTGCTCTGCCAAATTTTTTAGGCGAAACGGTTCCGCAGATCACGAGCGGGCTCGTGACCACAATCACCGAATCACTGCCACAGATTTTAGAGCTTGGATTCGGCTTAACAGTGCAGATCGGAATGGGCTTGGTGAAGGCTATCCCCGACCTCTTGAAACGAATCCCCGAGCTTATCAGCGCTATGGTGAGCGGATTTTCCGAAGAAATCCCACAAATGCTAAATATTGGCAAAAATCTTGTAGAGGGTCTGTGGCAGGGGCTTGAAAGTATGGGCGAATGGCTCGGCGACAAGGTTTTCGGGTTCTTCGACGATATTGTCAACGGCGTCAAAAATATGCTCGGCATTCACTCTCCGTCAACGGTTTTCGCGGGTATCGGCGACAATATGGCGCTCGGTCTCGGCGGAGGCTTTGAGGACGCGATGAAAGACGTTGGAAAGCAGATCGAGAACTCCGTGCCGACCGAATTTGATTTCAAGGCTAACGTCAACGGTATGCTCGGCGATATGCGCGCAGCGGCGGAAATGCCGCTAACATCAGCGCAGTATAAGGCAATGGCGGCACAGCCCGCGCCTTACTCGGAAACGCAAAGCGACGAGCAAGCGCCTATCACGCTGAACGTCTACATAAACGGCAGACTGGAACAGACTACGGTCGTTGAGAAGTACAGCCCGAACGAAAGCGTCGATTTGTATATTACTAACGGTAAGGGGAGATAAATGTGATAACATTGCTCAAAATCGGCAGAATGTCGCTGACAAAGATACAGGACTTTAATGTTACCCTTACGAGAACCGAGGGAAAGGGTGCGGGAACTGCCGAAAACGGTGATCGTATCCTTGATTACCTCAGCGATTATAAAGCCGTTATCTCGGTCAAATTCGCGGAGCTCAGTCTGAATGAGTACTCTGTGCTTATGGGTGTGCTGACCGCTTATGACAAATTCCAACTTACCTATTGGCGCGGACGATATATCACCGTTTGGGTGACTGCGGGCGACCTGGAGTGCGAACTCCTCAAAAGCGAAACAAAGCCGAATACCGAAAAATACAACCGCTGGAATGTCAGTGTGACGTTTACGCAGATCGAAGACTCGGAGGTGACATAGTTGTATAAGGTAAGCGCGGAATATAAAACCGCGATAGCCGAAAGATCGCGAAAATTCAGAATGCAGGCAAACATTTACCTGCGCGATGACACGATTTTAAGGCTGACCGACAGTCACATTATCGGTGATGTTACTATAACGAGTCAGGCAATGTCGGGCAGTGCGTCAAGCAACACTATTGATATTGGCGCCGCGACTTCAAAAATGCTCACAATGACCGTAAAAAGTCCGACAATAGATACACACATATTTTCGGGCGCGAGACTGTGGGTGTACACGGGGTTAAAGCTGCCAAGCGATAAATACGAAGATATACCTATGGGTAAATTCTTTATCGACAGTATGTCGATAAGCCGCGAGGGAAATAATATCGGCTTCAAGGCATACGACGGAATGATATTGCTGCACTATGAGCTCACGGCGGTAATGCGCCGAGACCTTAAAGGCAAGACCGCCTGGGAAGCTGCACAGTACTTGTGCAATGTTGGTTTACTTTCATTTGCTCAAGATACGGGGGATTTGGCGAAATTCCCAAATTCCGACCTGCCGCTGAACTTCGATTCGGAGCAGATAGAGATTGCCCGCGACGCTATTATGTGGATAGCTCAGATAATGGGCTGTTTTGCGCGCGTGAACCGATGGGGAGCCTTGGAATTCGTACAGATAAAAACGCACGGAACGACGGAGGGCGACCTTGGGTATCTTACCGCGCGGACAATTGGCGGCTCGGAAAGATACAGCATAACGTTTTCGGACGACCGCGTACATATTTCGGGCGTTACTATGCGCGGCGCGGACGGAGTACTGGTAACAAAGCGGTACGACTTTGACAAAAGCTCGGACACGCAAGTTACCGTTGAGCTTGAGCAAAACCCTCTGATAATGGACAGCGAAACGCCGCTTGCGGATATTCTTTCGGCGATATTAAGAGAACTGTCGGGAGCGTATTTTTACCCGTTCAGTGCCGAGATCGCACAAGACCCCGCGCTTGATGTCGGAGACACCGTCTGTATGGAGGGCGGCGCTATCAAAAGGTCGTCCAATATCGGCAAATTTATAGGAATTATTACCCATAACACATGGGTGTATCACGGACACCAGGTCATAGCGAATGCGGGTTCCGTGCCTATAGTTTTTGACGGCGAGGACCAGGAGGGCGAAAACCTAGCAAGCGCGGTGAGCGTGTTTTCCGCGCGTTCGACCGACGAACTGAACTATCTGCCGCCGAAAGATCAGTCGAGAAAGGAACTGCAAGGCAAAACCGACGCGACAAAACTTGTCGGCAATTTCGGCGCTCCGTATGTGCTCAAATGGAATGATCCGACAAAAATCGTGGCGCTGGACGACAAAGGGAAAGAAATGTTCTCGGTGCAGAAGATCGATTACGGCGATCAGTTTTATTTTAAAAGCGGTGAAAATTCTGCGGCATTCGCGAATGATTATATTGAGATCAACCGAAAAGGCGCGAAAATCAAGCTCCGTGACAACGGGAATTTAACCATTTGTGATAAAAACGGTGTGGAGATATTTGTTGTTGACCCCTCCGTTCTTCGGTATAGAGGAAGCGGTGGAATACTTGAGGTCAGCACGTCAAACAGTTCGATAACGCTAAATGGCAAAAAAGTAGCATTTGAACAGGAGGAAACATGAGCGACATCAAAACAATAACCCTCGACGGCAGCGAAACTAAAGTCGAGATAGGCGGACAGAATGTCATCGTCAAAAATCTCGGCGCGGGTATCATTTACGCGAGCGCTTCCCCGGGCATAACGGCGGAAGCCGACGGCGTAGCCGAGATAGCGGGCGGCTCGGGCGAGGTCGTGTTTGACACGCACGGTTCGCTGTATCTTCTCGGAACGGGGCGCGTGCAGTGCACGGGCACGGACTATTCGGGCGTAAATTTTAAACAGCCGTCACGGTCTGCGGACGGTGGCGGCGCGATGTTCATGAACGGTGCGGTAATGGGACTTATCCTGCCCGATCCCGTTTTCTTGACGGAATCGGCAGAGACAATGGAGGTATGATAAAATGAAAACTTTGGAATTTAAGCCATCATCGGGCAGTGGCATCTCTGCCGCAAAACCGCTTTTTGACAGGCTGGCGGATGAGCTTGGAAGCGAATGGGAGTATACGTTTGACGACGATGGAAAAACTGCCCGCTTTACGCACGGTGAGATGTTTTTTGAATTTGCGCCCACAGCAAACTCATCTGCCGAGACAATAAAAGTCGGTAACAGCAAAACGACATACACGGCATTAAGCCAGGTGTGGAACATTGGCTCGGGATATAGTTTCATTGATATTCTGGAAGCCGAAGACCGCGGCACTGTTGCATTAGGTTTCAGAACGGATGTTACTAACGAAACGTCATACGGATTTAATGTGATATGGGGAAAATACGAGGACGGAAGCGAATACATCATCTGGGGTATGGTCAACACGAATACCGCCGAGTCTCCCGCAACTCTGCTTGACGACACCGCCACGGCTTCCCGAATGTTTCCAAATGTATTGGAAAGCGTGGGCGCTCCGTGGTGCTTTGGCAAACAGCCTAAAACAAATCTCGCGGTTCTGCCGAAGTCTTTGTACTTTGCGCAGTCCGTTCCTAACCGCGTACATTATATCGAGCTTTTGCACGGGGATAAAAAATATGTCGGCTTTTCGACTTTAAAAGCGGGGGCGAATAATACCGTAACCACTAAGCCGTCTATGTTCGCTGTCCCCGTGAAATCGTTTGATATCGAGCATATTCATATTTGAGTGGGGGTGATGGAATGGACTTCACAGCGATCATAGTTGCGGTATTATCGCTTATCGGAACGCTCGGCGGCTCTCTGGGCGGTATCGTGGTGTCGTCAAAGCTGACGGCGTACCGTATCGAGCAGCTCGAAAAAAAGGTCGAGGAACACAACAAATTCGCGCGGAGAATGCCGCTTGTGGAACAGCGCCTTGACGACATCGAAAAGGATGTCAACGAGCTCAAGCAGTATCACAAAGGACATTAAGGAGGCGTTTGAAATGGCGTTATATATTATCATAGCGCTTATGGCGCTTGTTATTGGCGGCTTGGCGGCGGTGCTTATTATGTTTTTGATCGCCAATTCGGGAAACAAAAAGCAGGGGAAGCAGACCGCCGTAAATAAATTAAAATCCCCGCGTAAGCTCGAATTTTCAAAAATTGTGCTTACATTTGTTTTGTTGACCTATTTTGTGGGCGTTTTTATCGGCGTGAAAGTATCGTTGATTGACTTTTCGCAGCTCGGCGTATTATTGGCATACATAGGAACGCCCACAGCCGCCGCGATAGGCTTTTATTGTTGGAAAGCAAAAGCGGAGAATATTGTTAAAATCAAAAAGGACAACCCCGAGGAAACAGAGGGGATTTCCGTTGATTTAAACAACATAAACAATATATAGGAGGTATCAAATGAACATTACAGTAATTATAAACGCCGTTATCGCACTGATCGCGGCTATTGTGAGCACGTTTCTTATCCCGTGGATAAAGTCCAAGACCACCGCACAGCAGCGCGAGGAGCTTGTCGCATGGGTAAAGATCGCCGTTTCCGCAGCGGAACAGATCTATAAAGGCTCGGGCAAAGGCGCGGACAAGAAACAGTATGTGCTTGATTTTCTCGCCAAGAATGGTTTTACCGTAGACACAGACAGTGTGAACGCGGCTATCGAAGCGGCAGTCAAGCAGCTTAACAGCGAAGGTATCATTATTTCGTAAGGAGTGTGATTTTATGGAGATCATCAAGGCATATGCAACATGGAGCGAGTGCTACAAGGCGGGGAAAACGATCTCGCCGTCGGGTATTGTCGTACATAGCACGGGCGCGAACAATCCCAATCTTAAACGCTATGTAAATTCTCCCGCGCAGCTCGGCGAGAATATTTACAAAAATTATTGGGGTACAGGCACGGTCGAGGAGCAGGAGAAGAACGGAATACCTCACGCGGCGATCGGAAAAGACAAAAGCGGCAAGGTCGCTCTCGCGCAGGTGCTTCCGTTTAATATGCGTTGCTGGGGCTGCGGCCCGGGCAAAAACGGCAGCTATAATGATACACATATTCAGTTTGAGATCTGCGAGGACGGGCTTACGGACAAGTCTTATTTTGAGGCGGCGTTCGATCTGGCGGCGCAGTTCTGCGCGGAGCTTATGCAGACTTATCCGTCGATCAAGCTCGAGAATATTGTTTCCCACAAAGAGGCTTGCGCTCGCGGTTACGCAAGTAATCACGGCGATCCCGAGAACTGGCTTTCCAAGTTCGGGAAGGATATGAACTGGTTTAGGGATAAGGTCAAATCTTATGGTACTGTCAGCACGACAAGCGGTACTGCGAGCGCGAAATTCTCTCCGCGCCTGACAGCGCCGTCCGCTGCGGACAAGCACTGGATAAAGTCGACCAAAGGCGGATTGAATGACTGCATCGAGATCAACGGCGGCTCGGTGCTGCCGAACTGCGTAGGCTACGCATGGGGGCGTTTTTACGAAATAATCGGCGAGAAGCCGAAATTAAGTAAGAACAACGCCGAGATGTGGTACGGCAATACCGCGGACGGCTATAAGCGTTCGCAAATC
This sequence comes from Oscillospiraceae bacterium, assembly GCA_014799395.1. GTDB lineage: Bacteria > Bacillota > Clostridia > Oscillospirales > Ruminococcaceae > CAG-115. The sequence continues at coordinate 66,834 of JAAVID010000003.1, read as the reverse complement.
CCCGCGCTCGGTGCGGTTATCTGCTGGAGCAAGGGCGTTGTCGGCAACGAAGCCGACGGCGCGGGTCATGTTGCAATCGTAGAGCAGATATTGTCTAACGGCGATATCGTGACCTCAAACAGCGCCTACGGCGGCAGCCGCTTTTATACAACGACCGTCAAGAAAAGCGACGGCTACAACTTTGGAGCGTATAAGTTCCAAGGCTTTATCCTGCCGCCCACAACGGCGAGTACTCCTACGGCGTTAAAGGTCGGCGATACCGTAAACTTCACGGGAACAACCCACTATGCAGGCTCGACCGCCACGCGCGGAACGGCGTGCAAGCCCGGCAAAGCCAAGATCACGCGCATTGTTGACGGCGCGGCGCACCCTATTCACCTTGTCAACGAGGGCGGAGGCTGTACTGTGTACGGCTGGGTAAACGCCGAGGACGTTCAGGGGTGAGCGCACAATGAAGATATACGAACTCACCAAACCCGAGCTTGATATGTTCCGCGAGATGTGCAATTTCACGCCCGATGAGCTTTTCTATTTCAACGAGCGCGCAAAGTACAAAACGCACGTCCAGATCGGAACGGCAAAATTCTGGAGCGAAAGCAAGGTAAACGCGCTCTCGAAAAGCGTAAGGAAGAAAATCCGCAGAATTAAAGCAGATTTCTAACAGAATATAAGCATTATTTAAGAGGGTTTCCCACATGTTGGGAGCCCTCTTTTTGCGTTATAATGGGATTATCAAATGAAACACTCGAGGGGTGAGAATATGAATTATTACCCGCAGCAGGGCGGCATCAACTGGGTGCAGGGTATAGCGGGAGCAAACGCGTATCCGCTTATGCCGAACACAAACGCCGTTCTTATGGACAGAGAAAACGAGGGCATATTTTACATCAAGATATGCGATAACGTTGGTATGTATACGCTTCGGACATTCCGCTACACGGAAATAGTTCCGCAGGAAAAGCCGGCAGCGAATATTGACATGTCCAATTTTGTAAGCCGCGAAGAATTCAACGCACTAAAAGCGTTGATCGAGGAAAGGAGCGCGAACAATGAACAGCCTGTATCAGCAAATTGTGAACAACCAACAGCCGCAGCGGCAGGCTCAACAGGCAACACAGCCCGCAATTGACCGAACATTGGTTGAAAGGATCAAAAAAATGGCGAGCATGATAAATGATAGCCGCGATCCTCAGGCGGTAATGAATATGCTTTCACAGCATAATCCGCAAATGGCACAGTTTATGCAAACGGCGAACAGTTCTGGAATGTCACTGAAGGAGCTGTTTTATCAGACGGCACGGCAGCACGGTGTTGACCCGGATGCTATAGTAGCTGCTTTTAATTAACCAAGAAATCCATCTTTTGTGCGCACAAAGATTGATTATAAAAAATCTTTGAAAGGATGTGTTTCTTTATGGACGCATTATCGGCAAGCGATGTTGCTTTGGTCACCGGCAGAAACGGTTACAACTACGGAAATGGCTATGGTGGTATGTTCGGAGACAACGGTATTGTCTGGGGTCTTTTGCTTGGAGGACTGTTTACCGGAAATGGCGGTTGGTTCGGCGGTGGTAACAACAGACAGGACGTTGTTACCGAAAGCGCTCTCTGCAATGCCATGAACTTCAACAATCTGGAGAATGCGGTTGGTCGCCTGAACGATCAGCAGCAGAACCAGACAATGACGCTCTCCAACGGCATTTGTAACCTCGGTTACGAGACGCTCCGCAACTTCAACACTATCGAGGCGCTGGTATCGCAGTGCTGCTGCGAGGTAAACCGCAATATTGACGCGGTACGCTACGAGGCAGCGCAGAATACCGCATCGATCAACGCTACTACGGTAGCAAGCAACCAGAAGGTTCTTGACGCGATTTGCGGGCTGCGTATGGAGATGAAGGACGACCGCATCAATCAGATGCAGAACCAGATCAATCAGCTCCAGCTCCAGAGCGCTCTGTGCGGCGTAGTACGTTATCCCAATTCGATGTCGTATAACGCAGGTACAAGCCCGTTTTGCAACAGTTGCTGCAACGGCAATAACGTCGGCTTTGCCAACATCTAAGGTCTGATCTCGACCGGGTATTAAAACTCAACGGCGGGGGCAGAAGTCTCCGCCGTTCTTGTTAAGAAAGGAAATGATAATATGTCTTGTAAATCTGCTATCTATACGGCAAATGCCACTGCGACGACTGTCGCGGTCGGCAGTACAATCCCTCTCGGCACCATTATCCGCCGTTTCGGAAACAATATCAACCTCTCGGGTAACGGTATCATAATGAGCGGCTCGGGCTACTATGATGTAGACGCGTCTATAACGCTTACTCCGACGGCGGCGGGAACTGTCACCGTTTCGCTGCTCTGCGACGGTGTGGCGATTCCCGGAGCGACCGCCTCGGCGACCGTTGCGGCGGCGGATACGGCGGTCAATCTCTCTATTCCCGCGCTTGTACGTCTTCAGTGCTGCAACAGTTCTTCAACGCTGACGTTCGTTTTGACCGAAGCGGAGGCGACTGTAAATAATATCGGCGTTGTCGTGACCAAGGTATAACGGAGGTCGCCTATGACTTGTGAGGAAATATTTTCCAAAATCGCCAATGCCTACCTTAACGGTATAATGTTCCATAACGACATGGTGCAGTATTTTGATTTTCTGAACCTTCACGGCTACAAGCGCCTGCACGAATATCACTGCAAATGCGAGAGCGAGTGTAACCGCAAACTTCACGGTTACTATATGAACCGCTATCAGAAACTGCTCCCCGAAAGCGGAGAGTACTCGAGAGCGATCCCGAAAGACTGGTACGGCTACAAGCGCAGCGAGGTCACTTCCGCCGACGTCAAAAAGGGCGTTAAGACGGGATTTGAAAAGTGGGTCGAGTGGGAACGCAGTGTTTGCGCGTTCCTGAATGAGGCTGTAAAGGAACTCGGCGAGCTCGGCGATTACGCGGCTGTATGCGAGATCAGCGAGCGGCTTTGCGAAACCGAGGAAGAGCTCAAGCGCGCCGAGCGTATGCTGCTCACCTTGAAATCCGTCGATTTCTCAATCGAGTTTATTCAGGAACAGCAGAGCAAGCTGCACAAGAAGTACAAGAAAAAAGCCGAAAAGGTTTGACAGCGAATTATTTTTAATTTGCCGGCAACTTGATTATTACTTAATGTATAATAATCGAAAATCGCCCCCGTAATTCTGCGGGGACGATTTTATTTGTTTTGCTCGATATCTTTTACATGCGTATATGATATAATAAAATTACAGAAAGGGAAACAACCAAAAGGCAGGAGGAAATAACAATGATGACAAGAAAAGAAATGATTACAGCTTGCGTAGAAGATCAGATTGCGCGCGGCATTATTAAGGCAGAGAACAAAGAAATGCAGATAAAGGCAAGACTTACGGGCTCTATCAAAATGAGCTGGAGCGACTGTCAGAGATGGTACAACGAGGTTTTTAGCAAGTAATAAGAAGGATAAACGGGCGGCGCACCGCCGCCCTAATATTGGAGGTAAAAAAGCAATGACAACAGAAGAACTTGAAGAGCTTGAAGAAATAAAAAAGTATTGCAATGAAGAAAGAGAACGCCAAATAAAGCGCAATGCCGAGTGGGAGGCGTTCTTAAAGGACTTCAATTCAGCAGAGCAAGAATATTTGAATGATCCTCAAAGGAAACGGTGGTTTGATTTGGGGAACGGTCACACTCTGATGATACAGTGGGCTAACAGAGGGCTTGAAGATGATTTTTTGGTTGAGTTTTACGAGGACTGCACACTTTTAGACAGAGAATATGCGACCGCTGAAGTAATTAAAGATATTTATGATATTGATATTTAAATACTGATTGGCGGTTCGCCGCTGCTAAAATAAAACGAAAGGCGGGAAAACAATGAATGATTGCGAATTCGATGTGCTTGAACCTCTGAAACCATACACACCCGAAAGGGCGGAAGAACTGGCAGAGCTTATGAGCGAGATATCAAGCCTTGCCAAAGAGCTAATATAAGTACAACGGGCGGCAGTGCCGCCCACATATCGCCCAGAGCCGCGCACGAACGGCGACGGACGCAAAATAAATTATTCAATGGAGGATTTCACTATGAAAATAATGGATATGATCGTTGAGGAGTTCAATAATAACCTCACAGAGGAACAAAAGGCAAACGGCGAAAAATTCGAGCGGCTGAACAGCAAACAAGTCGAGCTGGTAGAAACTCAAAACGGAATAGTTCACCGCGATTTAAAAACGGGAAAATTTACCAAAATATGAAACGTATTAAATATCACGATGTGATAACATGTATGTTCTTGTGAGATATTCGGCGGCTATCCGTGGTATCACAAGCCGGAGGTACTGCACTACAACGGCTTCCCGTGGGCGACGAGCGTTCCCGAGCGCGGCGCGCTGATGAAAAAGCCTATGTCGGGCGAGGAGGCGGAGGCGTTTGTCCGCAAGGCTTACGATCGTTGTCTCGGGGACGTGGACTATCTCGATGGGGAGAACGCCGACGATACCCGTATGCGGGAGATGTTTGTGCTTAATCTTGAGTATTTTATGGCGACTTTGCTTGACCGCAAGGACCGTATGTCAATGGCTCACGGGCTTGAGGTGCGCGTGCCGTTCTGCGACTACCGTCTGGTGGAATACGCGTACAATATCCCCGCGGCGTTCAAGAACTACCGCGGGCGCGAAAAGGGCTTGGTGCGGTACGCAATGGAGGGAGTTCTCCCCGAGGGCGTTCTCTGGCGCAAAAAGAGCCCGTATCCCAAGACGCACAATCCCGATTATATGGCGCTGCTGAGCGGAAAGCTGAGGGCGCTCCTCGACGGCGGAGACTGCCGCATTACGGAGATAGTCAACGCCGACGAGCTTCGCCGAATGCTCGACACGGACGGCGCGAGCTTTACCAAGAACTGGTACGGACAGCTTATGACCGTACCGCAGATATACGCGTATTTCCTGCAAACCGAGGCTTGGCTTCGCAGATACGATGTGATAGTAAAATAATCAATTTTTCCAAAAGCCCCCGTGTTGGGGGCTTTTATATTACCTTAAAGTAAAATTCCACAAAAACTTCTTTTGAAAATTTAATAAATTGTTTAAAATTTATAAAAAGCACTTTACAATATCGGAATTAAGTGGTATAATTTTAATAGTGAATGGGAGTTTTAAACTTACCCGTATGTCGTTTCGTTGGCTGCTCTTGTGTTTTTCGAGGGCTCGGCATTGCTCTCGAAGAAGATTAAAATGTTTTGCGTATTCGTAATTGCCACGATCGTGATCAAAATCAAAAATCCGCCAAATAAAGAATGATTTTACGAAAGGAACGTGATGATATGGAACTTAAAAATCTTATAGCCGAAAGCGATAAGGTGCAGGTCTATGAAGCCGACGGAAAGTGCGTAAAGGTTTTCAGAGATATTGACGAGCCGAAAAGCGTCGTGCTGTATGAAGCGCTGACGCATACCCGCGTTGAGGAAACGGGATTCGCGCGTATCCCGCAGTTTGAGGGTATCGTGAAGATCGACGGTAAATGGGCGATAATTTACCGGCACATCGCGGGCAAGACATTTGAACAGCTTATGAAAGAGAACCCCGCAAAGGTGGACGAGTATCTGGACAAAATGGTCGATCTCCAGATCGAGATAAATTCTCTCCATTCCGCTAAGGTGAGCCGTCTTACCGATTATCTCAAGCGCTCTATCGAGGGGCTGGATATGATAGACGACGTGAAAAAGTACGACCTGCTCGCGCGGCTGAACTCAATGCCGAAGCATATCAAGCTCTGTCACGGCGATCTCTCCCCCGATAATATCATCGTGGGAAACGACGGCGTGTTCATCGTCGACTGGCTCAAAGCCAAGCAGGGCAACGCCTCCGCCGACATTGCGAGGACGTATCTCAATTTCTGCCTCCGTCACCACACCGAATGGGCGGAGAAGTATCTCAAAATATACTGCAATAGGACGGGCACATCCGTAAAATACGTCCACGACTGGCTGCCGATAGTTGCGGCGGCGCAGCTCAAATTCCGCCGTCCCGAGCAGCGCGAGCTATTGCTCACCTGGATAGATATAGCTGACTATCGGTAATAAGGCGCGAAAATAATTACCTTTCAATAAAAGTTTTAAAACAAGAGGGGTGGAAATATGGCGGCAAACGTCAAGAAAATGATCATATCTGCCGCTGTGATCTTAGCGTGTCTGTGGGTATTGACCGGCGTTATAGATTTTGCGCGTGTTCACAGCTTTGAACTGCCGATCTTTTGCGTCTGGTCAACGCGGTATTTAGATGGCGGCTCGGGAACCTATACGGGTCTTGGTTACTCTTTTGAGATCGAAGGGAACTTTATACCGGGAGATGAGGTGCCTGGCGTGACTAAATTTACGGCGAAAATATTTAATGTTCCCGTTTTGTCGGGAGTACGGGATTAGAGCGTGTTCCGAGCCGTTGTTTCGGAAACGGACGATGGCTCTTTTGGATGTTTTCAGCTGTATATTACCAATTTTATGCTTTACGGTCGTTTTTGAAATAAAACAATATTATACTTCCTTGACATTTTTAACAAAGTGTGGTATAATATATAAAAACCGAAAGGAGTTTATTTTATGACATTCGATGAGATCATGGCAAAGGTAAAGGGTATGGCTTCAAAGGTCGACGCTTCGGGCACGGATTTTCTGGCGGTTCAGGTGAACCTTACGGGAAAGGACGGCGGCGTGTTCTATGTGGAGGTCAAGGACGGCAAGGTCTCCGCTGAGCCCTACGACTATCACGACCGTTCCTGCGCGCTCACTATGGAACCCGCGAGCTTCGTAAAGCTGATGGACGGCAAGCTCGACCCCGTTGTGGCATACACCACGGGCAAGCTCAAGGTAGAGGGCGACCTCGGAAAGGCTCTGGAGTTCTCCAAGCTGATAAAGAAGTAAGTTAAGGCATTGCGGCGCCGTTTTCGTTCGGCGCCGCAATTTTTTATGGTACGTTTTTTGACTAGATCCTAAAAAATGTCGAAAAAACACTTGACAAGGGACGCATAATATGCTATACTTGTGACAGGAGCGTAACGCTCCCAATAAAATGCCTTATCAAGAGAGGCTTCAAGCCGAACGGCGGGGGACTGGTCCCTATGAAGCCCGGCAACCACTTGACGACCTTTGAGGTCCGAAAGAACGGTGCTACATCCTGCGGGGAGTTTTACTTCACCGAAAGATAAGGAGTGAACGGATATTTACTGCTCGCTCCTTAACAAAGAGCGAGCATTTTGTTGTATATATGTAAGAAAGGCAAGCTATGAACACGAAAAAATTATTTACCTCGGAAAGCGTTACCGAGGGTCACCCCGACAAGATCTGCGACAACATCTCCGACGCGGTGCTGGACGCTATCCTGGCGCAGGACCCTATGGGCAGAGTTGCCTGCGAGACTACGACCACCACGGGTATGGTAACGGTTATGGGAGAAATTACCACTACCGCGAATATTGACATTCCGTCGATAGTGCGCGAGACCGTCCGCGAGATAGGCTACACCTCGAGCGAGTACGGCTTTGACGCGAATTCCTGCGCGGTCTACACTATCCTCGACAAGCAGTCTCCCGATATTGCAATGGGTGTTAATAACGCTCTTGAGGGACGTGATCGGAACGAGAATGACACAGGTGCGGGCGACCAGGGTATGATGTTCGGTTACGCGTGCAACGAGACTCCCGAGCTTATGCCTATGCCGATAAGCCTTGCGCACAAGCTCGCGAAAAAGCTCACGGAGGTTCGCAAAAACGGCACTCTGCCGTATCTGCTTCCCGACGGCAAAACGCAGGTAACTGTCGAGTATGACGGAGACAAGCCCGTGCGCGTTGATACGGTCGTAGTATCGTCGCAGCACAAGGCGGAGGCAACTCTCGAGCAGATACGCGCGGACGTTATCGAGAAGATAATCAAGACGACCGTTCCCGCGGAGCTTCTCGACGAGAATACAAAGTATTTCGTAAACCCGACGGGAAGATTTGTTGTCGGCGGTCCTATGGGCGACAGCGGTCTTACGGGGCGTAAGATAATCGTCGATACATACGGAGGATATTCACGTCACGGCGGCGGAGCGTTCTCGGGCAAGGACCCGACAAAGGTTGACCGCTCGGCGGCTTATATGGCGCGTTACGTTGCCAAGAACATAGTTGCGGCGGGGCTTGCCGATAAAGCCGAGATACAGCTCGCTTATGCTATCGGCGTTGCGAAGCCCGTTTCCGTAATGGTCGACACGTTCGGCACGGGAAAGATCGCCGACGACAAGATCGCCGACGCGGTAACTAAGGAGTTCGACCTCCGTCCGTCCGCGATAATCAAGGCGCTCGACCTCAGAAAGCCGCAGTACAGACAGGTAGCGGCTTACGGTCATATGGGGCGCGAGGATCTGAATGTCGCGTGGGAAAAGACCGATAAGGCAGAAGCATTAAAGAAATATCTCTGATAGGTTCACGAATAACGAAAGACCGCATTTCACTGCGGTCTTTTTTTATTTTACTCTTTCCGTCCTTAAACGCCTTAATTCCGAATAATACTGCTCGGGAGTGCTTTGGCGGGCTTTCATCTCGCGTTTGTTTTCGTACATTTTCTCGTCCGCCGCCTTGTACGCGTCCGTTATATGCTCGAGACCGCATTCGTTGTCGTAGATGAAGAAGCCGTGCGCTATGCTAATTCTGAACTCGTTGTCTGGAGTGCTGTTGTGCCGTTCCGTTCGAGCGCTGAAATCCGACAGGCTTTTGTCGCAGCGTTCCTTGATGTTGTCGCCGCGCATTATCACCGCGAACTCGTCTCCGCCTATTCTGAAGCATTCGTCCGTCTCAAACGAGCCGCTCACTATTTCCGCCGCCTTTTTTATCATACTGTCGCCGAGAGGGTGTCCGAGGTTGTCGTTGACGTATTTCAAGTCGTTTACGTCAAACATAACTATCCCGACGGGAGCGGAGTCCTTGGCGTTCTCGAGCTCGCCCAGCCGCTCCTCAAACGCGGTGCGGTTGCCTATGCCCGTCAGACCGTCGCGATACGCGAGACGGCTCGCGAATTCCGCCTGCGCGCCCATTTTAACGGCGTTTATCGTATTTTCAAGGCTGGAACTGCCGTAGCATACCGTGAAGATGAGCATACCTACGCGCATGAACATCGCGCTGTCGCTTGTCTGCCCCGAATAGTAACGCACCATATCTATTATCGCGGTCACCGCGATACTGCAAAGACCTACCGTTCTCAATATAAGATATATGTTTACGCCGCTTTCCCTGCCCATCTGCACGGTGCTTTTTATTACCGTGGAGATAAGAAGCACGGACGCGATAACTACGTTGATGTGCGATAAAGTAAGCGTTTCGTGAATATCCTTTATTTTGAGGAAATGGAGCGTCCAGCTCACGACGAAGCCGAGCGTGCACAGTCCGCATAAAACGGGAAAAATAAACCTGTTTTTAAATCCGATCGCCGCGTTGAGGTACAGGATAAGCGCAAAAGGAATCAGCATAAGCGAGCAGCAGGAGACCATCTGCACAAGTCTGCTGTCGTCGAAGAAGAACTCGATTATATGAAGCTCCGCAAGATACCATATGGAAACGCATATCGAGAACAGCCCGAGAAACAGAAGCTCGTGATTTTTCTGATTGCGCATATTTATGGGAATATCGGCGATGGACAGCAGAACCCCCACAAACAACAGGAGAATGCAGGTGATAAAGGATACGAGCTTCTCTTTGAGTATGTTGAGGATAACGCCGCCCGAGCTTCCGAGGCGGAAGCTGTCTATGCCGCACCGCGCGGTCTTATACGCCGCCCTTATCCGTATCTCGACCTCCTTGCCGAGCTGTTCGGGGGTTATGTCAATGCTGTTCCAGCGCGTACCGGTGGAGTTGGTGTAGAAAACGCTCTCGCCGAATTCGGGCGTGTAGACGGGCTCGCCGTCGATATAGACGCTGTAAAATATGTTCTTCGCTCTGAAAAACAGCGCGTCCGCGTCCCCGGAATTCGTGGTGGGCAGAGTGTTGTATATGCTTATCTCATCGTCCGAGGAAACGGAATTTATCTTGCGGAGCGTGCCTGCGTCAAGCGGCGTTCCGTCCGCGGTATGCCAACCGTTCTCAAACGGTGCGGTCTTGTCGTATTCCGTGTCGGCGAGCGGTTTTACGTCGCACTTTGCCGTAAGATACACTACTACCGCTATAAAAAGCATCAGCATAATGCCGAATATAAGATGAAACACGAAATTCTTGGATCTCATATCGCAGTACCTCCGCATAATGTATAGCCGTCAGCCGACGGTGCAAGGTTTTGCGCGCTTAAAGCCGTCAGCCGTTAATAGGTCGGTCGAAAAAACTTATCTTATATTATAACATACAAACCGCCGTATGTCAAGCCGAAAATTATATCAAGTCCGGTTTTATGGACAAATGTGAATTTAATTTCCGAGTTATCGGGAAAATCAAAAAAGTTCACTAATCAAATGAAAAATATGCCTCGCCGCAAGATGTTGAATAACGCAAAAACGCTCCCCCGAAATGCTCGGGGGAGCACATTTGTTATTGTATCATCAACAAATCAAATACAGAGTATTATACCTTTTCCAACACACCCAGACTATTCATAATATCCATAATAGTGACGTTTTCCATATATGGTGCTTCGGGTTCCAACAGAAGATAATAATAGATACCGTCATAAACAAAATGAGCAGTGTGTTCTTGGAAGATAACTCCGGTCGAACCGTCGTTCAATGTAACGAACTGAAAATCCTTATCATCAAAACCTTCATACGTTCCTCTTGCGGCAGCGGACTCATCTAACGCAACTGACATTGAGACCCATACCATTTGTCCGGTTTCCTTATCTATCAGATCATATGCGATCTGCATGGATGCAACCTTGTTATCATTATATTGATAATAAGTCCCGGTCTCCTCCAATTCGATAAAATTATCATTGATGATCGAGGGAAGATTAAACATTTCAAGCACCTCGCTCGGTTTTTTGTTATATATGTTGTCGTTGTTTTCCCACAGATCATCGCTGTACACCTTGTATTTTTCGGGAATGGTCGCCTGCGACTGAACTATATAGTTTATATCAAATACTTTGCCGCTTCCAAAACGGATCTCATTTCTGTACACCACTTCAAAACCGGTCAATAGTAATACCGCCGCTGCTGCCGCCGCAATAATAAGCGGCTTTAAAAATTTCCGTTTCTTCATAGGCTTGACCTCCTCTGCCCGTGACAGAACGGAGGTTCTGATCATTCCGATACGTTCCTCGGACAAGCCGTCATTTTCGAGCTTATGCTCCTCAAAAAATCTCCTCATAGTCAACCCCCCTGTTCCTCAATTCCTCGCGGAGCTTGGCGCGCGTTCTCGAAAGCCGCGAACGCACAGTTCCCTCCGCCGCGTTCATTATCAATGCTATTTCGGAGGACTTTTGCCCATAGAAGTAAAACCGCATAAATATCTCGCGTTCCTCGTCGGGGAGCGCTTTTATAAGGCTGTCGAGCTCTCTCATCAGCTCGCCCAGCTCCGCCTTGTACTCCACCGAAAAATCGTCGGCGAGCTCAAGCTCCTCGATATTCACGGTCGGCGGCTTTACCGAGCGAAAACGGTTCTTGACAGCATTCCGCGCTATCGCCGAAAGATACGCTTTCAGCCCGAGCTCGGGGTCAAGTCCCCCGCGGTGCTCCCAAAGCCCGAAAAACACATCGGAGCAAAGCTCGTCAATATCCTCCTCGGTGAAGACCCCGCGCGAGAAATTCCGTATCACGGCGCAGACATAGCCCGCGTAGCCGTCAATTATCTTCGCGAGCGCCGCCGTGTCGCCCTTTTTCAGAGCCGCCGCGAGCCGCCGTTCCTTGGTTTGCATACATTCCTCCGTTATAAACTGTACAGTCAAGAGTTCATTTCTGCCCTCTCAACCCTATATACACGGAAATTGAGAAAACGTTGCGGTCAGTCAAAAAATTTTTTGTCGATAACGAAACAAACCGCGCCGCCTATCAGATAGCACAATAAGTCGGCAAAGTCAAACGTTCCGCCAACGATAATGTCAAGCGGCTTTGGAAGTATATCGGACAGGTTAGTTATCTGCACGAGCTCCACGCAGAACGCGAAAAGCGTTACGGGAATCGACAGGTAACGCGTTTTTACGGTGATTATCCTTAACAGAAAATACACGCAGACCACCGCCAGCACGTCTCCGACATACGGGCGCACAAAGCTGTCGTGAACGAACAGCGCTATCAGTATTTCTATCCCCAATGCCGCGGCGAATATTGCCGCGCTTATCAATCTCTTTTTCATAATGCTCCTTTTACTTTGTTGTTATTGCCTTGAACGCGCCCGCAAGCGTGTCCGCTCCTATTATTTTTATCCCGTAGTCCTCGTTTTTAGACAGTGCGCGGAAGGAATTTTTCGGCACTATGCACTTTTCAAATCCAAGTCTTGCCGCCTCCTTAACGCGCTCGTGAACGCGGCTGACAGAACGTATCTCGCCGCCCAATCCCACCTCGCCGAACGCCACGCACTTTTCGGGTATCGGTTTGTCGCATAATCCCGAATATAACGCCATTGCGACCGCCAAATCCGCGGCGGGCTCGTCTATCTTCATTCCGCCGACGATATTGACGTACACGTCCACTCCGCCGAACACAAAGCCCGTGCGCTTCTCTAGAACCGCTAAAAGCATATACAGCCGATTGTAGTCAAAGCCCGTGGAAACGCGGCGCGGAGAGGTGAAATTCGACTTGGTGACAAGCGCCTGGACTTCCGCGAGAATTGGGCGCGTTCCCTCCATAGTGCAGACGACCGCGCTTCCCGAAACGTTTCCGAGCCGCCCCGACAACATCATCTCGGACGGGTTCTCCACCTGCGACAAGCCGTCGTCGTCCATTCTGAACACGCCTATTTCGTTAGTCGAGCCGAAACGATTTTTTATCGCACGGAGAATACGGTAAGAAAGCTGTTTGTCGCCCTCGAAATACAGCACGGTATCCACGATATGCTCCATTATCTTCGGTCCCGCGATGCCGCCGTCCTTGTTGACGTGCGACACGATAAATACGGGTATCTCCTCCGATTTTGCCATGCGCATAAACGCGTTTGTGCACTCGCGAACCTGCACTATACTGCCCGCCGAGGAGGTCAGCGCGCTTGAGGTTATCGTCTGTATAGAGTCGATTATCACACATTCGGGCTTATTTTCGCGCACCGCTTTGATTATGCTTTCGCAGTTGTTATTTGACGCGAGAAACAAGTTGTCGCACGTTACGCCGAGACGCTCGGCGCGGAGCTTTATCTGTCGCTCGCTTTCCTCGCCGGAAACGTAAAGTATGGTGTGTTCCTCACCCATAAAGCCGCATATCTGGAGCAATAACGTTGACTTGCCTATTCCGGGATCGCCGCCGATAAGGACGAGCGAGCCCTTTACGAGACCGCCGCCGAGGACGCGGTCAAGCTCGGATATTCCGGTATCGTAGCGTGTTTCGTCGTCGTAGCTTATTTCGGAGATACGCGAGTATTTAAAATTTCCGACGGGGGCGGATCTTCCCGCGACCACCGTGACGGGTTCGGTCTCTTCCAGTGTGTTCCAGGCGCCGCAGGAGGGGCATTTTCCGTTCCATTTTGATGATTCCGCGCCGCATTCGGTGCAAATAAATAAAGTTTTGTTTTTTGCCAAGTTGATCACTCACTCTCGAAAAATATACTTTATTGTAGCATATTTTGGGTGAAAAGTCAAATGCGGTAAATTAGAATTTTGTCGTGTTGCCGCACTGGGTAAGGTTTTATTTGTTGATCGCGGTGGTTTCGTTTCTTTAAATTAAATTGTTGTCGCACGGTGCAAGAGGATACCCTTCGGGGAAGGGGGGAACAATAAAATCCAACAAAAATGCGGAGTTCCCCCCTTCCCCTACGGGTTTCCTCTTCCGATCTTCTTCCCCTCTCCCTTTCCCCCTTTTCCGCATTTTTTTGTGGCTTTTGTCGGAAAAGAAATTTCCTTTGTATAATGAGCAACACACGTGCTCCTCGCCCGCTATCTACATTTCAGGCAACGTTTCGAGGACGACTGTACGACCTCGAAACGTTGCCTAAAGATTAGATGGCGAACGAGAGTCACGTGTGTTGTATCTAGAACAAGCGAAAGCGACAAAATAATAAAAGGCAACCGAAAAATGCGGTAAGGGAGGAGAGGGAGAGGGCGGGTCGAAACAAGTTCGACGCTGGAGATCGGAGGGGGAAACCCGTAGGGAGAGGGGGGAACTCCGCATTTTTGTCGGATTTTGTTGTTCAGGGTCAACGAAGTTGATTCGCCCTCTTCCGAAGGGTGTCCCCTTGCACCGTGCGACGACAAAATAATTAAAAGAAACGAAACCAACGCCGACAACAAATAAAATCTTCCCCCTCTCCGCCGCGATAAAATTATAACAGCTTCGTAAATATCCCTAAATAACAAAACGAAATTTTGTTGATATTGCCGAATTACAAAAGTTTTCCCGTTTCAATGTCAATCTTTGTGAAATCAAGTACTTGTATAAATTCGACAAATGTGATACAATGTATATTGAATAATTATCATTTTAAGGAGATTTTTTATGTCAAAAAATTATAATTCATATGAAAGCCCTTTCTGCACACGCTACGCAAGTCCCGAAATGCAGTTTATCTTCTCGGCTGACAAGAAATTCACAACGTGGAGACGGCTGTGGGTGGCTCTCGCGAGAGCGGAAATGAAGCTCGGTCTGCCCGTTACACAAGAACAGGTAGACGAGCTCGAAGCCCATATCTGCGATATTAACTACGACGTCGCCGAAAAACGCGAAAAGGAAGTCCGTCACGACGTAATGAGCCACGTTTACGCCTACGGTAAGCAATGCCCCAAGGCAGCGGGAATTATCCACCTCGGCGCTACCTCCTGCTATGTCGGCGACAACACCGACATAATCATAATGCGCGACGCGCTGCTGCTCGTCAAGAAAAAGCTGCTGAACGTTATAGCCAACCTCGCGAAGTTCGCCGAGGAATACAAGGCAATGCCCTGCCTCGCCTACACCCATTTGCAGCCCGCTCAGCCCACTACCGTCGGCAAGCGCGCAACGCTCTGGATGAACGAGCTCCTTATGGACTTGGAGGAGGTCGAGTACCGTATCGACAACCTCAAGCTGCTCGGACAAAAGGGAACAACGGGCACGCAGGCTTCGTTTGTGGAGCTGTTCAAGGGCGACAGCTCTAAGATAAAGGAGCTGGAGAAGCTGATCGCCGAGGAAATGGGCTTCTCGGTGTGCGTTCCCGTAAGCGGACAGACCTATTCGCGCAAGATAGACAGTCAAGTCCTCGCAACGCTTTCGGGCATTGCGCAGAGCTGCTCTAAGTTCAGCAACGACCTGCGCCTGCTCCAGAATTTCGAGGAAATGGCGGAGCCGTTCGAGAAGAACCAGATAGGCTCGTCGGCAATGCCGTACAAGCGCAATCCTATGCGCAGCGAGCGTATAACGTCGCTGGCGCGCTATGTTATGATAGATTCGCTCAATCCCGCGTTTACGGCGGGAACGCAGTGGTTCGAGAGAACGCTCGACGACAGCGCGAACAAGCGCGTTGCCGTAGCCGAGGGCTTCCTCGCGGTCGACGCTATCCTCAACATAATGATTAACGTCACGGACGGCATTGTCGTGTTCCCCGAGATGATAAAGCGCCGCCTTATGGCAAAGCTGCCGTTTATGGCGACCGAGAATATAATGATGAGAGCGGTGGAGAACGGCGGAGACAGGCAGGAGCTTCACGAGGAGCTTCGTCGGCATTCTCACGCGGCGGCAGCAAAGGTCCGCGAGGGCGGAGAGAACGATCTGCCCGAGCGCATTGCGAGCGATCCCGCGTTCAAGATCACAAAGGAAGAAATAGAGGCGCTGCTTATCCCAGAAAATTATGTCGGCAGAGCGCCCGAGCAGACCGAGGAGTTCCTCGCGGAGTTCATAAAGCCGCTTCTTGAGAAAAACAAGGAGCTTTTGGGCGAAAAGGCGGAGCTCAGCGTATAATTACCGACAGATCAAATTAAGGAGCGCTGCAATATAATGAAACAGTGGATAGTGCCGACGGCTGCGGCTGCGGCAAATAATGAGATGATCGGCGAATTCGGTCCGTTTCTCGGCGGTATATTGATAAGGCGCGGTATCGTGACGCTGGACAGCGCGCGCGCGTTTTTCGGCTGCGACAGCCTTTCCGACCCTATGCTGATAAGCGATATGAAGCAGGCTGTGGAGATAGTGCGCGGCGCTATCGAGGAGGATAAGCGCATAACGGTGTTCGGCGATTACGACTGCGACGGAGTTTGCTCGACGGTCATGCTGTTCAGCTATCTCGAAGCGCAGGGCGCGGACGTGGATTTCTATATCCCCGACCGAAGCGAGGGCTTTGGAATGAGCGTAGCGGCGCTTGAAAAGATAGTCGCCAACGGCACGGAGCTCGTTATCACGGTCGATAACGGGATAACCGCCGTAAAGGAAGCGGAGTTTCTGAAAAGCAAGGGCGTGGAGCTGCTGATAACCGATCATCATCAGCCGAACGCGAGCCTGCCCGAATGCGGCGCGTGCGTCGACCCAAACCGCGCGGACGACCCCTCGCCGTTCAAGGACCTATGCGGCGCGGGAGTGGTGCTGAAGCTGCTTATGGCGCTGGAGGAGGACGAGGATTTCGTAATTGAGTGCTACGCCGATCTCGCCGCCGTGGCGACTGTCGGAGACGTTGTGCCGTTAAAGGGCGAAAACCGTTACATAGTTCAGCGCGGTCTGGATAATATAAGAAACGAGCAGAACGCGGGACTTACCGCGCTCATAAAATCGGCAAGGTGCCGCGCCGAGGATATAACGTCGGGCGACCTTGCGTACAGAATATGTCCGAGAATAAACGCGGCGGGCAGGACAGCTCACGCGGAAAAGGCGGCAAGGCTGCTGCTGTGCGAGGACGACGCGGACGCCGCGAGCCGTCTCGCGGAGGAGCTGGAGCTTCTGAATAACAAGCGCAGGAGCGCGGAAAATAAGATACTGGAGGACATTCAAAAGCAGGTATCGGATAACCCGCTTATACTCAAGGAGCGCGTTATCGTGCTTGCGGGAGAGGGCTGGCACCACGGGGTCATCGGTATCGTTTGCTCGAAAATTCTCGAGAAGTACGACAAGCCCGTTGTTATGATCTCAATGGAGAACGGAAACGCGCGCGGCTCGGTAAGGAGCGTGGAGGGCTTTTCCGCGCACAGAATGCTTATGGAGTGCTCCGCGCCGCTGACCGCGTTCGGCGGACACCCGAGCGCGGGCGGCTTCTCGCTCCCCGCGGACAAGGTCGGGGAGTTTACGGAGCTGGTTTACAAGTACGCGAGGGAATATTATCCCAAAATGCCCCTGCCATCGTTGACGGCGGATATGGAGGCGACCTGCGCGGATTTCACCGTCGACAATGTAAAGCTGTTGTCAAAGATAGAGCCGTTCGGAGAGCGCAATCCCGTGCCGCGGTTCTTGCTGAGGAACTGCACGGTAAAGTCAAAGCGCGCTATGAAGGACGGACTGTACACATCGTTTGACGTGGAATCGGGAGGAGTGACGTTGCGGACGATAACGTTCAAGATACCGTTTGACAAATTTATCCCGAACGTCGGAGATAAGATAGATATGATAGCGACGGCTGAGCTTAACGAGTATAACGGTAAGGAAAGCGCGGAGCTTCGGCTGATAGACTGCCGTCCCGCCGATTTTCGCGAGGACAGGTTTATCGCCGCGAGCCGCACATACGAGGAGATATGCCGCGGCGAGGGCTGCGACAAGCGCTTCGCGCCGCGGGTCATTCCGCAGAGCCGCGAGGAACTGATGAAGGTATACGATCTTGTGAAGAAAAACGGCGGAAGGCGGACAGCCGAGGAGCTTGCCGTGTTTGACGGGAGCGTTAATTATTGTATGCTGAGAATAACGCTCGACGCGTTTGCCGAGGCGAAAATGGTCGGGCTTGACAGCGGCGGCGTGCCGAAGATACTGCCCGTCACGGAAAAGCGCGACCTGTTCGCAAGCGGACTGCTTTTTGAGCTGAATAAGCAATTTCAATAAACCGGGAGATCATATATATGGACACTATAACCATAGACACGTTAATGCAGAAGATCGCCGCGAGCGGAAAGCCGTATGACACGGATAAAATAATGCGCGCTTACCGGCTTGCGGACGAGGCGCACGAGGGGCAGATGCGCTCTTCGGGAGAAAAATATATAACCCACCCGCTGTCCGTGGCGTCCATTCTGCTGGATTACCTTATGGATACGGATACGCTGTGCGCGGCGTTAATGCACGACGTTGTGGAGGATACCGAAACGTCGCTCGACGAGATACGCAAGAAGTTCGGCGAGGACGTCGCGGTTATGGTGGACGGCGTTACGAAGATAGGTCAGGTGCCGCTTAACACCAAGGAGGAGCAGCAGGCGGAGAATATCCGCAAGATACTTATGGCGATGAGCAAGGATATACGCGTCATCATCATCAAGCTCGCCGACAGACTTCACAATATGCGCACGCTTTACGCGAGACCTCCGGAGAAGCAGCGCAAAACCTCTCTCGAAACGATGAACTTCTACGCGCCTATCGCTCACAGACTCGGTATGAGCGACGTCAAGGAGGAAATGGAAAGTATTGCCATTCGTTACCTCGACCCTTACGGCTGCAAGGAGATAGAGCGGCTGCTCGACGTTCACAAGGAGGAGCGCGACAGCTTTATCGACACGATAACCACGCGCATAAGAGAGCGTATCGGCGACATCAAGCCCGACCCGCTTATAGAGGGCAGAGTAAAGTCCATATTCAGCATTTACAAGAAGATGTACGTTAAAAACAAGCCGTTCGACGAGATATATGACATTTACGCGGTGAGGATCATCGTGCAGTCGGTCATAGAGTGCTATAACGTTCTCGGCGTTATCCATGACCTGTTCAGCCCGATGCCGTACCGCTTCAAGGACTATATCGCGACTCCGAAGCCGAACCGCTATCAGTCGCTTCATACGACCGTTATCGGCAAGGAGGGCATACCGTTTGAGGTGCAGATACGCACCGTTGAAATGCACAACACCGCGCAGTACGGTATCGCGGCGCACTGGAAGTACAAGGCGGGGTTAAAGGGCAGCGTCGCGGGCGAAAAGCGCTTCGACTGGATACGTCAGCTTCTCGAGCGTCAGCAGGAGGCGGACGACGTCGAGCAGATAACCGACGCTATCAAGAACGATCTCGCGCAGGACGAGGTGTATGTGTTCTCGCCCAAGGGAGACGTGTTCGTACTGCCGCTCGGCGCGAACGTTATCGACTTCGCGTACGCTATCCACACCGAGGTCGGCAATAAAATGACGGGCGCAAAGGTCGGCGGACGTATGGTGCAGTTCGACTATCAGGTGAAAACGGGCGATATTATCGAGATCTTCACAAGCGGCTCGCCGAATTACGGACCCAACAGAAACTGGCTCGAGATAGCCAAGACCACCGAAGCTAAGGCTAAGATACGCTCGTGGTTCAAAAAGGAGCGCCGCGAGGAGAATATCCAGTGCGGAAGAGAAGAACTGGAGCGCGAATTCAAACGCAACGGCATACCTCTCGACGAGGAGATACTCAAGGAAGCGGCGGAACGCGCCAGGGTGGACACGATAGACGACCTGTACGCCAGCATAGGCTACGGCGGCGTGCCGATGTCCAAGGTCATTCAGCGTATCAAGGAAAGCCAGCTCCGTATGCAGAGGGAGCAGAACGCCGTACTTCCGACGGGAGAGGAGAACATCGAGGAGACCAACCGACGCGCCCGCCGCAAGGGTATCATCATCGAGGGCGTGGACAACTGTATGGTCAAATTCGCGCAGTGCTGCAATCCGCTCCCGGGAGACCCGATAATCGGCTTTGTAACGCGCGGTTTCGGCGTTTCCATTCACAAAATGGACTGCATAAACGTTATCAACAATATGGACAGCGAGGAGAACAAGGATCGCTGGATAAAGGCGTCGTGGGCGGGCGTTGACGACACGACCTACCGCGCGACTATCGACATTATCGCGGAGCAGAAGTCCTCGGTCATTGCCGATATTACCGCCGCTATCGCCGCAAATCATATCCCGATGCACGAGATGAATATGCACCGTCTGAAAAACGGCAACACCAACCTGCTTATAACCATCGAGATAGCGGGCGTGGAGCAGCTCGCAAACGTTATGCTGAGACTGAAAAAGATACCCGGAGTGATCTCGGCGGACAGAACGGGCAAGCAGTAAGGCTTATGGAGTTAAAGCAATATCTTCTGCTCGGCGCTCTGCTGATATTGGTGATATTATGGATAAGGGCGCGGAGCACTCCCAAGGCGAGAAACGCAAGACTGAGACGTAAGATCCGCCGCGGCGGTTTTGTGCATTGGACGAGGTTCGAGGAGAACTGGATAATCGGCGAAAAGGAGCGCACGGGGTATAAATACAACGATTTTCTGGGGTGCTATGTTATAATGATATTCGATAAGCCCGTGAGATTTAAGAGGTTTTACGGCTGGGAGAATATCTATATCGGGCAGTCGATAAACGTTTGTCAGCGCGTTCACAATCACTTCAACGGAAAGGGCAACGGCGACGTTTACGCGGATATAAAATACGGCAAGGAAGCGTATGTGCGTATAGTTCCCGTAAAGGCAAAGCGGCTTAACGATATGGAAACGTCGCTTATTGAGGCGTTTTCCGCGACGGATTCCTACAATAAGACCAAGGGCGGCGCGAAGATCACAAAAACAAGGTGAGGAGAGCTATGGACAATATAATTCAGCTCCCGTTGGGAGCACTGGCGGCAAACTGCTATATTATCCCGGGAGAGGACGATATGGCGGTAGTTATCGACCCCGCGTCCGCGGCGGAGATCACGAATATAATGGACAGAGACGATATGGAGGTCGGCGCGATAATCATCACGCACGGGCATTTCGATCATTTCGCCGGGGTCGCGGCGCTGAGAGAGCAGACGGGCGCGCCCGTTTACGCTCCGGATCTTGACTCCGAAATGCTCACGAGCTCGGACAAGAGCTGGGCGTGGTTTATGCAGGGCACGCCGTTCGCGCCCGTAACGCCCGACTATGTGTTCGCGGACGGCGAGGAGTTTACGGTGTGCGGAGTGACGTTCAAGGTAATGGCTGCCCCGGGGCATACCGCGGGGAGCTGTCTGCTGTTCTGCGAGAAGTTCGGCGCGATATTCAGCGGCGACGTCATCTTCCAAAACAGCATAGGCAGAACTGACGGCTACTCCGGCAGCGACAGACAAATGCTCGACACCTTGGCGAAAATAAAGTCGCTGCCGGGGAATTGGCGGATACTCAGCGGTCACGGAGACATTACCGACCTCGAAACGGAAAAGCGGTATAATCCGTATCTGCGGTAAATGGCAATTTATGTAATTATGCCACATCATATTTTACTATTGTGTAAAATATAAATCTTGTAATTTTGTTTAAAGTTACAAAATGGTGTCGCTCGGACAACATATAAGCCGTTTAAGGCTTGACAAACCCGCGATTTTTTGGTATAGTGTTAGTAATGCGGAAGTGGCGCCGCAAGTAATTTATAAGGAGGGTTTTCTGAATGGAAGATTCAAATGACAAGCTGTTCGGCATTCTGTCGTACATAGGTATCTTGTGGCTGGTAGGACTTCTCGCGGGTAAGACGGAATTCGCAAAGTTCCACGCAAATCAGGGTCTGGTGCTGTTTATCGCCGGGGTCGTTATCGGCGCGGTATCCGCTATTCCGATCATAGGCTGGTTTGTTGTCGCACCCGTAGGAAGTATCGCTACTCTCGTATTTGCGATAATCGGCATTGTCAATGCCGCTCAGGGTCAGATGAAACCGCTGCCTCTTATCGGCAAGTTCCAGATCATCAAGTGATATGGTCAAAAGCACATATTTAAAAGCTGCCTTCCCTTTTGGCAGCTTTTTTCTTTTGCCTATTTTCGACTTTTACCCCTTGACTTTTTCCGAAAATGAGTTATAATAATAATGTATGTGTTATTTCAAAATAGCCGATAAATGGAAATAACTGTAAATTCAACGATAAAAAGGACGGAACGATTATGAAATGGATGGGATTGAACGAGCTCCGCGAGAGCTATCTTAAGTTTTTTGAGAGCAAGGGGCATTTGCGCGCCAACAGCTTTCCGCTGGTACCGCCCGCGGACGATAACTCGATACTGCTGATAAACGCGGGTATGACCCCGCTGAAAAAGTACTTCCAGGGTATCGAGGAGCCGCCGTGCCACCGTATGACGACCTGTCAGAAGTGCATACGCACGCCCGATATTGAGAACGTCGGCAAGACCGCGCGTCACGGTACTTATTTTGAGATGCTCGGCAACTTCTCGTTCGGCGATTACTTCAAGCACGAGGCTATCGCGTGGGCGTGGGAGTATCTCACCAAGACGCTCGAAATTCCCGAGGACAGGCTGTGGGTAACTATCTACGAGCAGGACGACGAGGCGGGTGAGATATGGGCGAACGAGATAGGCGTGCCGCGCGACAGAATAATCAAGCTCGGCAAGGCGGACAACTTCTGGGAGCACGGAAGCGGTCCGTGTGGTCCGTGCTCGGAAATACACTTCGACCGCGGCGAGAAGTACGGTCCTCTTGAAAGCTTCGAGCAGGCGGAGGACTGCGACCGCATTATCGAGATATGGAACAACGTTTTCACGCAGTTCGATAACGACGGCAAGGGCAACTATACTCAGCTTGCGACAAAGAATATCGACACGGGTATGGGCTTGGAGCGCCTTGCCTGCGTAATGCAGGACGTTGACAACCTGTTCGAGGTCGACACCGTAAAGAATATTATGGGCAAGATCTGCTCGATAATCGGCGTGAAGTATCACGAGGACGATAAAAAGGACGTTTCCATTCGCGTTATCACCGACCATATCCGCTCCACTACCTTTATGGTGGGCGACGGAATTCTCCCGTCCAACGAAGGGCGCGGCTACGTTCTGCGCAGACTGCTCCGCCGCGCGGCTCGTCACGGGCGTTTGCTCGGCTATAACAAGGCGTTTCTGCATGAGGTCTGCGATACCGTTATCGACGAGAATTTGTCGGCGTATCCCGAGCTTGGCGAAAAGCGCGCTTATATCAAGAAGGTCATTCAGACCGAGGAGGAGAGCTTCGCAAAGACTATCGACAAGGGCACCGAGATACTCTCCGATATGATCGATAATCTCAAGAAGTCCGGCGAAAAGGTACTCAAGGGCGAGGACGTTTTCAAGCTGCACGATACCTACGGCTTCCCGCTTGACCTAACTAAGGAGATACTGCTCGAGAACGGCTTCGAGGCGGACGAGGACGGCTTTGCGGAGTGTATGAAAATTCAGAAGCAGACCGCGCGCGAGAATAAAAAGCTCGGCGGCGGCTGGGATAACGCGAAGAACTCCGCGCTCGACGCGTTCAAGACCAACTTTGTCGGCTATACTTCGCTTACGAGCGATACCAAGATACTCGCGCTCGTCAAGGACGGCGAAATGGCGGAGCTTTGCGGCGAGGGCGACAAGGTATCGGTAGTTATCGAGGACACGCCGTTCTACGCGGAAATGGGTGGTCAGGTCGGCGATAAGGGCACTATCGCGAACGGCAGCAGCGTAATGGAGGTTCTGGACACGCAGAAGCTCGGCGGCGGTCAGTTCGTGTGCAGCTGTACCGTCAAGGCGGGCGGATTTTCCGTCGGCGACAAGATAACGGCGGCTGTCGATGAGAAAACGCGTATGTCTACTCAGCGCAACCATACGAGCTGTCATATTTTGCAGGCGGCTCTGCGCAGCGTTCTCGGCGACCACGTTCATCAGAGCGGCTCGTATGTTGACCCGAACCGCTGCCGCTTCGACTTCACGCATTTCAGCGCAATGACCGCGGACGAGATAAAGCGCGTTGAGGAGTATGTAAATAAGGTTATCCTCGCGGCTGTCCCGGTCGTTACGGAGGAGCTTCCCATTGAGGAGGCGAAGAAAAAGGGCGCGATGGCGCTGTTCGGCGAGAAGTACGGCGACGTTGTACGCGTGGTCTCCGTCGGCGAATACTCGACCGAGTTCTGCGGCGGTACGCATTTGAAGAACAGCGCGCAGGCGGGCTTGTTCAAGATAGTTTCCGAAAGCTCGGTAGCAAGCGGCGTAAGACGTATCGAGGCGGTGACGGGCGAGGGCGTTCTCGAAATGCTCAACAGCTCGCTGAACACGCTCGACAAGGCGGCTGCGGCGCTTAAAGTTCCCAACGCGAACGAGATAGTAACGCGCTGCGAGAGCGTAATGTCGGAGCTGCGCGACAAGGACAAGAAGATCGAGGCTATGCAGCAGGCGGCGGCTAACGCTCAGCTCGGAAATCTCGACGAAAAGGACGTAAACGGCGTTAAGGTGATCACCGCGGCGCTTGACGGCACCGGCGCGGACGGTCTGCGCAAGATCGGCGATTCGCTGGCGGACAAGTATGACTGCTTTGTCGCGGTTCTCGCGGGCACTAACGAGGGCAAGTCGAATATCCTCTGCAAGTGCTCCAAGAGCGCGGTAGCGAAGGGCGCGAACGCCGGCACGATAGTCCGCGAGGTCGCGGCGGCCGCCGGCGGCAAGGGCGGCGGAAAGCCCGACCAGGCAATGGCGGGTGTTCCCGACGCATCCAAGCTCGGCGACGCGCTTAACGCGGCGGCGGATATTGCGGCGAAGTATATCAAGTAAGCAGATCAAGTAAAAAATAACAGGCAGCGCGTTCGGGCGCATAATTAAATCACGGACGGCGCTGCCTTTTTTCGCAAAGGAGTTAAAGATGGATTGTTTGTTTTGTAAGATAATCGCGGGGGAAATTCCCTCGACTAAGGTCTATGAGGACGATAAGATACTGGCGTTCCGCGACATCGCTCCGCAGGCGCCCGCGCATATTCTGGTGATCCCCAAGGAGCATATCGGCGGCGTGGACGAGGTAACGGAGGAGAACGCGGCTGTAATAGCGCATATCTTCGCGAAGATCGCGGAGATCGCAAGGCAGGAGGGTCTTGCCGACGGCTACCGCGTGGTATCAAATATCGGCGAGCACGGCTGTCAGAGCGTTCGTCATCTGCATTTCCATATTCTGGGCGGCAAACAGCTGGGCGGAAGTATGGTATGACCGGGATATGGGAAATATTAACGAAAACCGTCTGAAAACGGACTTGAAGTCGGGGCGGCTCGAAAGGGCGTATTTTCTGTACGGCAGCGAGGATTATCTTGTGCGGTTTTTCGCGGACAAGATAACGGAGCTTGCCGTGCCCGAGGACGCGCGGGATATGAATTTCGTGCGTTACACGGAAGCGCCCAAAGCCGACGCGCTGTCCGATCAGCTGGAGAATATGCCGTTTTTTTCGGAGTACAAGTGCGTGCTGATAAAGGACCTGGATATTGATAGTCTGGAAGCGGCGGAGCATAAGGCGTATCTCGCGCTTATAAAGAATATCCCGGAGACAAGCGTGCTGATAATCGCGCAGGAGAATATCGCGTATGAGAAGAAGCCCAAAGCCGCCACGAAAAAGATGATCGAGGCGGTCGAAAGCGTGGGCGTGTCGTGCGAGATGATGTATCTCACGGAGGACAAGGTCGCGGCGAGGGCGCAGAAAGAAGCGGCTAAGGCGGGCTGCTCGCTGTCGCCGGAGAACGCGAGGCTTCTTGCGCGGGAATGCGGAAACAGCCTTACCGTGCTCGAAAACGAGCTCGCGAAGCTCTGCTCGTACAGGAACAGCGGAGAGATAACCGCGGCGGATATTGAGGGGCTTGTTCCCAAGCGTATCGACACAAATATTTTCAACCTCGCGAAAGAGCTTTTCGCGGGGCGGACGAGCAGCGCGCTGGAGATACTTAACGATGTGTTCGCGCAGAACGCCGAGCCGAACTCGATATTATCGGCGCTTTCGGGTCACTTTATCGACCTGTACAGAGCCAAGCTCGGAAAGCTCGCGAAAAAGACGGCGTATGACGCGTCGGCGGCGTTTAAGTATCCGCCTAACAGAAGCTTTGTGATGAACAATGCCTACCGCAGCGTCGACAGGCTTTCCGAGCGCTATCTCGGGAAATGCGTGGAGGTGCTGTACAATACCAACAGACTGCTGAATTCGTCGCAGGCGGATAAACGTCAGCTTATTGAGAAAGCTATTATCGAGATAGCTTCTTTGCCGCGCAACTAGAGCGTGTTCACATTAACGCTCTAAGACAATAATTGTGCGGCGTTGCCGAAAAACGGCTCGGAGAATGAAATGCTGAAAATAAAGCAAGCTATAATAGTAGAGGGCAAGTATGACAAAATACGTCTGTCAAATCTTGTCGACGCGGTGATAATCCCGACTAACGGCTTTGAGCTGTACAGAGATAAAGAAACCGCCGAGCTTATCAAAATGTTAGCGAAAAAAACGGGCATAATAATCCTTACCGACAGCGACGGCGCGGGCTTTCAGATACGCTCGCGGTTGCGCAGCATTACGCGCGGCGGCGAGGTCATCAACGTTTACATTCCCGATATTCCGGGAAAGGAGCGCCGCAAGCGCGCGCCCTCGGCGGAGGGAAAGCTCGGCGTGGAGGGCGTTGACGACGAGATACTTCTCGAGGCGTTCCGCAAGGCGGGAGTGTTCGCCGAGGAGCAGACCGTCCGCAAAGACCCGATCACCAAAGCCGACCTTATGGAGCTGGGGCTTGTCGGCGGCGAAAACTCCGCGGACAAGCGCGCGAAATTACAGCGCAGTCTGGGACTGCCCGTAAGATTGTCGGCGAATATGCTGTTGGAGATACTCAACGTGATGTATTCGCGTGAGGAATTTTTCGCGGAGCTTGAAAAACTGTAACCGTTTTGTAACCAAATTGTAACCGAATTGTAACCCTTTTCGATTGAATTGCGCGTGAGAATATGCTATAATTGTTGTGTAAGTAAAATCTTACCAACAATTATGGAAGGATATGGAAATCATTATGAAAAAAATCACGGCAATTTTATTGGCAACGGCTTTGCTGGCGGTATTTACCGGGTGCAATAATACGGAGGGGAATTCAGAGAGCGTGCCGAATTCGGACAATCCGTCAAGTTCGACGGTTACGTCGCAGCCCGAAAGCTCGGCGGACGGCGTTTCCGATAGCGCGGAAAGCTCCGAAAGCGTTTCCGATGTTCCCGAAAAACAGCTTGGCGAGCCCACGATATTAAAGGGCTTGGACGGCGAGCCGATATACACGAGCGAGATAACGCAGTTGACCACCTACGACCTCGAAAAGGGAGAAGAGGTCCCGACGGACACTCTCGACCCCGAAAACTTTTCGGCGGTCTGCGAGGGTTTTACATATGTTTACACGCCGCGTCCGTCGGTGGACTTTATGTCACACCCCGAGCTTTTTGAAGCGAGCGAGGACGGAGAAAATTATTACTATATCGGCGAGGAGCTGCCCGACAGCTATGAATTCACGCGTGTAAACGTAGGAGACGAGATAGGCGGTCTGACCGTAAAAGCCGCAAGCTCTCACTTTGGAACTACGGGCTTTGAGGGCTCGGAGCAGTTCTACGAGGAGGGTTATATCGAGTTTGAGGGCGATGTCGAACTTACGGGGTTTGTTGTGGTGACCGAGGAAAATCCTCTTTATCCCGAAAACGGCGGAAAAATATTTTTCTATCCCGACAGCGCGTCGAGCGTGAAGATACCCTGCACACTTTTGGATATAAATTATGAAGATGAATATAAGGCGCGGCATTATGTCAACAACAGCTTTTACGGCTGGTACGGCGACGGCGCGGATATTTTACTCGGAAACATCGCCGATATCGACAGCGAGCTGCGCGAGGGCGATATGTACGTTAAGGTCAGAGTGGTAGTTGGAGATATCGTGCGCGGCGTTGGGTCAACGGCTGTTATCAGGGAAATTGAATTGATCTGATGAAATAACTTTTCGGCATACTATTTTACTATTTAAGAAAGGATATGGAAATCATTATGAAAAAAATCACAGCAATTTTATTGGCAACGGCTTTACTGACGGTATTTACAGGGTGTGATAATACGGAGAGGAATTCGGAAAGCGTGCCGAATTCGGACAACTCGTCAAGTTCGACGGTTACGTCGCAGCCCGAAAGCTCGGCGGACGGCGTTCCCGAAAGCGTGGAAAGCTCCGAAAGCGTTTCGGACGTTCCCGAAAGCAAGCTGAGCGAGGAGGCTCAAAGACTGCTGAGCGAGCTGAAAATAACGAACTTTGTCGGTCCGGACGGCATAACTATGCAGGCGGCGGACGCTGACGATATTTTTGACAGCGGGATCGGTAAGTTCATCGATCAGACATACGACGAAAAAGGTATGCTGTTGAGCGAGGAAACGACAAGCACGGTCTTGAAATACGATTTCGCGTATATCCGTTACGCCCGTCCTTATTTCTATACGGGAGCTTTTCCCGATGAGGAAACCTTTAAGGAGCGCGATGAGGAGACCGCAAAGCTCCCCGAGCCGGAATGGTTCAAGATAAAGGCGGGCGATACGCTGGACTGCGGACTTACGGTAAAGCGCGCGGAATATCTGCACAATCCCCTAATGCAGGGTACGCTGAACAAAATGGAGATAGAGCTTGACGGCGAGCTGACATTGGAGGGTACACTGTTCATAACAACTAACGATAGCGATTACTTGTTAGATGTCGGCGATATTCAGTTTGTTCCCGATCCGACGGTTACGAAAGGTATTCCCGTAATATCCGACTCATATGATCCGCAAATGGATATTTTCAGGGCAAGCTATATTAACAGCGATATAGGTTATGTTGAAAGCGACGCAGGCGACGTTTGGGTACTTGGCAATATCGATGATACAAATATAGATCAAGAGGAGATATTCGGCGGTAATTCCGTTGCCCATGTGCGCGTAACACTTAAAAATATCCATGGAGCGGCGGGAGGTTATTTCGTCAGCGCGAATTTCTACGCCGAGATAGAGGATATAGAAAAAATTTAATNGGGAGATTTTTATGGTCTTTTCGAGCTTAACGTTTTTATTTGCGTTTCTTGTCATAACGCTTATACTTTATTATATCGTTCCGAAAAAGCTCAAGAACGTTGTAATACTGGTGAGCGGTCTGCTGTTCTACGCGTGGGGCGAGCCTATNTACGTCCTCGCCATGATACTGAGCACGTTTATCGACTACACGGCGGGGCGCATTATCGACAAGAACGACGACAAGCCNAAGGTTCGCACGGCGTGCCTTATCGTNTCNNTGGTGATGAATCTGGGCTTGCTGGGGATATTCAAGTANTCGGACTTCCTTATCGGNTCTATTAACGGNTGGTTCGGTNTGGANATACANAANCCGTTTGTGACCGCGTACAACGCCTTGCTCGGAGGACTTGTCGGCAAGATAGACAGCCTGCCGCTGCCTATCGGTATCAGCTTTTTCACGTTNCAGTCGATGTCCTANACTATCGATCTGTACCGCCGCAAGATAAAGGTGCAGAAGAACGCCGCGAGCTTTATGGCGTTCGTGACNCTGTTCCCGCAGATAGTCGCCGGACCTATNGTGCGCTACGAGGACGTTCAGAACGAGATCGACGACCGCAGGATAACCGAGGATATGCTCGGCGGCGGTATCTCGCGGTTTATCACGGGTCTCGGCAAAAAGGTGCTTATCGCCGACAATATCGGTATGCTNTGGACNGANGTCAAGGCGATGGANTACTCGCAGCTCTCGGCNGGCACNGCTTGGCTCGGGATACTCGCGTTTACGTTCCAGATATATTTCGATTTCAGCGGCTACTCCGATATGGCGATAGGNCTCGGNAAGATGATGGGCTTCAACTTCCCCGAAAACTTCGATTATCCGTANATGAGCAANAGTATCTCGGAATTCTGGCGGCGCTGGCATATGACCCTCGGCGGGTGGTTCAAGAGCTACGTNTATTTCCCGCTCGGCGGCAGCAGAAAGGGNACNGNTCGNACCGTNATNAANCTGCTGATAGTGTGGACGATAACGGGCGTNTGGCACGGCGCTTCGTGGAACTTTATGCTGTGGGNAGCGTATTTCGGNGTGCTGATAGTGCTTGAAAAGCTGTTCCTCGGCAAGTGGCTGGAGAAGATACCGTCGCTGTTCAGCTGGNTGTANACGTTCGTGCTGGTGGTGTTCGGGTGGATAATGTTCGACGGCGTNGCGCCGGGNACTATCAACTTCGGCGATATGTTTAACCAGGTATTCACCTATATCGGNGCGATGTTNGGNGCCAACGGCGTTTTNGNCGACNATTACGCGACNAACGCGTTCGTNAACTACGGCGTGATGTTCGCNATNGCGGTNTTCGGCAGTACCGACGCGCTCAANACNATTATCGGNAANATCAAGGAAAAAGCGCCGTCGTGGGTNCAGTACGGCTATCCGATAGCGCAGACGGCGGTAATGCTCGCGAGCGTGGCGTTTATCACCACCTCGACNTANCANCCGTTNNTNTATTTCAANTTCTGAGGAGGGCTGACCGTGAAATTCAAAATGACNCCNAANAAGCTGATGATAGCGCTTTTCGCGATCGTCCTGCTNGTTATACCGATANNTACCNNGNCGCTNCCGAANCNGGAGAGGAGCGANAACGAAAACCGCTCNCTCGCGAAAATGCCCACGCTTATCGACCNNAATAAGTGGAANAAAGCGGAGAGCATAGACGACTACCTCAANGCGGTGAAGTGGAAATATATCAACAACCGNGAGGGCAAGGCGTTCAAGGACGACTTTGAGACCTANTTCTGCGACCATATGGCGGGCAGAGAGNTNTGGGTNAANTCCTCGAACGCGCTGNCAAGGCTC
Organism: Oscillospiraceae bacterium; assembly: GCA_014799395.1. Lineage (GTDB taxonomy): Bacteria > Bacillota > Clostridia > Oscillospirales > Ruminococcaceae > CAG-115. The sequence continues at coordinate 36,003 of JAAVID010000003.1, read as the reverse complement.
TCGGGACAGCGCGAGCTGAACGGCGTGTACACGCTCGACGANCAGCTCGTGCAGACNTTCAAGGGCTATNACGANAAAACCGTAAACGCCTCGATAAAGGCAATGAACGCGTTTGCGGCGNANTTCCCCGANATACCGATGTATATNATGCTCGCNCCGACCTCGCAGGANATATTCGGNNCGCNGATACCCTCNTANACGGGNCTNATGAGCGANAAAGCGTTTATCGACAGCGTGTANTCNAAAATGGANAATATCGGCACNATNGACTGTCTNAGCTACATTTCNGGTCANGCNAANGAATATGTCTACTACCGCACNGANCANCACTGGACGAGNNTNGGNGCGTTCTACGCNTATCAGGCGGCGGCGAAGTCGCTGAATTACAGCGCCTACGGNCTGAACGCGTTCAANATCGAGACCGCGAGCCGCGACTTCCGCGGAACGCTCTACTCCAAGACNCTCGACGACGGTATNCAGCCCGATATNATGGAGTANTATTTCNTAGCTAACGGCGAGCCGACCGTAAAGATGACCTGCCGCAACGACCGCGAGGTCAACGTCTACGACAGCCTTTACGTCCGCGAATTCCTGGACGAAAAGGACAAATACTCGTCCTATACGGGAAGCAACGTGCCTATCGTGACTATCGAGACGAACGTTGACAACGGAAAGAGCCTGCTTATGATAAAGGACAGCTACGCGCACTCGCTCGTACCGTTTTTGTCCAAGCATTACAGCAAAATAACGATGGTGGATATGCGTTATATAAACACGGGTCTGAACAGCCTTGTCAAAATGGACGAGTTTACCGAGGTCTTGTTTATGTACAATGTCATAGGCTTTTCCGAGGACGGCAATATCCCCAAGCTGGCTCTTACGAGATGAGGGAGCTGACATTTACCGTAAGTGAAGCGGACGGCGGGCTGACGGCGCTGGACTTCCTCCGTAGGCACGGTTTTTCGCGCAGGATAGTCACCAAGCTCAAGCAGAGCGGCGGCATTACTCGCGGCGGAGAGCTTCTCCGCACGGTCGACAGAGTAAACGGGGGCGATATTCTCCGCGTGGTTATGGACGACAGCGCGAACGAAAACGTTGAGTCGAACCCCGATATCCGCGCGGCGGCGGTCTATGAGGACGATGACGTTATCGTCTTCGACAAGCCGCCGTTTCTGCCCGTTCACCCGTCGATACGGCACAGAACGGACACGCTCGCCAATCTGTACGCGGCGATGTTTCCGGACGCGGCGTTCCGCCCGATAAACAGGCTCGACAGGAACACCTCCGGGCTTTGCGTGTGCGCGAAGAACCGCCGAGCCGCGTCATTGCTTATCAAGAGCGTTTCAAAGACATATTTCGCCGTGATAGACGGTATTATCGAGGGAAGCGGCGTGATAGACCTGCCGATAGGACGGGAGGGCGACAGCATTATAAAGCGCACGGTAAGGGAGGACGGACAGTCCGCCGTTACACGGTATAAAGCCGTTCTTCATAAAAACGGCAGGACGCTGCTGGAAATAGTACTCGAAACGGGAAGAACTCATCAGATACGCGTTCATTTCGCGCATATCGGCTATCCCTTGTGCGGCGACGATATGTACGGCGGCGACTGTTCGGCGATAGGCAGACAGGCTCTGCACTGCGGACGGGCAGAGTTCGCTCAGCCCGTGACGGGGGAGCGCGTAAAGCTTGAAAGCGCGCTTCCCGAGGATATAAGGAGTTTGATCAAGTAAATGAAGAAACGATCATTATGCGCGGCACTCGCGCTGACGCTTATGCTGAGCGGCTGTTCGAGCGATAAAGTCACGGTGAACGGCAATGCCGCCGAGGTAGCTTCGGCGGGCGTGAGCATAGGATTTCCCGAGGACTGGAAAATTTTTACGGGAGACGATATTTATGACGTTACATACAGCCGCAATCCCGACGTTTACGCCTCGGCGGAGGAGCTGAAAAAGGATCTCGAAGAGAACGGCGAGCGCTATATAGTCTACGCGGAAGCGCCCTCGGAGGACGCGCTGGCGCTTTTCTCGTCTCAGTCGCTTGAGAACATCGTAAACGAGGATCTGACCGTCGGCTCGCTCGCGAGGACGACGCACGACAGCACGGTGTTCGAGTACCGTGTAAACGGTTACTACACCGAAAGCAGTCTCGCCGAGGAGACTATGGGCGGAGTGAGCGGCTGGCTCTCGGAGATCACGATATTCGAGGAACAGGGCTCCGAAGCCCTTTCCGAACAGCGCGAGTTTATGTTTGAAAAGGATAATACCGTGTTTTCGTTCAGAATTTTCACCCAAGGACTTGTCAACGAACAAGCGCAAAATATCTCAATATTTGCAACTTAATCGTTATGTTAGCCAAAAATTTTAAAAAAAACTGTAATTTTTTTAGATTTTTTTAAATAGCACTTGATTTATTTAGGTGAATATTGTATAATGATAGAAGGATTATTCTGCACAATAGTGTAATTTATACACCGTGCGTTGAAAATATGGTTGATAAAGGGTTTGATGCGTTTGATTTTGAGCAGCAAGGTCATAAAGGTCGAGGTGCTTGACGAGAAAGGAAATATCATAATCGCGGCGGAAAAGGGGTTTATCATTCCCAAAAGTATGCAGTCCGACGAGGATTGTATCGTTATGATAAAGGGAAGAGACCTCCCAGAGCTTGACCGCAATAAGATAGTTTCCGTCGTTATGACGACTAAAAGCTCCGACAGAATAAGGTATTCGGGCGCGGTATCGGTCTCCATGGAGACTCAGATGAACATTCAGCTCCTGCGCTCGGGAGATACGCGGGTGCTTGAGGAGCGCCGCAGATATTTCAAGATAAAGGTTCACGAAAACGGAAAGGCGCTGTTCTTCGTCCGCGACGAGAAAACCATAAGGTTTGACGAGCCCGTTGCTATTGCGGTGCTGGATATAAACGTCGGAGGGGTGTTCCTTATGTGCGACCCCGATGAGGTGGAGTTTGTACCCGACGATCTGCTATGCGTGGAGATACAGCTTTTCGCGGATTATCCGCTGAACGCCGCGGTGAGAGTGCTCAGAGTACAGCGCGACGCCGACGGCAATATCTGCGGGTACGGGTGTGAGTTCCAGGGACTTACCGCGGCACAGGAGGACTATATCGGACGGTTCATTTACAAGGTGCAGTCCGAGCAGCGGCAGAAAGAGGTCGCGCAGGAAGAGATGATCTGACGCAGCCGCGCAATACGGCAGGCGCCACTATTATATTTTAATTTTTATTTTAGGGGGATCGACGATGAGACAATCAACTCTTAAATTGGCTTTGATAGGTATTCTGCTTATCTTCGCAATAGCTCCCGTTCTTATTTTGGGTGCAGTTGGAACATTTTCGATAATCGGATACAGCAACGATGTAAGAATGAACGAGCTTACCACCGTATCCGCGACAAAGGCGGGCGCGGTTGAGACCATTATGTCGGGTTATATCTCGGACGCTACCGCATTGTCCAAAATGGACGTGGTAGTCCAGAACGCCCAAAGCAACGACGGCGCGGCTAAAGACGCGATAAATTCGTTCACAGAGAATAAGGCGGATATTTACGATACGCTTATCGTTGATACCAACGGCAACGTTCTTATATCCTCAAAGAATGTCGAGCAGGGCAGCTTCGAGCACTTCAACGCCGACGGAATGCCCGTCGTATCGGGTCTTGTTTCGTGGGAGAAGTATGGCTTTGACGCAATGTATGTCTGCCGCGAGGTTTACGCAAATCCCGACAATAAAACAGGCGGCAAGCTCGGATATATCTGCCTTATCATCTCCCCCGAGTCCGACAGTATGCTGATGAAGGCTCTCTCGGGTACATACCTCGAGACCAACGCGTACTTCGCTCTTATGGACAATGACGGCAATATGCTGAACTACGACAACAGCGGTTCCGCAAAAAAGAGCGGCGAGGTAGATGCGGCGCTGACAGGTGAAAAGGACAGTATTTTTGAACGCACGCAGAACGTTGCGGACGGCAACGCTCAGAGCATAACCGGCAAGGCGGGCAAGTACGCGTATTCGTGCGGAGTTATCCCGAACGTTACCAACTGGAGATGGGTAGGTATCGCGGACAGCTCTACCTTTACGGCTTTCGCGCTCAAAACAAATATGATGGGCTGGATCGCGATCGTTGTTATGGCGGTTCTGGCGGCTGTTATCGCGTTTATCGTTATCGGAAGATTTATCGGCGGTATGCAGAGTATGCTTAAGACTATGAGCAATATCAATGCGGAAGAAGGTCTTTCGAGCGTCCGCTTCAATATCAAGAAGGGCAAGAGCGAGCTTGAGATGATCCAGGCTTCGTTCAACGACTTCCTCGACGAGGTATATATCAACGGCGAGCGTTACAGAACCATTTCCGAGCTGTCCGACAATATGCTGTTCGAGTGGGATTTCCACAAGGAGACGATGTATGTTTCGGACAACACCCTCACAAAATTCGATCTGAATACCGAGGGCGCTACTCTTTCAAACGGTAAGTTCCTCGATTCGCTGATGCCCACCGAGGACGCGGAGAAGTACAAGCGCGACATAAACACCCTGCTGAAAAACAAGTCGGGATACAGCGCGGAATATCAGCTTAAAGCCAAGAGCGGCGCGAACGTATGGGTCTCGCTGCGCGCGACTTGTATCACAGACCGTCTCGGCGATCCGCTTCGTGTAATCGGCGTTATGACGGATATAGACAACGAGAAGAAGATGGAGCTTCAGCTCTCCGAGCGCGCAAGCTACGACTTCCTGTCTCAGCTTTACAACAGAAGCACTTTTATCGGATTGCTGTCCTCCGAGCTTGACCGCAGAGGTCCCAAGAAGATCGGCGTTATGTTTATAGACGTCGACGACTTTAAGTTTATCAACGACCGTTACGGACATACCGTCGGCGACGAGGTAATTCGTTTCGTTGCTGATACTATCCGCAAAAAGGTCGACGACAAGGGCGGCATTGCGGGACGTTTCGGCGGTGATGAGTTTGTTCTCTGCTACATCGACCAGGCGGACGTCGCAAATCTTGAGCAGATCGCGATGGACATTATCGACGAGCTGTATCTCGGCTATACGACCGCCGAGGGTATGCTTATCAACGTAAGAGCGTCTATCGGTATCGCGTATTGTCCCGAACATACCGAGGACGTCAACGAGCTTATTTCCTTTGCGGATACCGCAATGTACTATGTAAAGAAGAACGGTAAGACCAACTATCATGTTTACGTTCCGGAGGATAGTTCGTCGGGTGAATATATCGATCCCGAGGGATATTGATACGGCTTTTTATGAATATGCTAAGGGCGCGCGGTCATTCTCGCGCCCTTATTTACCTAGAAGAGCGTGGTGAACAAGCTCAATTTCCGTAGGAGGGGAATGTGTTGGCAAAGGTAATTGCGGTAACTAATCAAAAGGGCGGCGTTGGAAAGACTACGACGTGCAGCGCGCTCTGCGGCGGTCTTTCCGCTATGGGATACAAGGTGCTGGCGGTGGATCTCGACCCGCAGGGAAACCTCAGCTTCAGTCTGGGCGTGGAGGTCGAGGATAATTTCACGATATACGACGTGATGAAGGGCAACTGCGACATCGGCGACGCGATAATTAGCGGCAGTACCTGCGACGTTGTGCCGTCGAATATACTGTTGTCGGGTCTGGAGCTTGAGATGACGGGCGTCGGCAGAGAATACGTTCTCCGAGAGCAGCTCGGCGAGGTCTCCAAAAAGTACGATTATGTTATACTGGATACGCCCCCCGCGCTGTCGGTGCTGACGATAAACGCCTACACCGCCTCGGACGAGCTTGTTATCCCGATGTTGTGCGAGATATTGTCGTTACAGGGCATTGCGCAGTTAAAGCAGACTATTTTCGCGGTGAAGCGTTATTACAACAAGTCGCTGTGTGTTCGCGGAATTCTGCTTAACAAGTACAATCCGCGCTATACTCTGACGAAAGAGGTCGAGGAGCTGGCGGAGCTGATAGCGCAGCAGCTGGATACGTCGATATTCAAGACCAAGATCGGTGCCTGTGTAAGCATTGCCGAGGCTCCCGCTCACGGCGAGAGCGTTATGACCTACGCGCCGAAGTGCAGAGCGACGACGGAATACAAGGCGTTCATCAAAGAGCTGATCGAACCGCACAAGAAGTCGAAATCTAAGAAAAACGGAGAAAAGTAAATGGGCAGAAAACCTCGCAGTCCCGAAGCCAAGCCGAGGACTCCGAAGAAAACCAAGGAGGCGGACAATTCGGGCAATAAGACCCCGCAGGTGATGCGGTTGGTTGAACAGGATAAAAACGCGGTAAATCCCGTTATTCTGGCGGGGAAAAGCCGTGTGCCGAAGCAGCTTCGCGGTCGCGAGCCGTTATCAAAGCTTATGAGAATGGACCTCGGCGAGGAGTTTTCTGATAGGGATTCGGTCGTCGTAAATCTTACCGAAGCGGCGATAGAATACGAAGCGCCCGAGATACTTGACCGCTTTAACGCGTGCAGCTGCGACAAATGCGTGGAGGTGTTCTCGCGCAGAATATCCGCAAAGGTTCCCGCGCGTTTCGCCAGGATAAACAAATCGGCGCGTTCGGGCTCGCGCGAGCTCCGCGAGAGAATGGAGCCCGTGCGCAAGATAGTGCTGGCGGAAATGATAAGGGAGCTTATCGGTAACAAAAAACGCTGTTTCCACGATGAATAATTTGGGAATTTTTACTTGTTGAATTTTTGGTTAAAATGTGGTATAATATTTCGGTGAGGGAATATATGGCAAGTTTGAGGAAATTTGAGGAAATCGTGTAATTTCACCGTAGGAGTAAGAGATGGCTTTAGATATTGGAATTGATCTTGGAACGGCAAATATTATAATCACTATTGCGGGCAGAGGTATCGTTTTGAGCGAGCCGTCTGTCGTGGCTTACGATAAGAAGAAAAAGGCAGTCGTCGCGGTGGGGACCGAGGCGTACAAGATGATAGGAAGAACGCCCGAGTATATCGTCGCGGTTCGTCCGCTGAAGGACGGCGTTATTTCGGATAACGATATGACGCAGGCGATGATAAAGGAGTTTATCAATATCGTCAACGGCGGCTTTATGGTCAAGCCGCGTATCGTGTTGTGCGTGCCGAGCTCCGTTACGGACGTTGAGCGCAGGGCGGTCGTTGAGGCTGCGCTGTCGGCGGGCGCGCGCAAGGTGTATCTTATCGAGGAGCCTATCGCGGCGCTTATCGGCGCGGGTATCGATATTTCGCGCCCGAACGGCACTATGGTCGTGGATATCGGCGGCGGAACATCGGACGTTGCTATCGCTTCGTTCAACGGTATAGTGCAGTCTCGCAGCGTAAAAATGGCGGGCAATAAAATGGACGCGGCGATAATCCGCCACATCACGCAGAAATATAAGATACTCATAGGCGAGAAAACCGCCGAGAAAGCGAAAATGGAGATCGCGAACGTATTCAAGCCTACGGGTATGAAGAAGATGATCGTTCGCGGACGGCATTTGCTAAAGGGTCTGCCCGAAAGCATTGAGATAAGCGATATTGACACCTACGAGGCTCTTCACGAGAACGCAATGGAGATAGTCGAGCAGGTGAAGCTGGTGCTGGAGTCCACGCCGCCCGAGCTGGTGGGCGATATACTCAGCAACGGAATTCTGCTTACGGGCGGAGGAGCGCTCCTCGGAGGACTTCCCGAGCTGATAACCGACAGAGTAGGCGCGCCGTGCTTTATCGCGGATAATCCTATCGAGTGCGTGGCGAGGGGCGTTGACGAGGCGTTCAAGATGTCCGATTCGCTGCTGGACGGCTTTGAGCAGGTTCAGCTTTACGGGTTTCATTAACGGCAACGGCGGAGTTTATGCTCCGCCGTTTTTATGTTTATATTTCGTCGTCCTCGTGCGCCAAAACGCCGGACAAAATCTCAACGTTGGAAAAGTCCGCCGAGTAATAACCGTACCCATAGGTTATATTGGAGAGCGTAACGCGCGCGAGAACCGTATCACCGATCCCGGGCATTCCGTCAACGAACTCGATATTCTGTTGATTTTTAACATTGCTCTCCTTATTTATGTTAATAATGATATAGCTCTCACCGACCGCGCACGCCGCGCCGCTGTTTCCCATTACAGAACAAGTGTTTGGTTCGGTTAAAAATTCGTCGTAGCACATAACGGGGAGCTTGTTCTCAATCGGGCAGAAGTCCATATAACCGCCGTCGGGGAAATAATAGCTCCTCGGAGAGCTTGAAAGAAATCCCGTAAGCGTGAGAGTGCCCTCAAACTCGACAAGTGCGCTGTTTTCGGCGTATTCATATGCATGGGGATCCTTGAATTGGCAGTATGTACCGCGCTCCTCAAAATCGTTATCATCACCGTATCCGATGTAAAATAGTGATACGGCGTATTTCAGCTTCAGTCCGCATATCTCGTCGCCGACATTCACGCGTTTCCAGGGGTTATTGTTTACGGGCATTTCGCCGTTGAATTCATATCCGTCAAACATTTCGGGGTTGTCATAGCTGTTGTAAACAGTGTTCACGGGTTCTTTAAAGTATTGAAAGCCCTCGCAGATGATCTCCGTTCCCTCGTCCTCATTGGTGATCTCAGCCGCCGTTTTGCTGAAATTCTCAACGTAATAATTAGTGATCTTCATAACATCGGTATCGTAAACAGGTTCTCCGTCCGCACCGATAAATACCGTAGGCTGACCGCTCGGCACGGTCGGAGCGCTGTTGACTGACAAATCATTCTCCAATGTTGAAGAACTATCCGAATTATAAATTGGCTGCTTTATATTACTTGCGGTAATATCTTTGCCCGTTTCGGCATTGTTTCCCGAACAGCCGCCTATCGACAGCGAACAAACCGCTATCATTACGCTGAAAACGCCTACCGTAATTCTCGATTTCATATGTTACCTCCAAATAAATTTTTCCTTTCAATAATAATGACGTAAAAAAATATGAAATCTTACATAAAAATTCAAACAAAAAAGCGGAGAGCATTTTGCTCTTCCGCTTTTTATCGTCTGTAACGTCCGCAAAACTTCCGTATTATTCTGCGGAGAACGTGTAGGACGTGGTGTAGCAGTACTCCTCGCCCGCCCTGAGCACACAGCTTCCGAACTGCGGCTTATTAGGCGTATCGGGGCAGAACTGGCTTTCAAGGCACAAGCCCGCGTACTTATCGTACTTGTGACCGCTCTTGCCGTCCTCGCCGTTCAATCCAATGCCGATGTAAAGCTGGATAGCGGGCTTGTCGGTGCAGACGGTCATTACGCGTCCGGTCGTCGGCTCGCTTACTACCGCGGCGGTGCGCATCTCCTTGCCCTCGCCGAGCACGAAATTGTGGTCGTAGCCGTTGGGCAAACGACCGTTGTCCATATCCTCGCCGACGCGCTTCGGTCTCTGAAAATCAAACGCCGTGCCGGTAACATAAGCCATAACGCCCGTAGGAATAAGCAGGTTGTCAACGGGAGTGTACTTCGGCGCGTTTATCTGCACGATATGATTTTTGATGTCGCCGTTGCCCTCGCCCTTGAGGTTGAAATACGAGTGGTTTGTGAGGTTGAATATCGTGTCCTTGTCGGAAACGGCATTGTAGCGTATGCTCAGCCCGTTTTTCACAAGCGTGAAGCAGACCTTTATCTTTACCATTCCAGGGAAATGCTCCTCGCCGTCGGGGCTTGTGAGACCGAACGTTACCGAGGGCTCGTCGCCGTCGGTCGTGTTCTCGATAGTCCACAGACGCTTGTTGTAGCCGAATTCGCCGCCGTGCAGCGAATTACCGTTGTCGTTCTTCGTGAGCTCGTATTCCGTGCCGTTAAGCGTGAATTTCGCACCGCCTATTCTGTTTGCGTAACGTCCGACGGTCGCGCCGTGGGTAGAGCCGCCCTTGACGTACTCGTCCAGCGTATCATAACCGAGAACGATGTCCGCGGCATTGCCGTCTCTGTCGGGAACGAACAGCGACTGTATCGCCGCGCCGAAATCGGTGAACGACGCGCTGTATCCGTCCTTGTTTTTCAGTGTTATCAGGTGGCAGCGGTAGCCCTGCCAGTAACCGAATTCTTTACACTCAACCATGATCTTCCTCCTGTAAAATGATTTGCAAAAATCCCGCTGCCGTCGCCGACAGCGGGGATATTTTAATATTTATCGTTATCCATACGGATAGTGCGCTTTACGGGCTGCATAGTAGCCTTGCTGACTACGCTGCCGGCAGCCGCGGGAGCGGAAAACTCATCATCGTCCAGCTTGATAACGGGCTTGGACGCGGGTCTCGCGGAAGCCGATTGCGGCGCAGCTTTTGGAGCAGCGGGCTTTGAAGCGGGCTTAGGTGCGGCTGTCTTTGCGGGCTCGTCGTCAAGGCTGATAGTCTTTTTGGGTGAGCTCTTAAAGGGCTTTGCCGCAGGCTTTGAAGCGGGCTTGGGCGCGGCTGTCTTTACGGGCTCATCGTCAAGACTGATAGTCTTTTTCGGCTGAACGGGCTTAGGCGCAGTCGGCGCGGGCTGAACAGACTTAGGCGTGCTCTGTACGGACTTGGGCTCTGTCTTGGGAGCGCTCTGAACGGGCGCGCTCGGCTTCTTTGGCTTGTTTTTATCGATAACGAACTTTTCAACCGTCTCGTGAAGCATTAAGGACTCGGACGCGAGAAGCTCGGAGGAATCCGCGCACTCTCTTGCGGAAACGCTTATCTGATTTACCGCCGTGGAAATGCTGTTCATACCCTCGAGAATCTGCTTGATGGAATCCGCCTGCTTGGTGGAAGCGTCCGCGATCTCCTCTACAACCTTTGCGGACTCGCCCGCCTTGCCGACGATCATATCGAGCATTTCCGCGCTCTCATTAGCGATGACCGTACCGTGTTCCACTGCTTTTATAGAAGTCTCAATGAGCTTTGTCGTTGACTTGGCAGCCTCGGCGGTCTTGTTGGCAAGGCTTCCAACCTCGCCCGCAACTACCGCAAAGCCCTTTCCTGCCGCTCCCGCTCTCGCCGCCTCAATGGACGCGTTGAGCGAAAGTATATTCGTCTGGAACGAAATGTCCTGAATAGTCTTGATAATATTCGCGATCTGCGAGGAGGTGGAGTTTATCTCGCGCATAGCGTCAAGCATTCTCGACATCTTCTCGCTGCCCAGATTCATTGCGTCAACGGTCTCGTCGGTCATGCTGCGCGCCAGTACAGCCTTTTCGGCGTTGCTGTTGATCTGATCGTGAACGTTGTGCAGACTGTCGTTAAGCTGCGCAACGGTATTCGCTTCCTCTGCCGCCGCCTGAGACAGCACCGCAGAGTTTGTGGACATCTGCGCGGAGCTTGTGCTCACGTCGCGGCCCGCGTCCTCGATATGTGAAACGACATCGCTCAGCGACTCGCAGATACGCTCGAGCGACTGCTTTACGGGCAGATAGTCGCCGATGTACTGCGCCTTGGGCTTTACGCAGAGGTTCTGCTTGGCGATCTCCTCGGCGTAGTAGGAAATATCGCCGATTATGTTTTTGTTGAATTCCGTCATTGTATTGACCGCATAGGCAAGCTCGCCCATTTCGTCGTTGTTGCGGATCTTGATCGGCGCTCCCGAAAGATTTCCCGAAGCCATTTCGGTTATCTTCGCGTGAACGTTCTCCAAGGGCTTAAGCATATTTCCGGAAATGAATATGTCCATTATCACTATAAGACCGATCATAAGAAGGATAACCACGATGTTCGCGAAAAATCCGACCATTACGCCGCGGTAATAGTTGCCCGACTTTACGCTTATAAGTACAGTCCAGCTGTCCGTGCCGTCAATAGCGGCAGCCGCGTAGCAGTAACGCTCGTACAGTCCGCCGCCCTCGGGTACGGCGTTTACAATGCGCGAGTCCGACTTCTGCACAAACTGTGAATAATTTGTCGCGGGAGTGCCGTTCTTTATCTCGGACGCGATCGGCGAGCCGTCACTCGAAATAATGAGTGTATCGAACGCGCTTCCCACAAGAATGGTCGAAAGCTTGGAGGCTTTCATCTCCGAACAGAGCACCGCGCCGTCGGAGCGCTTTACGCCGAGATAAAACACCGAATTCGCGTCGCTCGGGGTCGTCATTACCGTCTGCGAGGAATTCAGCGCCGAAAGAACGTTTTGCGGTATCTCGCCGTTATGGAACGTTCCGTCGCTGTCCATAAATATCAGATTGTTTACATTGTCGTCATACGACGCGATCATTTGTGCGTGAGCCGCCTTTTCCTCGGCGGTCCCGTTCCAGAATTCGTAGTCGTTGGCGTGATCCATTACCAGAATGGTAATATTTTCAAGTCCGCTCTCAACCAGCGTTATAGCGCTGTCAAGATTTTCTCCGAGCGTCGTTTTTACGTTTTCCTCGGTGCGGACGTACTGAATAACGGTGCTTATCGTTATATCAATAATAAGCGCCAGCATAAGTAGCAGGCTCACAAGGAGCGTTTTCTTTTTAATAGAGCTTTTCCCTTTTCCCACTTTGGTCAATCCTTTCACCAAAAAAAATAGGCGGTTTTGCACAATTTTGCACAATATTTTTCCTAATGCCGATACAAAACCGCTACATATAGCATAGCATATTTTGACGAAAATGTCAATATTGTTTTAGAATTTTTAGCCCGAAACGCCGCTAAAAATACGGCAAAAATCGGCGCCGTTTTCCGACGCCGATAAATATGTGAACTTAAAGGAAGCACCACAGCCTTAAGTTACTTTGCCGCCGCCATTTCGTATCTCGCGAACTCCGCGGAGAACTCGCCGAGACCCTGCGTTATCTGACGGAGAACCAGCGCGAAGTCGAGCATTTCCGCTTCGGGAGCCTCCGCGATAAGCTCGGTCATTCCGTCGCCCATACTGTTCATTCCGAGAACCGAGCCGCGGCGCTTGGACAATACGCTCATAACGTCGCCCTGCTTGTCGTCGGGAACGAGCACTTTAAGGCTCTGTATCGGTTCAAGCAGATACGGTTCGGCGATCTTCATACAATCCTTGAACGCCATGGAAGCGGCGGTCTTGAACGCCATTTCCGAGCTGTCCACGGGGTGATAGCTTCCGTCGAGCAATGTCGCTTTCAGCCGAACGACGGGATAGCCGCCGATAGAGCCCTTTTCCGCAGCCTCCTGCAAGCCCTTTTCGATAGCGGGGAAGAAATTCTTGGGAACGGAGCCGCCGAATATCTTCTCCTCGAACAGCAGCGCGTCGCCATCATACGGCTCGAACTCGATCTTGACGTGACCGTACTGACCGTGACCGCCGGACTGCTTCTTGTACTTGCTCTCGATAGTGACCTTCTTGCGGATAGCCTCGCGGTAAGCGACCTGCGGAGCGACCATTTCCACATCGAGACCGAATTTCGCCTTGAGCTTAGCCGCCGTAACGTCGAGGTGCTGTTCGCCGAGACCGCCGATCATTCGCTCGTGCGTTTCGTGATTGTGAACGTATTCGAGGGTCCTGTCCTCCTCGAGCAGGCGCTTTATCGCGGTGGAGAGCTTGCCCTCGTCGCCGCCGCGAATGAGCTTGAGCGTTCTGAAATAGCACGCCTTCGGGAACTCCATACCTGCCAGAGACTTGGTATCCGCGGGGTCGCAGATAGTGTCGCCCGTGTTCGCTTCCATTTTCGTTACCGCGCAGAGGTCGCCCGCAAGCACTTCGGCGGTCTCGTCCTGCTTTTTGCCGCAGACGGTCACGAGCTTGCCGAAGCGAAGCTCCGCGCCGGAGGTCGAAACGGGAACGGACTTTGCGGTGAGCTTGCCCTGCACTACCTTTACATAGCTTATCTTGCCTACAAACGGATCGGCAACGGTCTTGAATACGATACCCTTGAACGGCTTGTTTTCGTCGTAATCGGCGGGAGAGCCGTCAATGGTCTCGAGCTTTCTCTCATTGGGAGACGGCAGCATTTTCGTCACCGCGTCGAGGAGCATATCAACGCCCGAGAGCGTATCGTTCGCGCAGCACACTACGGGAGTTATCGTTCCGCTTGCAACGCCGTCGTGAATACCCTTTACAAGCTCCTCCTGGGTGAATTCCTCCTCCATAAAGAACTTGTCCATAAACTCCTCGTTGGTCTCGGCAACTGCCTCCGCCATAGCCGCGCGAAGTCCCGCGATACGGTTTTCGGAAGCGGGCATCTCGACCTCGGTGGGAACGCCCTTTTTATCGTATTTGTAAGCCTTCATGGTCAGGAGGTTTATGTAAGCCTCGACCGGACCGTTTTTGTCATAGGGTACGACGATAGGGCAGACGGACGGACCGAAAACGGTCTTCATCTGCGTGAATACGCGATAGAAATCGCTGTTCTCAACTTCCATACAGGTAACGGCCATCATACAAGCCTTGTTGTTCTTGACCGCGAGCTGATAGGATTTTATCGTGCCGGGGCATACGCCGTCCTTGCCGTTTACGGTGATGATAACGCTCTCCGCAGCGCGGATACCCTCGTGCAGACCGCCGACAAAATCAAACTGACCGGGAGCGTCGATAACGTTGACCTTGGTGTCGTTCCAGGTCATATTGGCAATAGACGCGTTGATCGAGATTTTGCGCTTGATCTCCTCCGCGTCGAAATCGCATACGGTATTGCCCTCGGCGGTGTTTCCCATTCTGTCGGTCAAACCGCATTTGAAGAGCATAGCTTCCGCGAGAGCGGTCTTTCCGCTGCCGCCGTGACCTGCTAAGACAACGTTGCGTATGTTGTCGGCTTTGAATGTTTTCATTTGAAAAGTACCTCCGGTTTTTGATTTTGAAATGCAGAAATAATACACACTTTTATAAATTCTGCAAACTCATTACTCATATTATATAACATATTCAACAAAAATGCAAGTGCTTTTATAAAAATTTTTTGCAGTTTTCACCAATTAGTCATTTTATACAAAATTATGTCGCAAATTTCTCTTGAATTGCGGAGAGAAATGGTGTATAATTATTATGAGGTATTATGGAGTTAAAGTGGGTAAGACGGGAGGTGACCGGCAAAATGAAAAGATTTCTCGCGGCTGTAATGGTCTTGCTGTCGGTCGTAACGCTGTCCGGGTGCAAAGAAGTGCCGAGCTTTATGCCCAGCTTTTGGGACGGACTTACCAAGGCGGGAGCACGGGAATATATCCAAAACGCGCTCCGGGATAAGTATGGCGAGGAGTTTGAGGTTGTTTCAATAGGTGTTCGTTCCGGGCAGTATTATAGGGAATTGGTTGGCACTTGCTCTCCGAAATCCGATGAGAATATTGTATTTAACTATGAGGTGAACAACTTTGGCGGAGAGCGTACCGTGTATGATGAATATATTCGCAACGTTATAAGAAAGCAAATGAAAGAAAACATAGACAACGTTTTGTCAAAATACTACGAAACATTTGCGTCCGAGGTTAATGTTATGCCTCTTCATCCTTCATTCGATTCGGGTATACGTTCAGCAAGCGAGGCAACTGTAAAGGCATTTTCTGAATCATTTGCTCAAAGTGATGAGAAAGATACTAATAAAACTGGCGTTTGGATCGTTATAAACAAAAGTGAGTCTGCTGATATTGATAAGCTGAATAATGCCATACAAGAAATGACATTAGATTTTTACTCTTTATATATGTGTATAGATTGTTTTTTTGGAGATCAAGAAACAATAAATATATGCAATGAGAAAGCTAACGACATAAAATCTAATCACTTTGAAGTTATGAATATTACCTATGATAGCGATTTTAGGAGGGATGGGTTTGTATACTATGAAGAGGAACTGGTTTATATACCGAATGTCAATAGTAATAAAGATGAATAATAACTTTATGGAGGTTAATTATGAGGTCTGACAAGGAATTGCTTAGGGCATAGCAATCGGATAACGGCTCATAAGACATTTTTAAAAGCCGTGACCGTCAAACGAATTTGAAACAAAGGGATTGATACTATGATTATTTTACCGGCACCCGTTATCGAGGCTCTGGAGCGCCTTGAGAGCGCGGGATTTGAGGCTTATGTTGTCGGGGCTTGCGTGCGCGAGCTCATACTGGGCAACTCGCCGCAGGATTTTGATATAGTGACCAACGCGGAAATTAACGATATAATGTTCGCGTTCCGCGAATACCGTATCTCCGACGAGGGAATGTCGCGCGGTGAGATACTGGTGACCGTCGTGGGAATGGTTATCCAGATATCGCCGTACCGCCGCGAGGTAGTCGGCAACAGGGTAATGTACGCCGAGGACCTGGAGACGGACTTGGCGAGGCGCGGCTTTACGATGAACGCTATGGCGTATTCGCCGAAAGCGGGGCTTATCGACCCGTACGACGGCAGAAGCGCGCTGACGGGCGAGATAAAGCAGGTGGTGGCTATCGGCGAGAACGTTACGGTCAACGTCAAGGTAGGCGGCAAGCCGACGACCGAGACTATCTACGATATGTCCAAGAGCTTCACGATAAAGCCCTCAAGACTTTTAAAGGCGATACGCTACTGCGCCGAGGACGAGTACGAGATCGAGGAGCAGACCCGCAACTGTATGCGCGCGAACGTCGCCTGCTTCGATTACGCCGACGCGGACTCGATACGCGAGGAGCTGACGCGGATCGTAATGGGCAAATACGCCGCTCGCGCACTGGAGAAAAACTCGGACGTGCTTAAATACGTCCTCCCCGAGATAGAGCCGTGCATTGGGCTGGTTCAGCTTACAAAGCACCACGATTTCGACGTGTGGACGCATATATGCAAGGCGGTGGGATATGCGCTCCCCGAGCCCGAGATCCGCTTTACAATGCTGTTCCACGACCTCGGCAAGCCCGATTGTATGTTTATCGACGGAGACGGTCACGGTCACTTCAAGGGGCACAGCGAGCGCAGCAGACTGCTCGCAGAGGGCATTATGCGGCGGCTTGAGTTCCCGAAAAATATGATGGACGAGATAAGCTGGCTTGTCTATCATCACGACGTGCGTATCCCCGAATCGCGAAAAGAGCTTAAAGCGCTTATCCGCGAGCTTGGACCTACCGATCTGCGCGACCTGCTCCAGTGCGAGATAGCCGACAGCCGCGCGAGACTGTTCGACAGCGAGCCCGAGATGACCGTAAAGCTCCGCGCGAGCCTTGCGGCGCTCAACGAGATAATAGAAACGAACGAATGTTACGACATCAGTCAGCTTGCGATAACCAAGCGCGAGCTGCTCGACAAGCGCTTCGTCGGCAGCGACGCGGAGGCGGAGCAGCTTCTGAACGCGCTGTTTGAGATCGTTCTCGATAAGCCGTCGTTCAACAACCGTCTTATGCTGCTGGATATTGCGGAAAAGAGCAAGTCCAAGCTCGAGCAGATAGAAGCCGAGCGCCGCCGCGCCCAACAGGAAAAGGCGGAAAAGGAACACGCCAAGCGCGAAAAGGGTCGGCGCGCCGAGCCCGTTTTCAAAAGGAAAAAATGAGATTTTTACTTAACTTCTTATATTACAGACGGAGAGTGATCGCCGTGATCTTGCTGGTCGCGGCGGTTTTCGTGTTGTTTATGGCGCTGTACGGAGTGCCGATAATGGCGTACGTTTACGCGGGAGCTATATGCGGAGTTATCACCGTCGGCGCGGCGGTCGGCGATTTTCTGCGCTATTACCGCAAGTACAGGCTGCTGTGCGGTCTGCAATATGAGATACTGTTCACGCTCGAGCATCTTCCCGACAGCGACAACGAGGTCGAACAGCGTTATCAGCGGCTCCTCGAGACCCTGCATACCGAAAAGACCTCGCTTATCTCCGCCGCCGACAAGCGCTATGACGAAGCCGTGATGTACTTTACGATGTGGGCGCACCAGATAAAAACGCCGATCGCGGCAATGAGCCTGTCGCTCCAGGAGCTCGACACAGAGGAGAGCCGCGAGCTTTCGGAAAATCTTCAAAAAATAGAGCAGTATGTCGAAATGGCGCTCTGTTATGTACGGCTGGACAGCGAAACAAGCGACTTTGTACTGCGCCGCCATTCTCTCGACGACATTATCAAGCAGGCGCTGCGAAAGTTTTCGCCGCAGTTTATCCGCAGGAGGATAAAGCTGGTGTACGAGCCGACGGAGACCGATGTGCTCACCGACGAGAAATGGCTTCTTTTCGTGGTCGAACAGCTTATCTCGAACGCGTTGAAATACACGAAAAGCGGAAGCGTGCAGATAACGCTCAAGCCCGAAAAGACCTTGTCGATACGCGACACGGGCATAGGCATTGCTCCCGAGGATCTGCCGAGGGTGTTTGAGCGCGGTTTTACCGGCAACAACGGACGCGCCGACAAAAAGGCTACGGGAATAGGGCTGTACCTTTGCAGACGTATCTGCAAGGCGCTCGGTCACGAGATCGAGATACGCTCGGACAAGGACGGCACGGAGGTGTTTATCGACCTTGCCGCGAACGATGTGGACACACGAGAATAACAAAAAACGAATTTCCCCGCGATTATCCGCGGGGAAACGTTTTATGAAAAATTATTCGTTATCCTGCAAAGCGTCGTAGCCGCTCTCGCCCGTGCGGACTTTAACGACCTCGGCAACGTCGTAGACGAATATCTTGCCGTCGCCGATCTTGCCGGTGTACAGCACGTTCTTTGCCGTTTCGATGACCGTTTCAACGGGAACCTTGCACACAACGATCTCCATTTTGACCTTCGGGAGCAGGTGCGTTTCTATCGGCACGCCGCGGTAGTATTCCGTTGCGCCCTTCTGCATTCCGCAGCCGAGAACGTTTGTGACCGTCATACCCGTAATACCGATAGCCGACATTGCGTTTTTGAGCGCTTCGATATGCTCCTGCTTGGTGATGATGACCACCTTGGACATATGCGCGCCGCTCGGGGTATAGCTCTTTTGAACGGTGTCGGAGACAGTTTCGGCTTTTTTCTCGACCTGCGTGAGAGTATCGACCTCTTTTTCTCTGCCGGAAGCTGTTGTTTCGATCTGCATTGTCGGGATAAAGTCCGCGTAGGAGCTGGGCAGACCGTGCTCCGTCGCGTCCATTCCGACGATCTCTTCGTGGCGGGACGCGCGCAGTCCTATCGTCTTTTTGATAATGAGGAACGTAAGCGAGATCATAACGCCCGTCCAAGCCAGTACCGAAACGATACCGAGAAGTTGAACGCCGAGCTGCGTAAATCCGCCGCCGTAAAACAGTCCCTTTACGGGCGTTCCGCCGACGCCGGCGTTTTGTCCGTTACCGGTCGCAAACAAGCCGACCGCGACAGTTCCCCAGATACCGTTGCAGAAATGTACCGCGACAGCGCCGACGGGGTCGTCGATATGCAGCTTGTAATCAAGCAGCCAAACGCCGAATACCACCAAAAATCCCGAGACCAGACCGATGACCGCCGCGCCTATGCAGTCAACGTCCGCGCAGGGCGCCGTTACGCCGACAAGACCCGCAAGCGAAGCGTTAAGGCACATCGAAACGTCGGGCTTGCCGTTTTTCAGCCAGGTGAATATCATTGTTGTGCAGGTCGCGATAGCGGGCGCTATCGTAGTGGTGAGGAAGATGTTCGCGAGGTGCTCAACGTTGTCGGCAGCCGCGCCGTTAAAGCCGTACCAGCCGAACCACAGAATAAATACGCCCAGTGCGCCCAAGGTCATCGAGTGACCGAGAATGGCTCTCGGCTTGCCGTCCTTGCCGAATTTGCCGATACGCGGACCTACCATTGCCGCGCCGATAAACGCGCACATACCGCCCGCCATATGGATAGCCGCCGAGCCCGCGAAGTCAACGAAGCCGAGTTGCGAAAGCCAGCCGCCGCCCCATATCCAGTGCGCCTCTATGGGGTAGATTATCGCGGAGATAACTCCGGAGTAGATACAGTAGCTTATGAACTTTGTGCGCTCAGCCATTGCGCCCGAAACGATCGTCGCCGCCGTCGCGCAGAACACGAGGTTGAACACGAACTCGGCGCACCTGTCAAAGTCCGAGAAGCTGCCCAGAATGTCGAGGTTGGGAATTCCCACCAGACCCGCCAGCGCGTCCTTGCCGAGCATAAGCCCGAAGCCGATAAACACGAACGTCACCGTGCCGATACAGAAGTCCATAAGGTTCTTCATTATGATGTTGCCCGCGTTTTTCGCGCGGGTCATACCCGTTTCCACCATTGCGAAGCCCGCCTGCATAAAGAATACCAGCGCCGCTCCTATAAGGTACCAGATACCGTTTCCGTCGCCCACGTTGAACATCGTGGCGTTGACGATTTCTTCGGTGCCCGCAGAAGCGAGCGCCGTTAAGATTGCGTTCATTTTAAACGCTCCTTTCATTTTTGTTCGTTTATTTGTATTGCAAAAAGGGGCTATGACATTCGCTCTCGCCATCGAGAAGCGTATGTCATAGCCCCTTTGCTATGTCCTTATTATACTCGTTTTGAAGTTAAATGTCAAGAGATTTTTGCAAGTTTTTATTGAAAATCCTGCAATTTGTTGCAATTCACTAAATCAAACCTTGATTTATCCGTATGTACGGGCACACTGCACAAAAATCGTCTGCCGTCGCTTAATTTCCGTATTTATACGGTATTGCTTTTCAATGCCAAATACCCGTATTAAAATTTGCCGTCAATTTATTACTTAGCATAACAGGCGGGAATTTGCAGAAAATACTACCGTAAACTTTCAAAAAAGGAGCTGAATTTTTCAATGAGCAAGCAAACACAAAGCTATATAAAGAGCGCGGCGGCGGGAGTCATCACGGGAGGACTGGCGTTTATGGCGGTGAAATCCCTCACCGACAACCGGCGCTTCAAGCGCAAGTCGGCGGCTAAGGCATTTAAGGTGCTGGGCAGTTTTATGGATGCAATCTGACCCGGACTGTCGATAACCCCTCATCTACTTCGTCAACGGCTTGTCGGCAGCCATTAAGGCTAGCCGACAAGCCGTTTCCTCGTATCTGAGGGCTTCTCGACAGTCTGAATGTGGACTTTTTCTACAAGCTGCGTCCCTCGGTTGTTGAGGGGGCTTTTAACATAATAAACAGTTTTACATATCCAAAATTGTGCAAAACGCAGAATGATGTATTTAATGATCCCCCCTTGCAATGCGAAGAAAAATGTGGTAAAATAGTATAAGGAATACCGTATTATAAATTTACGACACATTATTATTCGCAAAGGAGAAATTATATGAACGCTGTTGCATTTAATAACCAACGCTATACAATGCCGAATATTGCGCCGAATAAGAGAAATTCTTCCGCAAAGGTCGAAATATTTTCACGGCTTTCCGAGAACGCCGAACCCGTGCGTATTTATTCGGAGGACGAATTAAAGGATATGTGCGTCCAATCGGTATACAGTCGGCTGCCAATGGATAAAGTTATGTCAATGGATAACATTGATGAAATCAGAAAGGCAATCAAAGGCGGGGCGATGTTCATTTTGCTGGGCGCAAACGAAGCCTCGACATTTATGAACGATGTGGAGAAGGCGCTTGCGGACGGCAAATCGTTTGAGGACGCGCTGAAAGCTCAGCAAGAAAAGCATTACAGCGACCGTTTCCGCACCGATAGATTTGATGAGTTTCTGATAGACCCCAAAACCGGCGCGGTGATCGATTCGTATTCCGCGAGCAGAGGGCTGATAATCGACGATACAAATATTACCGTAGATTACCCGACCTGCAAGGCTATCGCGGACGACCTTGCGACGTTTATACGGTATACGGCGTTCCCGCAAAAGGGCGACGATCCCGAAAAGGTGGATCAGCTTATCGGTTGGTTAAAGGAAAAGCAGTCGGGCTATGACATCTCGCGCTTTGACCCGGCGAACGACTGGAGAAATCCGGAGTTACAGGCAATGGCGAAAAGGCTGGCTGCCGCGTACAACGACGACGATTTTTCGCTCGAGGACGACGACAAGTCTATCGACAAGCTGCTCGAGCTGATACGGAAAATGCAGGACGCGCAGAGAGACGACAACACGGGGCTTTCGCTCACGGAAATTATCCGCTCTATGGTCGGCATTGAAAAGGAAAGCATTGTCGACGCGCGCGATAAGCTGAAAGCCGATTTCAATCTGAAATTTTCTTTGTAAAGATAAAAAGGTCTCCGAACACCGTTGTGCTCGGAGACTTTTTATCTTTATGCTTAGGCTTTGTTTTTCTTGTATTCCGTTCCCCAGACCTCCATTGCGTCCATTATCGGGCGCATTGATTCTCCGAGCTCGGAGAGCGAATATTCTACGCGCGGCGGCACCTCGGGGAAAACGGTGCGTATGATTATCCCGTCCTCCTCCATTGAGCGGAGGCTGTCGGTAAGCACCTTTTGGCTTACGCCCTCCAAATCCTTGCGCAGTTCGTTAAATCTCCAGGGGCGGGAGAGCAGATTTCGCATTATCAGGAGCTTCCATTTGCTTCCGATAAGCGCGACGGTCGTAGCGACGGGGCAAGCGGGCATTTCATCTTTTGTCAGCATAGTGTTACCTCCAATAGTTCAAAATCGAATATTATATTTAAATTATAATATATATGCTTAAAAAAGTCAAGAAAAATTTTTTCTCGGATATTCCTTGCGGCAACGCAAAAGTTACCGAAAGGTAACTATGTAATAAAAAAGTGCGTACTTGTAAACGATTGTCCGATATGTTAGAATTAAGTCACGGAAGAAATTCCGAATAAAATACGGAGGTCATTACTATGGCACTTGCAAATTTATCCGATTGGAACAGCGACAACAATGTTGCGGCAATGTCCGCCTGCGGCAGCGGCGACAAGCCTGCGGCTTGCGGTTCGGGCGACAAGCCCTCCGCTTGCGGTTCGGGCGATAAGCCTTCGGCGTGCGGCTCGGGTGACAAGCCTTCCGCTTGCGGTTCTGCCTGCGGAGCGGGCGACAAGTAATTATCTTTCGGGATAATCACGGACATTCCCGAATTAAAAAAATTCGGGAATATACGAAATAATTCGGGAAACCGATAAATATACACGAGGTAACTGCAATGAGCAAATACTTTTCCTTTCAGTGGCACATCACAGACGACTGCGACCAGCGCTGCAAGCACTGCTATATCTTCTCCGAGAATAACTGCAAGGCGCTTGATTCCATGGATTGGGAACAAATTCAAGATACCTTTTATAACTGCCTTGATTTCTGCAAGGTTTATAAGCGTCTGCCGTATTTTTACATAACGGGCGGCGACCCTATTCTTCACCCGAATTTTTGGGAGCTTTTGAAATTATTGAAAAAGCACGAAATAAAATTTACGATACTCGGAAATCCGTTTCATCTGAACGACGATGTCTGCCGTGAATTAAAGTCGCTCGGCTGTGAAAAGTATCAGCTCTCTATCGACGGAATGAGGGAAACGCACGATTGGTTCCGCAAGGCGGGGAGCTTTGACATCACGCTTGAAAAGCTGGACTGCGTTAAAAAAGCGGGAATTCGCGCGGTGGTTATGACTACCGTTTCGGGAACGAATATCGAGGAAATACCCGACATCATCGATACCGTCGCGGACAGGGCGGACGTTTTCGCGTTCGCGCGGTACTGCCCGACGAGCGAAGAAAAGGACACGAATATCGAGCCTATGCGTTATCGCGAATTGCTGGAATTATGCGACAAGAAATTCAAGGAATACGAGGCACGGGGCTGCACGACCTATTTCAATAAAAAGGACCATTTGTGGACGCTGTACGACTACGAAACCGGCACGTTCAAAATTCCCGAAAACGCCGATAAGGATATGATATACGGCGGCTGCAACTGCGGGAACTGTCATCTTACGATACTCCCGAACGGCGATATATTCGCCTGCCGCCGAGTGCGGAACAGCAAGGTCGGCAACGTTTTCGAGGACAGGATAGCCGACGTCTGGGTGTGCGAAATGGAGCAATACCGCGACTACTCGAAATTCGAGAAATGCGCGAAATGCGAACTGAAATCGTGGTGCAGAGGCTGTCCCGCCGTGGCGAGCGGCAAAAACGGCAATTTCTACGCCGCCGACCCGCAGTGCTGGAAGGAGTTTTCGTAATGTTAATGGATCTGATAAAAGCTCGTCATTCGATACGGAAATATACCGACAAACAAATTTCGCGCGCCGATCTGGAGCTTATTCTTGAAGCGGGAAATTACGCGCCGAACGCGGGCGGGGGTCAGCGGAGCATGATAGTCGGTATCCGCGATAAGGCGCTTACGGCAAAGCTCGGGGTTATGAACCTCGCGAGGTTCGACCGCTCGCGGCTTGTCGGCTCTTATGTTTCCGCCGAACAGCCGAGCACTATCGACGACCCGAGCATTAAAAACGGATTTTACGGTGCGCCGTGCGTTGCGGCGGTTTTCGGGCAGAATAATTTCGCGTTCCGCGTAGCAGACGCGTTTTGTATCGCGGAAAATATGGTTTTGCAAGCCACCGAGCTTGGCATTTCGTCCTGCATTATCTCGCGCGGCGAAGAGACATTCGATAACGACGAGGGCGCGGAGCTGTTGAAAAAATGGGAAATTCCCGAAAACTATTCCTGCATATGCTTCGTTATTCTCGGCTATATCGACGGCGAACAGCCGCACACCAAGCCGAGAAAGCCGAACAGGGTAAAAATAATCGGAGCGGAGGACAAATAAATGGACGCGAAAACTTGTCTTGAAAAACTAAGGCTTGTCGGGGTGCTGTCGTTCGCTACCGTCGACGGGAGCGGCGCTCCGCAGATACGCTGTATCAGCGCCATTCACTTTGACGAGGAGAGCTTTTATTTCTTTACCGCGAGAGGAAAGAACTTCTGCCGCGAGCTTCTTGAGGACGGCAGAGTACAGATACTCGCCTACACGCGCTTTAAGGAAATGATAAGGCTTTCCGCGAAAGCCGTTCCCGTATCGGACGAACGGCAGGGCGCTTGTATCGATACTATCTTTGAAGAACAGCCGTATCTCGCAAACGTCTACCCCGACGATACAAGAAATATCGGTATTATTTTTGAAATAAAGGACGCGGAAATTGAATATTTTAATCTCGGCGTAAATCCTATTTTCAGAGAGGTCTACGTTATCGGGAACGGCAAGGCGGAGTATAAGGGCTACAAAATAACCGATAAATGTATCGGGTGCGGAAAATGCGCAAAGGTTTGTCCACAGCGCTGTATAAAAGCGGGAAAGCCGTTTGAAATTATTCCCGAGAATTGTCTGCACTGCGGCGCGTGCTATGAAAACTGCCCCGTAAAGGCTGTTGAAAGGCTGGGATAAAATTATGAACCGTTCGGAAAAGCTATCGTATTTAATAAAAAATCTGCTGTCGGAAAACGCGGATTATAAAAATATTTCGGTTCCCGACGGCGCGGAGGAGCGTTTTCGGCTGTTCCGCAGTCTTGTGAACGTGCGCGCTCCCAAGCCGCTCTCCGAGGAGTTTCTCGGCTTTCAGGACGAATTTCTTAGGGAGACTATCGCAGAAAAGGGCATTGTTGATTACAAGGATCTAACGCCGATAAAGCCGCGCGTTTACCTTTGGCAAGGCGATATTACAACGCTGAAATGCGGCGCGATAGTCAACGCCGCGAACTCGCAAATGCTCGGCTGTTTCTGCCCGTGCCACGGCTGTATCGACAACGCAATTCACACTTTTTCGGGAGTGCAGTTACGTCTTGAGTGCGGTAAGATAATGAACGCTCAGGGAGTTGAAGAACCCGTCGGTCAAGCGAAAATAACCGACGCGTATAATCTGCCGTGCGAAAAAGTTATCCACACGGTAGGACCGTATGTCGGAGGGAGGCTGACCGAGGAGCATTGCGAACAGTTGAGCTCCTGTTATCGCGAGTGCCTGAAAACGGCGGTGCAAAACGGAATATCGAGCATTGCGTTTTGCTGTATATCAACGGGAGAGTTTCGCTTCCCGAACGAAAAAGCCGCGGAGATCGCCGTTAAGACAGTAAGGGATTATCTGCAAAACGAGCAAAATATTGAGGTGATATTTAATGTTTTCAAGGACAATGACTACGAGATCTACAAACGATTACTCGGTTGAGAGCGAGCGGCTGAGATCGGCTCTTGACAACGCGGAGACGGTAGTGATAGGCGCGGGCGCGGGGCTTTCCGCGGCGGCGGGTTATACCTATTCGGGCGAGCGTTTCCGCGATAATTTCGCCGATTTTGAGGAGAAATACGGCTTTCACGATATGTATTCGGGAGGATTTTTTCCGTATAAAACGGCGGAGGAAATGTGGGCGTTCTGGAGCAGGAACATAATGCTGAACCGCTTTACCAAGCCGCCGAAATCGGTTTACGGCGATCTGTTCTCACTTGTGAAAAACAAGGACTATTTTGTGATAACCACAAACGTCGACCACTGTTTTCAGAAGTCCGGATTTGACAAGGAGCGACTGTTCTACACGCAGGGAGATTACGGGCTGTTTCAATGCTCCGAGCCCTGCTGCAACGAAACGTTCGATAACGAGGAAATTATCAGGCAGATGTACGAACGGCAGTCCGATATGAAAATACCGTCCGAATTAGTTCCGAAATGTCCTCACTGCGGAAAGCCGCTCACAATGAATTTGCGCTGCGACGACACATTTGTCGAGGACGAAGGCTGGCATAAGGCGGCGGAGCGCTATTCGGATTTTATCCGTTCGCGGAAGCATTCACGGGTATTGTATCTTGAGCTGGGAGTCGGCTACAATACGCCCGTTATTATCAAATATCCGTTTTGGAAACTTACCGCCGCAAATCCTAATGCGGAGTACGTGTGCGTAAATCTCGGAGAAACCGGCTGTCCGAAAGAGATTGCCGGGCAGTCTATCCTTATTGACGGGGATATTTCAAAGGTGCTCGACGAGCTGAAAAATTAACAAATAAAAAGAGGTAATATACATTACCTCTTTTTTTACATATTGCATTTTGTTCCGTTTTTGCGGAAGAGACAAGCGTCTTTCAGATTGCAGTCCTCGCAGCTTCTGCGGCGGCTGTTGAGCGGCGTTTCGGACAATCCGACTATGCCGACTATGCTTTTCTGCGGGGTCATCATATTCGATGTGGTGACGGTCACGCCTATCTTTCTTGACGCGTCGACCGCCGTCAGCAATTGCGCCGCCTGTTCAAGCGGAAAATCGCCGTAGCCCGCCGCGTAGCACCAAGTCGCGGAATATCCCGTCATTTCGTTCAGAAGGGCTTGGCGGGCTTGTTCGGATGTCTGCTCGGCGAGAACGCTTGCCAGCGCGTCCGCGGCGACAGCCTTTGCGCTGTCGGAAAGCTGTAAGCGTTTGAGCAGCCTGTCCGCGTCCGCGGAGAGGGTCGCCGCCGTTACCGCCGCCTTTGTGCAGCCCTCCAGATGCCGCGCAATATCGCCGCCGATAAGCGAAAAATCACACCCCGAGAGCGAAATTTCACTCCCGGAGCGCACAATATCGAAAATTCTCCAAACAAAGCGCGGACGAGCCGCCGCAAGCAGCTCCGTCTCGCACTCGTCGAGCAGCGCCGTGAGCCGTTCGTCGGGTTCGCCGTGAACGCCCAGATACCTTAACGCCTCTGCCCTGCCTATCATCTTATCACCCTCGACACGCTTTCGCTGATCTTCCTTGCCACATAGGGGTTGTTCATCGTGTACAGATGAATTCCGTCAACGCCGTTTGCCGCGAGGTCGATTATCTGATCGACAGCGTAGGCGATACCCGCGTCGCGCATTGCCTCGGGACTGTCGCCGTATCTCGCGATAAGCCGCGTGAACTTATGCGGCAGAGACGCGCCGCACATCGTGACCATCCGCTGTATCTGCTTGGCATTGATACACGGCATGATACCTGCCTCGATAGGCACGTTTATACCCGCCGCGCGGGCTTTTTCGAGAAACCTGTAAAAATAATCGTTATCGAAAAACAACTGCGACATCAAATGCGAAGCGCCCGCGTCCACCTTGCGCTTGAGATTTGCGACGTCCTCGTCGAACGACGGCGCTTCGGGGTGTCCCTCGGGATAGCACGCGCCCGAAAAGCTGAGGTCGCTGCGCTCCTTCATATACGCGATAAGGTCGCAGGCGTGCGCGAACTCCTTTTTCGGCTCAATATCGGGATTGATGTCGCCGCGCAGAGCGAGGACGTTTTCAACGCCGTGCGCCTTGAAATCCTCGATAACGCGGTCGATGTCCGCCTTGGTCGAATTTACGCAGGTGAGGTGCGCAATGGACTCGGTGTGATACTTCTCCTTGATAATGCTCACTATCTCGCGCGTGGAACAGCCCGGCTGAGTGCCGCCCGCGCCGTATGTAACGCTGATGAAATCGGGCTTCAGGTCGGTGAGCTCGTCCAGCGTTTTGTAGACCGTTTCTATCGAGTCGTCCTTTTTTGGCGGAAAGATCTCGAACGAAAAAACGGTGTGGTTATCTTTAAATAAATCGCAAATTTTCATATTTTACCCCTATCAATTTTCGGCTTTGAACTGCTTGAGCGCCTCGGCAAGCTGCGCGGGGCAGGACGTGGATTTTGCGCCGCAGCGGATACCCGACAGGCGCTCGATGACCTCGTCTATTTTCATTCCCTTTACAAGCGAGGAAATGCCCTGCAAATTGCCGTTGCAGCCGCCCTCTACCTTGAGGTCGGTGATTATGCCGTCCTCTACCTCCAGTATCATTTTGCGCGAGCATACCCCGTGCGGTGTATATTCGTAAGTCATAATTTACCTCATTTCCGTGAGCGCGTCCATTCGTCCGCGACTGCCTTTGCCACCGCGTCCGCGACGCTCTTGTCGAGCGCGGACGGGATAATGTAATCTGCCGAGAGCTTGTCCTCAGTCACGAGCGCCGCGATAGCGTAAGCCGCCGCGAGCTTCATTTCCTCGGTAATAGCCTTTGCGCGTACCGAAAGCGCGCCCTTGAACACTCCAGGGAACACAAGCACGTTGTTTATCTGGTTTGGATAATCGCTCCGCCCCGTGCCGACAATGTACGCGCCGCTTTCCTTGGCAAGCTCGTAGGTTATCTCGGGATTGGGGTTCGCCATAGGGAAAAGCACGGGCTTGTCCGCCATTGACTTGACCATTTCGGGAGTTACCAGATTCGGCTTGGATACGCCCACGAACACGTCCGCGCCGCGCATAGCGTCCGCGAGACCGCCCTTGACGTTGTTCTTGTTGGTGAGCTTCGACATTTCGGAGTGAGCGGGGTTTTCGTAGTTCTCGTCACGGTTTATTATGCCGCCGATGTCGACCATTATCAAATTGCCTATTCCCAATTTAAGTAAAAACTTGCCGATCGCGATACCCGCCGAGCCCGCGCCGTTAATAACGACGGTTATCTCGCCGAGTTTCTTTCCCGCGAGCTTTACCGCGTTCATCATCGCCGCGCCGACAACGATAGCAGTGCCGTGCTGGTCGTCGTGGAACACGGGAATATCGAGGCGCTCCTTGAGCTTAGCCTCGATCTCAAAGCACCTGGGAGCCGAAATATCCTCCAGGTTGATGCCGCCGAAGCTGTCCGAGATAAGCTCTATTGTGCGGACGATCTCGTCGGGGTCTTTGCTCTTCACGCAGAGCGGGAACGCGTCAACGCCGCCGAACTCCTTAAACAGACAGCACTTGCCCTCCATTACGGGCATTCCGGCAAGTCCGCCTATGTCGCCCAGACCCAGCACCGCCGTGCCGTCCGTAATGACCGCGACAAGATTGCTCCGCCGCGTGAGCTTGTACGACAGCTCGGGGTTCTCCGCTATCTCAAGGCAGGGCTGCGCAACTCCGGGAGTGTACGCCAGCGACAAGTCCTCGCGCGTCTCGATAGGCGCGCGGGAGACGACCTCTATCTTTCCCTGCCATTCATAATGCTTTTTCAATGCCTGTTCTTTAATGTCCATTTTCTGTCCTTCCCAACCTGTATTATTTTGTATTTTCCCAATACCTCTGCTTCATCATCTCGTCAAAGAGTATCGCGTCCTCGTCACCCTGCGCAGCGGCTTTTGCAAACATCTCCGCTGCTTTGTCATACTCGCCTCGCCCGAGAAGCGACCTGCCGATCTCGACTTGCGCCTTGGCGTGACCCTGTGCGGCGGCTTTCTCAAACCATATTTCTGCGTTTTCGGCATCGGGCTTTTCTCTGTAAAGATACAAGAATCCGAGATAATACTGCGCGTCCGCATAGCCTTGAGCGGCAGACCTCTCGAACCACATCTTGCCGTTCTTCATACTGGTTTGCACGCCGTCTCCGTTGAGATAACAATGCGCAAGCGCACATTGCGCGGCTGCGTCGCCGTTTTCCGCAGCAATCTTATACTCGTTAAACGCCTTGAGCATTTCGTTCCAAGTCATTTTTTCTCCCAAAAGCTCTATATAGCCTTGACCTTATGATTTAATATCTTGTCAAGTTCATCTTCGGGAGTGGGATTGGAGCCTATCTGTATAGCATAGTGATTGTAGAAGCCGTGGAAGTCCGAGCCGCCCGTGGTTATCAGTCCATACTGCTTGGCAAGCTCCGTGACCTCGCCGCGGAACTTCTCGTCCGCGCTCGAATGCCAGACCTCCGCGCCGTCGATAGCGCCCTCGGCGGCAAGCTCCTCGAGGAGCTCCATACTGTCGTATACCTTCGGGTGAGCCATTACGGATATTCCTCCGCTGGCTTTAATGAGCGTCGTCACAAAGCGCACGTCGGGATAAAAATCCGCCTCCTGCCTTACCTGCGGCGCGCAAAGCCCGTATTTCGCGTCGAAAATCTCATCGTAGACGCTTCCGTAAAGATCGGTGGTGTAACCGTAATCCATCAAGGCGTGCATTATATGACATTTATAAATTGCCTTGCTTCCCGCCGAATATTTGAGAATGCTCTCAAGTGTAATGGGATATTTTCCCAGAACGCGCATCGCAATGCTCTTGCCGAGCTTCATTCTGCCCTCCGAGGTTCTAAGGCAAAGTCCCTCGAGCCGGTCGGGCTTTTCGGGCATATAGCACAAAATGTGGACTTTTCTGCCGCGCACGCTGTCAAACGCCGAGAACTCCGCCGCGGGTATGACCGTTACGTTATAGCGCTTTCCCAATACCGCCGAACGCGATAGTGAAGCCAAACTGTCGTGGTCGGTTATCGCGAGATAGCGAACGTCGTCCCTGTCGGCTTGCTTGATGATATCCGAGATCCCCAACGAACCGTCGGATATAGTGGTATGGCAGTGCAAATCGGCTTTCATAAGTCACCTCATATTTCACAATTTTGGGTTTCGTTAATCTGCAATTTTCGGTAAATTTGACGAAAACAAGTCTGTCCGCTTAATATATATAACACACCGCATAATATTATACCACAATTCACGAGATTTTTCAAGTAGGGAAGAAAAATTTCACTCGGGGCGTCTCTGCAATTTTTGCAAATTTTTTCAAAAAAGCTATTGACAAATCTTTCAAGGTGTGATATAATTATAAAGTCGTCAAATGCGAGTGTGCTGGAATAGGCAGACAGGCACGTTTGAGGGGCGTGTGTCTTTGACGTACGGGTTCAAGTCCCGTCACTCGCACCATATCGAACAAAGGAGAACCACCAAGACGGTTCTCCTTTATTTGTTTTTTATCCCGGGAAAGCGGTGTTTGGTGTGGTTGTTCCAAGGGTATAGTGCAATCCAAACCGGATAAATACAAATAATCACGAGGATGTTAATCTGTTGGTGTTTTATCACAGTAACCCTGTGTTCGGATTGGTGGTTTACCTAAAAAATCGTCTGCGGCGTAATGAAACTGTGGGCGATTTTTTTGTTTTGTGGCAAATTTCATTGCTACGCGATTAGCTGTAACTAAACGCGCCAAAATTGGTAATTTTCAGGGATTGTTGTTATGTCTATAATTAACGAAGTTTTAAACGAATAATTGACAGAATACACAAAAATCGTGCATTTCACGCAAAATATCGACATTTCGCGCTAAAACAAGGGGTTATGGCAATTTCCAGTCGAAAAAAAGGTTGAATTATTTGTTAGTATATGGTATAATATCTATATATAATTAACGGCGGATAATTGTACATTATCCTTTTGTTTGGCATACAAAATTTTTCACGCAACTTTTTAAAGGTAAAGATGTTTAAAACACATATTGTCTAATATTATATGCGCTTTATAACTGCAAAGCATGTGCAAAATTGTGTTTTCGTCATTTATGCCTTATATGATACAACAGAGGTGTAATTTTATGAAAGTGGAAATTAAAAGTGCAATAATTGGCGCATTAATTACAGCTGGCTTTGCAACTGCTACATCTGTATTAATATTTTTTCTTGGGAATTTTTCGACACAATCTACTTTAGAAACAAAAACTGTAGAAACCCTTTCAGAATATTTTTCTGTAATTGATAAGGACATGTCATATAAGGAGGCATTACAATCATTATATTCTGGGTATGTGAGTCTAAATGATACAATTAACCAACTAAAAGGTGAAAAAGAACAATTAGATGTTGATAAACAAAGTTTAAATGATGAAATTAATCAGCTGGAAGAAACGATGAGAAAAATGCAAGAAGAAATTGATGCAAACGAAAATGTCGAATCAATAATAAACATTGCAAATTCATATGCTGATTCAGAAAATTATGAAAAAGCTATACTTACATTATATAGCATTAAGGAATGCACTCCGGAAATAGAACAACTTATTAGCAATTACTCTAAAAAATATGAGGTACAGACTATTGTTAACGCAAATAACTTACAAAAAGACGAGAAATTTGAGGAAGCAATTGATTTGGTGACAAAAGCGTTAAATGTTTTGCCAGATAGTGTAGATTTATTATCAAAAGTTGATGATATAAATTCAGAAAAGCCTAAATTTTTTATGAATACCTGCACATTTTATGAAACATATAATTACTCCCAATACATAAATGGAGAATTGTTTTCAATGTCTGGAAAGGAAAGAACAAACGGCTTTACACTATATGATAATTATGGTGTGGGATATGTCATATCAAACATCGGGGGACAATTTAAGGAAATCCGTTTTGATGTGGGTCATGTCGACAATACCTCTATGACTGATGGCAAATTAATAGTATATTTGGATGGTATTCTTTACAAAACCTATGAGATAAAGGCAGATGCCTTGGCTATAAATATAACCATCCCTATAACAAATATTAACCAAATAAAATTAGTTGTGGAAAACAGGTACGCAACACTAGGATTTGCTGATGTGATGATAAAGTAGATTTTGGGTATAGTAGGTAGGGGTTATATCTTGCTTAGCAATTTTTTGTTTATTGAGGTGTGGGGTTATGAAATTAAGCGAACTGGTTAACTTTAATTCAAATTTTATCTATTTGAATGAAATAAAAAAAAACAGGGAGAATATAATTCCGTTTGTTGGTGCAGGAATATCAAAAGGGTGTGGCTTATACACTTGGGGAGAGCTTCTACATAAACTAGCCACAGAATACCTGACAGTTGAAGAAATAGGTGCTCTAGAAAAAAAGGGCAACTTTTTTGATTTTGCAGATAAAATAGTATCTGTTTCAGGAAATTCTGATATAATTATGAAAAAAATTCGCACCATTTTTTCCGAGAGTAAAGTTTGTCTTACAGAGCTCCCTTTTTTAATTGTATCAATGTTTTCGCCAATGATAATAACAACTAACTATGATACTTTGCTAGAAGATGCATCGGCAAATTCACCTTTAGGATATCTGCGTCCTTTGTTGCCCTGCCTTGTTGGACAGATGAATGAGGCAATTCAGATGAATGAAAGACGGTTGCTTAAGCTGCATGGTTCAATAGAAGAAACACAATCATTTGTTTTTACAACTGAACAGTATAATAAGGTTTATGGGAACAAAGGGAAGAGGGGAAATCGGTTCCTTCCTTTTTTTTTAAAAAAAATATTTTCTGGGAAAAAAGTTCTTTTTTTAGGGTGCAGTTTAGAACAGGATCGGACTCTTGAAATTTTAGAAGAATGCGTTAAGAAGAATCATAGTATCACGCATTATGCTATTCTTCCCTATTTTTCTGATTCAATAAAGCAAATTAAAAGGAATAGCATATTGTCAAAATATGGTATTGAGCCGATTTTTTATCCAGAAGGCGATTTTCAGGCTGTTAATAAGTTGTTGATTTACTTATCTGAAGAAAACCACTTTATTATTTCAATAAGATCTATATTAGAAAAAATTGAAGATAGTGTTGAAATACAGATACTTATATCGATTTTAAAAGAATGTTATTATAAAACTTCAATACGGTTTCCTGGATTGCTAGATATTGACAATGTAAAAAATGACTTCACTGAGGATATTTTAAAGTCTATTGGAACATCTAGAAATCAAACAGATACTGTCTTAAATATTTGTAGAGAAGCCTTTTCTGCATATGTTAAGTTAGGTTTTTTGCACTATCAAAAGGAGACGATATCCTTTTTTAATGAGCAACTAATGGAAGAAGCGTTGATAGAAACTGAAATTGCCCCCCTACTTCAAAAAAAATGGTCTATACCACGAAATCTTACAAATATTAAAGATTTAAATTTATCGTGGATAACAGCATTGGATGATAATGAAATTAACAATTTCGCTAACGAATTGCTAGAAAAATTACAATACCGCAACGGGATGAGCTTTATTGATATTGGAACATCCTATAATATGGCTAAGTCATTGATTGACTGCATGGAAGAAAGAATAAACTTTGAAATCCGAATTAAGTTGTTAAATTCCATTGGAGCATTTGGACATTTTTTCCAAGACAGCGATGCCGCTTTAACTTATCTGGAAAAAGCTATTCATGCTATTGACATGTGTGGTAATACAAGTAGACAGATGATGTTGCTTAAGGCTAAATGTTATGCCAATCTTGCAATTACAAAATCATTAAGTAGCACTGATTTACGCCCTGTTATAGATGCTGCAGAAAAAGATATCTTTATTAAACGAGAATATAATGAATCGCCTATGTTATACTCTAGATCGTTAAATTTTTATGCTACAGTATTAAAGGAAGTAGACCCCTTTAAAGCTTGTGATATATATATCGAAGTTGTTGATGTCAAGAAAGAAATTGCACAAAATGCACAAGATAGCGAACAAATTAAGGAACTAACAGCGTCTTGGGCTACTACAATTTTTAACATTGGCTTATTGGCAAAAGATCTTGAATTGTACGAAACTGCATATAAAATTGTGCAATATGCAAATCAATACAGATTTAAAACCGTTGATTATTGCAACAGAGATTATTGTAATTCCGTAAATGTTTATGCAGAACTTGAGTTGTTTGTGCAGGAAAAACGAGACATTGAAATGTTGATCAATGGAATAGAGAGCAGGCTTGATTTGCCAAATGGCTTTGCTGAAACGCTTACACATACATGGTACGTAACCGCTTACTACTATTATTTAAAACAAGATTATCATACGGCATTGAAATATGCAACAAAATCAATAGGTGAATCCAACAAGAAAGGGGCATTGGTAGATTTTAGACAAAGAATTAAATTGGAGTTATTGCTTGCGGATGTAAAAGAAGCACTAAGAAGAAATACAGGGGCTTTTTCTAACGAAGCGATATCGATTGTTATGGATGTCGTGGATCGTGTTGGTAATTTATACGGTCAAGAAAGTTATTACCTCATTTTGCCATATCGTCATTTAGTCCGCATTGTTGGAGAAACAGCAGAGGCAAAAAAATACAAAAAAACATATAACGAACTTGTGAACAAATATATAACTGATATTAGAAATGCAGAGGCAAAATTAGAGCAATTTATAGAAAACATCGAACCGCCGAAATCTGATTTGGACAACAACGGTTAGCCAAACTGTATAAATATGAACAATCACGGAAATGTTGATTTTTTCGTATTTTACCCCCCAGTAAACCGGTGTTCAGATTAGTGGTTTACCTTTAAAAAACCGCCCATAGCTTAAAGGCTATGGGCGGATTTTTGTTTTTCAGGCAGCTTATGATAATTTATAACCACTCAGCCGCCAATTTCGACCACTCGCTTAAAAACTTATTGACTTTTTCTAAATAATATACCATAATAATATTAAAGGTTGGTGAGTGGCTGGTTTTTAAGCAAGGCTTCAGTGGTTGCCCGAATAACATTTAAGGAATTGTCGTTGCAGCTATGGAGAAGTCGGACAAGGTTTTCTATCTCGGAATCTTTCGACGGTCTTTCGGGATAGAAGATCAAGTCCGGCGATATT
>JAAVID010000002.1 GCA_014799395.1 Oscillospiraceae bacterium | reverse complement strand
TAAGCTACAATACGCTTAAGGAAAACCTTAAGTTTATAGATAAATGCGGCCTTGACCGTTTGTGTGATCAAGGCTGTTTTATATCGAATATTGGATGCTTTGACTTTTGTGCCCATATGAGAGGTTTAGATATTTGAATTAACCGACCACCAAAGTGCATCAAAAGATAAATTATAACAAATCACCTATTATTATTCGAACCTTGTGAGTTAAAAGTCCAACAGGTAATTCTCAAAATGTTATCAAATTCTTATAAATTTCCATTCATCTCCCGCATGTGATTTCTTTTTGAACACTTTGTTGTCATTTTGAGGGCGCTTGTACATACCAACAATTATTATCTTCCCTCCTTCAATGCTCCAAATTGGCTTTTCGTTTGAAGGATAGCAGCCTTTAATATGTTAATATTGTACCCCCTATGTCCTTATAATGTATCGGGTGTTGAAATGGATTAGAAAGGATCGTGTTTATTTGATCAGCGCGGTAATCTGTTGATGGTTCTGTAAGAACGCATTGACGGTCATAAGATAAATTCACCGTCGTTACGCGCGGCAGCAGCGGCATTGTTTCTCTGTATTTGCCGCGTCTGCCTTGATTTGCAATCATTTCACCTTGGTGCGTTTAATTGTTTTAAGGTTTTTGTATGATAAACTTACGGTGCTGCTTTATTTTAGATTTATGTGTTTAGGCCCTTTTCCTTCTCTTATCTTGTATTTCTTGTAATTGTCATTTACGTGATAGTACAAGCCTACGATCTTTATTTTCCCGTCGTCTGTAATGACCCAAATAGCCTTTCCCTCCTCGGGATATCGCCCTTCGATATGATAAAAATGTGCCCCCGTATCTTTGTCGGTTATAGGACTTTGTCTCGGGTCGATAAGTATTCGTGCTTCTTGCGCAGGGGAACACCTAACTGAGTCTTCGGAAAATTCGGTTATGGGCGGAAGTCCTATTACGGGTGGTGGCAGCAGCGGCGGCGGGGCTTTTTTTGAACTGCCTCGCCTTTTCATAAGCTGGATTGCGTGTCTTTGCTTGTCTGCCTCGATACCTTGTATGTAAGCGCCGTTTTTGAGCGCGCTGTCCGCCGCAAGTCCCAAGGCTTTCCCGGATTTAACTTTTGATTCCAAGGAGAATTTAGGCTTGAGTTCCGGCTCGCCCCAAAAATTCGGTTTACGACTGCCGACTTCGGGTTTGTGGAACTCAGCGCTTTTTCCCGTTGGATCGGATTTTTATGTTTATACATATTGGTCACTCCTTTAAAAGATCATGCAGCCCTGAGCAAAACCCATCGAAGCGCATAATTAAGCGAAAAGAAAAACATACGAAAGGGACCGGCTCTTATCTATCTTCAAGAAATAATACAGGACATAACGCTTTATACATCAACACCGAAAGCACAATTCTATGACAGACTTTTGCTGTCCGGTTTTTTACCCGATCTGCTTTTGTTCTTTTGACAGCATATTTTTAGTTGACGGGGTTTTGCTCATCTCTAAGATCATGCTTTCCATATCCGCTTTCTCTCCGGAATTTTTAATATTGTTTTCGCATAGAAACAGGTAACGTATTGCCGCGTGATCGTTTTTATATCTTTCAAGATAGGACAGGACGGAATGACGGCATTTGTTCCATTGACTTTCGTAGAACTGTACGACCATTTCCTCAAATTGCGCACAGCCGTCCAGCTTGCTTAGATACAACGAAATATCATCACCGCCAAAGCAGTCAAAAAAAGTATATTCGTATCCGTTGAAGTCGATCTTTCCGAGAAGCCTTTGCGGACAGGGAACGGAAAAAGAAATGTCTGATGTAACGATCAGACTTGCTCCGCAAGATGACGCTATCTTCCCAAGCAGCTTCGAAAGCCTTATGCCGTGTGACAGCATTATTGTTCCGAGCCTTTTTTCATGTCCGACGATCCCGAGCAGCATATTGTCTTTTACGATCACAAACGAAGTTTTAAGCTGCGGATAATGCTGCCTTAGCTGCCGTATAAGGTCTATGGCGGAATTGTACGCGTGGTCTGCCTCGCCAAAAATACATATGTACTCCTCCTGATTATAGCTTTCTATAATTCCGTTTTTGGCGATAATTTTTTCCATTATTTCACAGCTTATGCTGTTTATAAGCTCAAATATGCTGTCGTTCGACAAGCTCTCGGTCTGCTCGGAAAAATTGTTCAGCGTGATGTGCAGGATATAGCCGCTCATGCTGCTGTAATCGCCTCTGGAAACCGAAAGCACCGAAGGTTTCCCTATAGTGGAGATAATGCCGGACGGCAGAAATCTGAGGTATGCCTCGTTTAATTTGCTCAGGTTTTGTGTGTGATCATATATCTGCATTGACATTACGTTAAACGCTTCCGCGATACCCGCTATTTCATCGCGCCCCTTTACCTTGACCGAAACGCCGTAATCCCCGTTTCCCGTTGCCTCGACCGCTTTGTGCAGTTTTTTAAGCGGAAGCAGCGTAATGCCCGCCGCTGCGAGGATCAGTGCGCCTGTAATTGCTTCAAAAATAACGACGATACGCAATATAGCCGATGAATTTTGTTTCGACGAGGTCATGTAATTAAGCTTTGAGATACCCGTTTCAATCAGCGCTATAACTTCGCCCTCCGAGTTTTTCATCGGAGAAACGGCAATCACCCATTCAAAGCTGTCGTCGGAAATTCCGCAGGCTGCTGAGCCGATCTTCCCCTCCGCTACCTTTTTGTATTCGCTTATCAGTTTTTCCGCCACGACCTTTTCAAACGGCAGATTTACGGGGAATTGATCGCATATGCCCGACTTTATTTCTCCGTCGACGATCGGATATATCCAACAGTAATTCTTGTCGCCGAAGGTAATATAAGAGCCGTTGTTCGTTGTCATTATGCGGTCGCTTTCACCGCTGAACTCCATAAGATCGGCAAGCACGTAAAAATAATCGTTTTTGGGGGGAGCGCTCCAATCTATATCCTCAAACTGCTTAATATCGATCTCCGCCTCGATAATTTTCGCCGACATACAAGCTCTTTCAAGGCTTCTTTCAAGATGAAGCTTTTCCATGATAGAATTTATCAGCGCATACAAGGAAGCCCCGCCCACTCCGAGACACAGGATAAGTATCGCCGCGATTTTGAGCAGAACGGGGAACCGTTTGAGCGACATAAGCGCGAAAGCGATGACCCCGGCAGCAACTCCCGCGGCGCAGTACATGAAAAAAGCGTCGTCAAAGGTATCACGGTATTCCGATATTTCGCCGCGAGCTTCAGGCAGCTTTACGGACTTAAAGGTTACTTCCCCCGAACCGGCTTTATCCGTACTCATAAGGTATTCGCCCGTCTCCGTATCATAGACTTGGCAAAAACCGTCATCGTTTACGGATAATCCGTAAAGGCTTCCTGCCGCGTCGGCTTCATAGATCGGGTGGGAATTTCCTTTCTCATCGGTTATGTATATTCTGTTAAGGATATCCGAATAAACTATCTTTCCGTCGGGAAGCGCCGTCGCGTAATTCACAACAACGTCCGTAACAGGTGTTAGCAGATATTCGGTTTGGCTGTATACCTCGGTGATCAAAATGCCCTCTATCAGTGACGAAACCGTAAACATTTTGTTATCGGAAACAGTCAGCGTAGTACTGTAGGCGTTCTGAATATTGCCGTATTCCTTTTGATATACGACCTTGGCAGAGCCGCTTTCACAATCGATCTTAAGCCAGCTTCTGCGGCAAATCATAAAATCCTTTGAGTTTATTTCGGTGAGTACGCAGTAGAGTTCACCGTCGAAAACGTCCATTGCCTCGGCGTCTATGTAATTATATCCGTTGGTGCGGTTGGTTTTCCATTTGCCGAGAATTTCTCCACCGCCGGATTTTATAAACATTATATCGTCGTTATCGTAAAGCAGGGTATAGTCGTATCCAAGATCGTCCGCAATACTTTCGGAACGAGCAAATACATCATTCCGTCCGATAAAAAGCAGATAAAAGAGCGGAAAAATCATCGCCGTTATTATTCCTGCCGCAAATCGCTTCAACATAAAAAACTCCTTTAAGGAACCGATATCTGAAACTGTCCCGCCGCGTTTATTTGTATACAGCCTCCGAACGAGCACATAAGCTGCGACGAATTATTAAGCGCGGGCTGTCCGCCGATAAGAACCGTCGGACTTCCGGGTGCCCACGGCGCGTTAATTACGGGCGTACACGGCATGGGCGTAAGCGCTCCGAGCGCCGCCGCGGTAGCTGCCGCGACCGAGGGATTTGCCATAGATCTGCACATTACAAACGGGAGGATATTCACAAATGGAACATTATCCATAATATTCGCGACAGGCATAGCGTTTGTCACCCGCGATCTCGGAAGCACCGTCATCGGCGTCGGAGCCATGCCGAAACTGCACTGTAATATCGCGCCTCCGCAAACCAGCAATCCCATTTTCACGCACTCCCCTTTTTGGCATTCTGCTCCTCAGCTGTTTTAGACGGCTCCGCAGTTTTCGACGGTTCAGGCGGCTCCTCGGTTTTGGCGGGTTCCGAAACGACGGGAACCGACGGCTTTTTTGCTTCTTCCTCCAATGCCTTCCCATCACGGAAATTTCCCGAGAAAACTTGTACGCCCGTATTTCTGTCGTAAAGAGTTCCCTTTCCGTCGTAAAGCCCATTCAGAAAACCGCCCTCGTAGATAAGGTGACCGTCAAAGTCGTACAACTTGCCCTGCCCCGTTCGTTTTCCGTTCAGAAAATCGCCTTTATAAAACAGACTGCCCAGCACGTACAGCGAACCCACGCCGTTGTATATGCCGTTTTCAAATGCTCCGGAATATCTCACATCGCCGTTTTCGTTATATTCCGTGCCCTCGCCCGTTCTTTCGCCGAGAACAAAGCTGCCGCTATAAAACAAACAGTCTCCCGAATATACCTCGCCCTCGCCGTTGTACAGTCCCCGCGAAAAGCAGCCGCGGTAGATGAGCTTTCCGTCACCGTACAATTCACCATCTCCGTTGTACTGCCCGTTTTCAAAATTTCCTCGGAAAATTATATCGCCGTTATCGCCGTACAGCACGCCCGATCCGTGAAAAAGGTTATCCCGAAATCCTCCTTTGTACAGAAGATTGCCGCCGCTGAACATAACTCCCTCGCCGTTCAAAAGACCCTCACTAAACTCTCCTGCATAAACTATTCCCGCAGAATTAAGCTCGCCGTATCCGCTGTATTTTCCATCCAGGAATCCGCCCTTGTATTCTTCCTCTCCCGAAGCACTGTAACGCGTGCCCTGTCCGTGAAACAGATTATCTTTAAATTCGCCGCTGTAAATAAGTGCGCCGTCCTCGGAATAGAGCTTTCCTTGTCCGCAGTACATATCATTTGAAAAGCCGCCCTCATAGACAAGAACACCGTTTTTTTCATAAAGCGTCCCAAACCCGTCCGCGTGACCGTTCAGCATATCGCCCTTATACAGCACGCTGTCACTATTGCTGTAGGTGAGGATTGCTTTGCCGTTCAGCCGAGCCATTTCGGGCGAATTCACAGCCGCCTTTACGGGCTGACCCGCTGTTACTTTAGGAAGAACAAAAAAACAAAACGCCGCCGCTGCCGCCATGATAAGCGTAAGAATAAAAAGCACCTTTTTCTTGTTAATGTAAACTATCAGCGCGTCAAAAAATTTTTCCGTCATGATAAAATCTCCATTACTTTTGCGTCAAATCAATCGTGCCGAGCGAATCTATTCGGCTGTAATCCGGTTTCTCATTGCTCTGACCAAGCGCGAATGCTGCGGTAATTATTGCCGCCGCTGCCGCGATAACAACAACGATCTTCGTTAAGATGTTTTTGAGTTTTTTATAACGCTCCGTATCGGGAAGCTCGGCTTCCTCCGACATATCGGGCATATGTCTGTATGCGGTCAGCAGGTCTTTAAAATTTCCCTCACGAATATCGGCAAGCCACTTTTCGACATTTCTGTCATATCCGGTTTCCAAAAACGAATCTATAAAATCAGCCAACTTCACAAAGAAATATTCCAATGTGATTTTCATATCGGTTTCGGGAAGACCGCAGGCAAATTCGAGTTCATCTCCGCACACAAAAATATGCTCTCTCGAAAGGATTTTTACCGCTATTTCAAGCGGAGGATTCTGCATTGCAAAAGCCCTTACTATTTTTTGTGCCGTAAGCATCTCCCCGGAGTTATTAAGCGGAATTCCGTCGGGAGTGCGGAAAACGGCGTAATATTTTTCGTTCAGGCAGAAATCTTCACAGAATTCTTTTGCCTTATGCACGGAGAAATATTTTATATATTTCGCGATACGCGTCTTGTCCGCCGTTTCAATAACGCGATAAAGCTTGTTTTCGGGGGGTCTGCGGCATATATACACCGTATTTTCCGCGTACTCGATATATAAGACCTCATATTCCATTAGCTTCATCACTTAACTACCAGAAACGCAGAGGCGGTCATATCCGGCTCCGATAAACATCTCACGCTTATCTCATACAGACCCGCCTTATCAAAAGCCGTGAACGAGCCGGATTGAGTGATAATACCACCGTTATCGGGAGTGACTCTCCATTCAAGTTCTCCGTTGCGCCATATTCCGTCGTCGGGGTGGGTGACGGTAAATTGCACTGTTTCGTACCGTCCCGCGTAATGTACGCTCGGATATATCTCCAGCTTTCGGGATACGGTCTTTTCGGGAAGTCTTGACGCGAGCCAGCAAAAGTTCAGCGCAGCTTTTTCATGATCGCGGTTTAATCTCACCGCTACGGAGAACATTCCCGTGTCCTTGTTTACGCTTGCTCCGCAGCTGAAATCCCCGTTTACGACCGAAGAGCTTTCAAAGACTATACCGCTGCCGTCCGAAAATCCCACGCTGATAAAAACGGTTCCGATGCCCAGACCGTGCGGTATTTCGGCGCTGCGGAATATCTGCCCCTTTTTCGCTTTTTCGGGTATCTCAATGTCGATATATCCCGAATTTATAAGCGGCTGAACAGGCGGCGGTACGGGGTTTTCGGCAATATCCGAGTGGCGCTTCCACGCAAATTCCGACCGAAGCTGAAAAGCACGCAGTTCCGGAACAGAGGGGATGATCTGAGAAAACGGCAGACTTTTTACAGACTCCAATATAAAATACTGCGGCGAAACATATAGCTCAAGCCGTGCGAGGTATATTCCGAAACGGTGTTCCTCTTTTCGGCTTTTAAGACTGTTTATGACAGAAAAGGCGTTTTCGCCGACAATTTCTGTCGCGGCATAAACGGGAGCAGCCGAAATTCTGACTTTATTGCAGACCGCTTTTACGTTTTCTATCTTGATAATTCCCTTATCGGCAAATGACAGGCTTGCTCTCAGCTTTGTACGAATGGTCTCATTTTCGGAAGCGGAGGTA
This sequence comes from Oscillospiraceae bacterium, assembly GCA_014799395.1. Classification (GTDB taxonomy): domain Bacteria; phylum Bacillota; class Clostridia; order Oscillospirales; family Ruminococcaceae; genus CAG-115. The sequence goes on along the minus strand of JAAVID010000002.1, from coordinate 44,963 downwards.
AGACTTTTATACGTTATATGTTCCGCTTCGGAACCGTCCGCCGCTGTCAGTGCCTCGAGCTTCAGATCAAATTCAAGCTCTATCTCATTGTCGGCGTTTCCCTTGTCGATATTTGTTTCCAATATAAATTCCTCGCCGGCGCGCACGGTTCTCGGAAAAACAACGGAAACGTCAATAACGTCGGTTATCACGTTTTTGCGGACGAGCGCCCTATCTTCACTCTCACATGGATTTCCCTCCGGTGCCTTGCCGGTTATGTACAGCGAAAAACCCTCTGTAACGCGGTTGTATTCGGGACCGTCGTTTTCATCGTCAAGAGCGCTTCCGGCTATCGAATGGATAGGCCGGGTTCGTGTCTCGCTATATTCGATACACAAATACGCCCGCGTATAATCGGTGTTTTCTCGCACAAATCCGTCATAGCCGTCAAGCTCGTTTATTTTTACTATCATCGGTTCGGGAACGATTATTTCACGCCCCGCGTGATCAAGAGCTATCCCGCTGTCTATCGCCACGCTGCGTTCGTCGGTCTTTATGACGTTCAAGCCCGTAATAACTCCGCTTCCGAAAAGCAGACTGTTCAGTAATCTTATCTTCGTGTTGAAGTAATTCTGCTCGGCAATAAAGTCCTCCGCCGTAAGCAGTTTTCCGTAAAAAAATCTGTTGCGTTCAAGAGCCTTTAATGTATCCGTTATCATTGTCTGTCACCCCCTAAATGAACATAATTCAAAGCGCATTTGCCGTCCAACGCCCCTCGGCGCGTACCCGAAAGCACGGAATTTACGCCCAGATAACAATAATTATTAAGCTCCGTTATATTGGTAAGAATCTTAATTTTCGCGGTGATATTAGCCGGAAGCTGCGCCTCGGCGATCTCCTCCAACGCGTTGGGTCTGCTTTTTGTCGGAGCGCATAATATCCATACGGTAAACCGTCCCCCCGGGTATAAGCGCACAAGGTCTTTGCAGGAGGAAAAATAACGTTTTACATGATAGCACTCAACAACAAACACTTTTGCTCCGCAGTAAAGCTCCAGCAGCTCCCGTAAACCGCGAAGCGTGCCGCAGTATAAGCTCAGGCGCGGTGCAGCCAGCAAATACTCTCTTTTTTTGTCGTCGGGAAACAGCCGCATATTTTCGGAGGATATCCACTCGCCCAGCCATTCGACAAACTCCTCCGGGCATAACTCGGGATCGTACAGGTCGGCGCTTGTGTCGATCTTCTCTTCAAGCCCGCGGTAAATATCCGTGAATATCGACAAAAATCTTTCTGTAAAACCGCCCGCTCTCAGATAAAGCTCGGGCAGGTATTCAAGCGGTTTGATCTTATCCATATCTTACCTCGTTGGTTTTATTGGATCATAATTTCGTCAAGCGAAAGCAAGCCGTCCTCCGGAAGCTTCACCGTATCCTTTTCGGTAAGCTCGATTCCTTTTCCCAAGCGTAAAATAATACTTTTTATTTCCGATACGCTCGGAGAAGAAGCGATATTCTTAAAAAGCCCGGGCATATTTATCAAAGCGCCCATGCTTTCTTCAAGCGGCTTAAAAACGTCTCTTATATGCTCGGTGAGCTTCCTTCCTCCCGCCCAGCCGTCCGTTTTCGCGTCGATAACGAGCTTCGCGGAAAATATAACGGGAGTTAATATTTCTATTTCCGTGCCTGCGGGCTTTGCCTCGAACAATACTTTTCTCAGATTTTTTATTTCGTTTTCACGCAAGCAGCCGTCGGCGGTTTTTACGCACACCGAGACCTTTCCCGCTTCTTTCGAGAATACGTTGACAAGCTCCGCGCGAAGTCCCGGAGTTTCCAGAGCCATCCGCGCATAGTCCTCCTTGCTGACGGCTCTCGGAAGCAGCCGCTCCGCTTTGAACCGCTCAAAAGCCTCCAACGGAGTTTCGGCATTTTTTCCGCCGCCGATATTTTTGAACACTTCCGCGCTTATTTTATGCTGACCTATATCCGCGAAAAAAGAAACATTTTCCTTTACTCTGCCCTTTGTGCCCAAAGTATGTCCTTTCTTGTCAAGCTGGATCAGCTCACGAATATCGGAACTAAAACAGCTTGGCGAAGGCAGTTTAAAATCACTGTCCGAAATAATATCCAATCTCAAAAACGCCGTGCTTTCGTCAAATTCCACGGGCAGACTTATATTGATGAATCCGCTCTGATACAGTCCGTAAGTGCCGTCCTTGGCGGGACATTCGGTTTCGCCGTTTTGTGTTATCAGACGGACTTTGATCTCCGTCCGCGAATAAAAGCCCGCTCTCATGGGATTTATGTCTTTTTTGTTATCGGACGAAAAATAGAGTGGAAAAAACCAGCCTTTAAACGGCGTGAGGTCTTGTTTGACAATAACACCGCCGCTTTCGCAAAGAATAATTTCGGGCTTATCGGAAGCGACTATCATATCATCCGCCGATCGAAACGGAATATCTCCGATATGAAAAAACGTTTCTTTTTTTACCGCAACATTCTCCTCCGAAAAAAATCGGGCTAAGATGACAGCAGGCTCGGCTGTTTTTACCGTCGTCCCAATAAGCCGCAGGTAACTTTCCAGATGACTTTCGGTGATCTGCGAAAGATAATACCGCTGCATTTCCGTCAGCCACATAAGCATTTCAAGAAAAGTGATCCCGGGATCGTGAGCATTAAAGTCCGTCCACTCCGGGCATAATCGAGGAATTTCCGAAACCGATTTTTTCATAAGCTCGGAAAAACTCTCGTTGTCTAAATTTTCAAGTTCCGGCAAAATATCACCCGTTTTCGTAAATAACTTTAACTTGTACCGCGCCCGTGCCGACCGGAAGCATATCGGACAATTTGGAATAAACCTTATTTTGAATATCCTCGGCGCTTATCCCGTTCAGCGATATAATCTCAATATCCAGTCCTCCGTTATCGGCGGATACACGCGCTGATATTATATCCCCGTCGAGCAAAAACTCCTCAATATCCCTTTTGGTTACGGGACGATTTCGGTATCTGAGTTCTCCCGCAAGTCTTGATTCCGTATGAACGTCATCCTCACTGTCGCAGCCGCCCGCAAGCGGAAAGGGATTTGCCGCGTCGCATATAGAGCCGTCCGTAAGCGAAGGAACAAACTCCGTACCTGCGGGAAAATTCCCCGCCGCTCCGCCGCCATAACGATATTTCAGTTTGACCGTGCGGCTGTTCGGAGACAAAGTCAGTGTGGGAGAAAAGCGAATGATCCCCTCAGCCTTGTCAAGCGTCCAGCCGCTTTGCAGTGGTTCCCATTTTTCCTCTTGATCTTTCTTTGCTGTATTTATCAGTATCTGCAATTCGAGTATATTTTTTCGGTCAAGATTTATCTTTTCGATATTGCTGTCGGAACAGAAGCTCTCTATCTCATCACGCTGCATTACCGGTACGCAGTTTAAAAGCAGACCGTCCGTCGCGATTTTTTCATTTTGAGACAATTCGGCTTTTAGCCAGTGTGCCGTTCTTCCGAATATCGTGCTTTGCGTCGGCGCGGTTTTCAGATCAAAACAGAAAAAACCCGTAAGCCCGTCATTTGTACGCGGACTTACACTCTCCCACTTATTGCCGGAAAGCACGCTCCATTTGGCATTACCTAACTGATTTGACGGCACGCCTTTACACACCAAAAGCGTAAAGCTGCGCACCGGCTCGTCAAAACCTATGTAAAGAGCGGTGCGCGGCAGTCCCGAAAACGGAAAGACCCGCGGAACCGAACTTTTTTCGCAGTTATTTGATATCACGATATCGGAAACCGAGATCGGCTTGTCAAATTTATAAGAAACGCGGATATTTTCAAGACGCGGAAGGTAAATTTCCGACGGAAGCACATACGCGTTTTTAATTCTTTTGATCCTCGCTCTTATACATAAACGCCGAGCCGCTCCGACCAATACGGGCGAAATATCGGTAGGGCATACGAATTTTATTTCGTAATGTGATTTGGGTACAGCGGAGGCGTCTCCGTTGATCCCCGAAAAGACGTTTTTATATTCCTCAAGCTCATGGAGCGCCGCAAATCCCGTTCCGTTCCAATATTCCCACACTGCCTCGTCAACGGCAACCTTTTTTCGTTCGGGTCTGCGAATTTCGCTTTTTTTGACAAAGAGCTTATCGGGAATGACCGGCTCGGGCAGCTCCCCGGAAACGACTGTGTCAAAATCAAGATTGAACGCAAGCGTGACGACCGCGCCCGGTTTGGATAACGCCGCGGCGCTCTCAATATAAACGGCATCATATACGGCGGGAGCTTCCCCGAAAGCGTAAAACGCGTTGTCGGTCTCAAGCTCGCCGTTTACGAAAACGCTGTCGGGCTTTATGTCCCGCCCCTCAAAGGTTATATTTACTCCGCCGAATGAGAGCGCCTCAAATTCGCCGAGACTTTTTATTTCCGCCTTTATCTCGTCGCAAGCCGAAGCCGTTATTCTCATTCGTCCTTTTTCGTTGAAACAGTCTATATCCGTTTCCGCACCGTCCTTGATCTGAACAAACCGCGCGAGCAAAGGATCGCTAAGCCTTTTCGCCCACTGCTCTCCGTCGGCTCCGGATATTGTCATATAAAGGCGGCAGTTTTCCGTCATACTGCCCAGCAGTCTATGCCCGAAGAGCAGATATCTTTCGCTTGAATTACTGCGGACAGACGGCTCGAAGAGCTTTTCTTTCTCGTCCCAAAAGCAAAGGATATCGCGGTCGGGATCGGCGTATATCGTTTCTTTAACGTGTGCCGGAGATAACCACGCGTTCTGGGTGGTTTCAAAAACAAGACGTGTACCTTGCGCGTCGATAACGGGAGAAAACAGTTTAAAGCCCTCTTCCACAAAAACACTGTCTTTATTCATTCTGCTGAGCCTGAACCGAACATAACCCGTGGCAGGCACCGCGGGAAGCGCTTCGGCGCCGAGCGTATTATAAAACGCGCGCCGATGATTGAGCGGCGTTAGATTGAATTTTTCTATGGTCTCCGCCGTCCGCCGCGCGAAAACGCAGGCAAGCGCCGTTCCCGCGTCCGGCTCGTCGGGAGAGAACTTCCATTCGGGCGTGTACTCTTTTGCCAGCCGAGCAATCTCATCAATAATATCCTCATAGCTGCGGCTGTCGATTTTTGGAATTACTTTATAATCCACTGCCGCCCTCCTCTATATAAAACGGAAACACCATGTTATACGGATTGTTTGTAGCCCTTACGACATAGCTTATATCGAGAACGACGCACCCCTCCCGAACGGTATCGCCGATCGTGACATCTATATCGCTTATTCTGGGTTCATGCAGGGTAAGCGCGTTTTTTATCTCCTCTATCATCTCGGAGCGCACGGACTGCGAGAACGATTCAAAAGCGAAATCACACAACCGGCAGCCGAAATCGGGACGCATAACGCGTTCGCCGCGCTTTGTGTTCAGGATCAGCCGCACCGCCTGAGCGATGTCGTCCTTTCCGCCGCACATACGGATCCTTCCCGTAACGGGATCGGGCATTACTTCAAAGCTCCAGCCGTTACCCAAAAAAGAATGCTCGTCCAAAAAAATCACCGCCTAATTAAGTTTCAGAATACTGCCCTTGACATTAGCGGCTCCCGTGCTGCTCAAATCAAGCTGCGCGTCCGCGGATACGGAAATTATCTGCCCGTTTAAATTTGCCTGCATTCCTTTCAGCGTAAGCCCCTGCGCCGCCTCGACCGACACGCTGAACCCTTTTACCGTAACGCTTTGCGACATTCCGTCAAGGCTTATCTCACAAGAACCGGACTTTATTTTTATCCCTGTAAGACCATTTAGCGTAAGAACTCCGTTTTTTATTTCTACGCTTGTTTTTCCCGTCGGATCGCTCAATTTTGCCGACAGAGACTTATCGCTAAGCTCCAGATTATGACCCGTGACCGATTTAATTTTTATGCCGGTCAAATCGTCGATCTTTATTTCATTTCCAAGTTTTGTTTTGACCTTCTTTATGTTGTTCAGCGGCGTCATAGCGTCGGCGGGCGGAAGCGCCGTTCCGTTATACAGCGAGCCGATGACCACGGGAGAATCTATCTCGCCGTCGAGAAACGCCACCACAACATGATCGCCGATATCGGGCAGACTGTATATCCCGCTGCCGCCCGAAGCGGCGGGCATAGCGACCTTTGCCCATGCGGTAATACCCATTCCAGCGGGCTTTCCGTCCAGGGAGACCTGAACACAAGCGGGCTTCAGGGCATTATAATTTGCGATGACCGTGCCCAACATAATATATGACTGCTTCGGATCGTTGTTCGTCAGCATATTCGCGATATCGTCCAGCATTTCGTTCCTCTTTTCGATCTGCGGTTTACAGCCGCGGCAAGGTCATTTCGCTGAGCCTATCTCAAACGATGTGACATATCCGCCCGAGGTAAGACTGTGAGTTACTTCCTCGATGTAATAATCACCGTCAAAATAATTTTTATCAAGCCCCGTAAGACGTATATACCGCCCTGGGATCAACTCGGGAATACCCACGCACTTTACCGTACCCGCCGCCATATTGTCGCCGAGATTTCGCCGGCTCGCCGCCATGATGTTGATAAGGTCAAGAGTGTTTTTTGCCGCGGAGGTGTCGACCTGAACCTTCGGCACCTGCGGCGTAGCCATTTTGTTGGGATACCCCTGCGGAGTAAGCATACTATCCGAAAAAAACGGCATAAAGCTCAAAAGACCGCTGAGCGCACCGCTCAGCTTATTCGACGAGTAGCTTGTGGCGCGGTTAAAGCTCATAATGCTCTCGCCCCATTTTAAGTGCATGAGCAGCGCGGTATTCTGCCATTTTTTTCTGAAATAGCAATACTCACCCAAAACGAAAAACTCATAGCCTCTTTTCAGCCCGTAATCATACAGATAATTAAAATCGTTGGTGTTCTGCCGAAAATCCTCGAGAATATTCCAAACGTCATAGTATACGATCTTCATATTCAGGACAGAGGTGTACATACACATAATCAACGGGATCATCAGCGGAAAACTTGCCACGGGCGGCATTGCATTGAGCTTTCCCTGCATCATCAGAGAGCGTATGTCGCTGCAGGTGATACGAGCACTCGGCGGACTGCCGCCTTCAAACGAAAAGCTGATGTCCGTAACAAAGCCTTTGAACATATAAACGGGCGTAGTATATCCGATCCCCGCTTCAACGGTTTGTCCGAGCGGAAAATTATCGGCAATCTCGTCCTTAAAGCAGCCCGAAACGATGTCATAGCCGTTGCTTATCACAAACGTGCAGGTTCCCGCCTTATTTCTTATGGTCTGTCGTATCTCCATTTCCGAGACATAAAGTTCCAGCGTTTGTATATCCGTGCCGCCCGCTTTAACGGCACAGCACGGCTCTCGGAATCCGCCGTATTTCGCCTTAAGCTCGGAGTAGCTGAAGGTATCGGAATTCATCAATTCTTTCATAATTCTTTAAGCGGAGGAAGCTGTAAGAGACCGCCTTCGGGAAGCTTTCTGGGATTGTATATTTTATTGAAGTCTGCGATCACTCTCCAATATTTCGAGTGACCGTATTCCGTGTTCGCAATGCGCCAAAGCTGCGCACCCTTTTCCGCACGACGGGCTTTGGTGCGGTTCGGAGATTCAAACGGAGATTTTTTTCTCGCTTCGGCAGTATTCTCATTATTTTTAAAGGTAAGCTCCAGCCGCGCTCTGACGGGAATACCGCTCGGAAGAAACATCGTAAAACTCTGCTTTGCGTCGGTTATAATACCTTTGAAAAAACAGCCGCCCCAACTGAATGCCGCCTCGGGCGGCGCATGGAGCTTTCCGTCGATCCATAAGGCGTTCAAAATAGGCTGTATATATGTCCTCACATCGTCGGAAGTCTTTTTGATATAATCGTTTTGAGTGTCAAAATGCAGCGTAAGAGCAAGCGCGGTCTCGCCGCCGCTTATAAACTGCATGATAGGACTGTCGGTGCCGGGAATGTCCAGTTTCGCATAATTTACGCTGCGCAAGATGTTGTACTCTTCCGGATTGAACAAAACGGGGATCGTCTCTCTAGCGCCATTTTCGCCGTAAATAATGATATTTGCCTTTTCCATTAAAATATCCCCCTTTGCAGTTTTTCCAGTCTCCAGTCAAGCTGCTGTTTTCGGTTGACCTTTTCCAGAATGTCCCTTACTATATCTTCGGTGTTTTCGGAATGCGGCGTCGGGAGCACAGGCGCTTCAAGCCGATCCAGCTTTGTTTTTATTTCACGCTCAAAATGTCTGTAAGCGTCCGTTTGTTCGGAACGATCGGATCGCGCGGTTTTCCTGTGATCAAGCCGTATATGTCCGTATTCGGGAACAATCTCCCTGTGGAGCAGGATAATACCGACGGCGGACCTCATATCATAATGCTTGTTTACGGCAATATTTCTGCGTTCTCCCGCTTTGTTAATATCTCCGAACAGACCTATCATACTGTTTCTGAGTTCCAGATTACTTCCCGAAAAAGCCTTTCTTAACGCGTTTACGAGATTTTTCAGCGAACGGTTATCGGAAAACATATTATTTTCCGCGTTCCTAAGCTCAACGCTTTTGTTTTCCCTATTAACGCGCGTTATAAGTCTTGAAAAGCTGCGGGAAAGCTCCATGTTCTGACCGAGATAGACCTTCCACAAAGAGTTTGTCAGCCGCTGAAGCGTCTTAGCGTTGCGGTAGGTGTCGGCGCTGTACAGATAAACTCCCGTTTCTATTCCCTCGTATATCCGCATAAGCAGCGGCGTCATTGAGTTGAAGTTTTCGATAATACGATAGAACGCGGCAGTGTTTTTTTCGTAGCTGCGCGTAACGGTATCGGAGTGCCGATAGATCTCGCGCTTTTCGATATTCACCACCGACGAACTGCCGTATCTTGAAGATAATTGTCCGAACAGAGTATGATCAATACTTTTCAAAACGCCTATCATCTTTTTCTGCACCCGAACGATATTCGGCAGAACCTCGAAATAATTGTCAAGCTCTATTCCGTTTTTCTCATTGATCGTTCTTATCAGTGACAGCAGACTTTGACTGAGCTGCAGATTGTTGCTTTTGTAAATGCTCCAGAGCGCTTGTGTAAGCCGATTTAAACCCGTATATGATCTGAACAGGTTGTCCGACAAATATCCAAGTTTCCGTATCCTGCGGCTTGCGTTATAAAAGTCGTGACCTCTGAAATACACCACGATCCGATATAGCGGTGCCGACCTGTGAAGTGAAATATTGAGGCTGTTTGTCTCCGTTTCCGACATACCGCTTTCCGCTTCGGAGCCTAGGTAAAGCATTCTTGGGAAAGATAAGACCGTCACAATTGCGTGTTCGCCGCCGATACTCTTCAGGCAGCTTTTCCTTAAAGCCACGGCGCTTATTTTTAAAGACTTTATAATACCGATAACTCTCATATCTCGTATATCCCGCCATGCTCTATAACGACTTTGTTTATCATAACTCCGCCGTTTTGGGCGTCCAGCTCGGATATCTCCCACGAAACGATAAACCCCGAATCAAAAGCAAAGACCCTTAACGGTTTATTGCCTTTATCCTTTATGATTATGCTGCACGGCTGCGATATCCTTGTGCCCGCTTTGAAGCCGCCTTTTCCCATAAAGGGATTAAAATAACCGTGTCCCTTTTCAAAGGTGATCCTGCCGGCCTTGTTTTTTGAACCGATAACGGGATACGGATAAAGCTGACCGCCCTCGTAAATATATTCAGGCTCAACGCTTGAGCCTATTCCCGAAATTTTCTGAAAACCCGCGTTAAGCGAACCTATTGTCACGAAAAACGAATAGACGTTCAAAAGCTCATGCACTGCGCTCACCTTATTTCAAAAATATTTTCTCTTCCGTCGGCTGAAAGCTCGGCGTGGATATCCGAAATACAGCCGCACCATTGACGCCTTACACGGTGCGGCATCAGAAGTATCTCGTCTTGCTGCCAGTGGAAATAATACGCGATAAACGCCGTTTCCCTGTAAAGCTGTTCAACCGGCGTGCGGGTCATTCGTCCCGCAGAAAAAAATTTACGGGAAACTCAGCTTCCTCGCCGCACTTGGGGCAGACCGCCTTATAAACGGGAGCCTCGCTTTGATTTATCCTTTGATAAAGGTCCTGCAGATAAGCCAGATCGACAGTGTACAGCTTTTCAATTATTTTGGTATTCACCTGCGGGAGTGTCCCCAGCTTCGTTATCACTCTTGAAAGAATGATAACGGTAAGATAGGCGGGGTTTTGCTGTACTTTTATGTCGCTCATCGGCAGTATCTCGTCGGCTGCGCAGGCAAGGCGCATTATCCCACGCTTGTGCAGAGTGCCGCCCTCGTCCGCGTAGCCGTAAGGCAGCTCAAATTCGTATTCCGTTTGTATAAGCATTTTACTTTCCTTTCAACGGTATAGCCGAATCACTTTCGTGAACCTATCACATTGTCCTCGTCATACCCTCGTGCGCAAGCTCAAGAGTTTCGATCGCTACCTCGGAGGAGGTAGCGTTGAAATCGGGAACGGTATATTTGCACGGCCACGCGTTTATTATCTGCCACGAAGCGCAGTCGGCAGCCGATTCGTCGATCGCCGTAATAGTCACGGTCTTGCGGCTTACGGGACCGTCTACGCCCTCCATGAGCCAATCGTAAAGAACGGTAGACGAGGTAAGTCCCCACTTAAGTGTCACGTTTCCGTATTTTCTGAGACCCTGCACCTTCATGGGTGTCGGCACCATATCGCCCTCGCGGTATTCAACAACGTCTATCGAAGCGTCAAATCCCGTGACCTCGCTGAAACCGCCCGCGTCAAGTCCGTCTATCTCAAGGCGATACCGAAATTTGGTGTACGGATATACAATATCAGCCATATTCTCCTCCTATAAATCATTCTTCCGAAGAAGTCCTTTGAGTGATACGGAAGATCACAAATTCCGCCGGCTTTACGGGAGCTACTCCGATAACGCATATAAGCCGTCCGTTGTTTATGTCGTCCTGCGTCATAGTCTCCCTGCCGACATTCACGAAAAACGCCTCCGCGGGAGAGCCGCCCGCGAGCGCTCCGCTCCTCCATACCGTATTAAGGAAAACGTCTATCGTCCTTTTTACACGAACCCATAACAGCTCGTCATTAGGCTCGAAAACGACCCAATTCGTGTTCGCCTTAATGGATTCCTCAATGTAAATAAACAGACGTCTTACGTTGACATATTTCCACGAGGAATTGGAACTTACCGTTCTCGCTCCCCATACTCTTATGCCCTGTCCCGGGAAAAATCTTATAAGATTTACGCCCTTGGGGTTGAGAATATCCTGCTCGCCTTTATTGTACATACAGTCCAATCCTACGCAGGCGCGTATCGTTTCGTTCGCGGGAGCTTTATGTACGCCTCTCGAATTGTCGCTTCTGGCGAAGATTCCCGCTACCGAGCCGGACGGCGGAATGGCGGTATTCTTCTTTGCAAGCGGGTCGAATATCTCTATCCACGGGTGATATAAGGCGGCGTAGCTTGAATCAAAAATATTTCTGTGAGCTACGACGTCGTCTATCTTCTGACTTCCCTGCGGAAGATCAAGCACGGCGAAACGGCTCGCCAATCCCTCGCAGTGAGCCACAAGGCTGAGTTGCACATTCGGGTCGGTAACACCGGGAACGGCGATTATGCTCACCACATCGTTGTCGATAAAGCTCTGTATACCCGTGCGCTTTCCGGGACCGTTGTCAGTTCCGATAAAGTCCGACGCGCTCAGCGCGTCCTTTGTGCCGTCAGAGCCGCCGTCCATTCCGATAACAAGTATGTCCTTATCCTTTCCCGCGATCGTTTCAAACGTTGAACACGGCGTTTCGGATTCGGGCAGCTCAACGCTTACGTCCAACAGGTCGGACTTTGCCATTTTGTTTTTGATAAAGCTCGATGAGCGGATATTGAGGCTCACGTTTTCATACAACTCCACCGCGTCCTCATACTTTATCTCAACATTAAATTCGCAAGTATAGATAACCTTCGACGGCAAAATTTCCGTGTCGGTAACATCTCCGTTAAAAGCACCTGTAAAGCTGAGCAAATTATCCTGCACCGAGGAAATCTTGTTGTACTGTATTTCATTTCCGTCGGTGAAAGCAACGATATCTCCAGTCTGAAATCCCGCGGCGTTTTTGACCTTGTATACCGCTCCCTGAACCAATTCTTCGACGCTCAATATCTGCGTTTTTGCCTTTGATGACGGGGTAATGATCACTCTGATGAAGTTCCCCCATTTTCCGGGGTCTTTCGCGGTGAATTTAAGAATGTTCTGCTCCGAAACGCTTTGGGCGCATTTGGAATCGGACGGAGCAACTCTCATAATAAACGCTCTTGTTCCTCCGTTGATAAAAAAATGCTCTACGGCATATGCCAGAAAACGATAATCCTCAAATTCCGCCTGCGACAGATAGCCGCCGTATTTCCGCTTGAAATCCGCGAAATTTGTCACGAGCTGCGGAGTGCCCTTGTCGGGACCCTTTACGCTTAGCCCGATAAATCCCGCCGTGCTGGTGCCCACGCCCTCCATGGGCTTGGAGCCTGATTCAAACTCTTCAACATATACTCCGGGTGATAAATATTCCGGCATTTGTTTTCCTCCTTTGTTATTCCGGTTTATTATTACACGTCGTCAGCACGAACTCTGACGGCATTTTTTCCGCTTTCATCGTAGATCCTAACCGTCGCTGTGCCGTTAAACGGCTTCTCTATGGGTATCCGCCCTTTAATGTACAGATCGAACGCGGGCAGCATTACGGAATGTTCCGCGCTGTAGCCGTTTGTTATCCTTTTTACGAGGTGATCGGTCATAAGAGCGTTTTCCGCCTTTTCGAGAACGACAAACTCTTCCGCGCCCGAACTCGTATCCAACAGAAGAAATCTCCTTCCCTCGAGACAAAACCGATAAGGATTTTCGACTGTGATATGCTCGTCTCCCTCCTTGATCGGCTTGCCGAGATAAAAATATCCGTATTCAAGCGCCGCCCTGCCGCATGACCCGACATCGAGCCACACGGACGGCTTCCTTGGCGGCGGAGCTTTCCGTATCAGGTCTATACGAAGCGTCTCATTTTCAAGACTTGCGGGATATTCGCGATCATGGTAAATCTCCGAACTTATCGAAAGCGTAAATTCGTTCGGCAGCTCATTTGACGCTATGTATGAACCGCCGCTCTTGCGCACGGGAAAAAACCGCTTCCCGTCGGCGTAAAACCGAAGCTTGTCCTCCGCGGGAACAAAACCGAACGTATCTATACACTGGATTATCAGAGATATCTTCATAACTCTCTCCCTTGCGGCTTTTCCACTGTCCGAATATCCGCCGACGATGTTCCCGAAACAGCTTCTCCCGCGGCAGCCGAGACCTCAACGGGCGTTACGCAGAAGCCGACGGAAAGCCTGTACGGGCTATCCCGATAGCCTTGGATATTCGCCATCTCATCGGGTGTGAGATCAAGCATTCGCAGTTGGAGCTTATCGACATACGATCCGGGTCTGAACCCAAGCTCGCGCTCCGTCAGCACGGGAGTGTTCACGAGCGTTTCAACAGCGCGGAACAGGATATTGTGTTCCTCCTGAGTTTTGCGCGCGTCCTCCGCCTTGCTGTACGCGGTCATGAGATAATAGAGCGTCAGAAAGTGAGGAGCCTGCTCGCGAAAGCCGCTGCCCTTTTGTATAAGCGGCTGTGGAGTAATGTCATAGCAGGGACGTATACCGTAGAGGTACAGTCCCAGCATAAGGTCGCGCGGTTCGTCGGGAGTGCATATCCCGACGCGCCCCGACCCGGGATACAGATCGGAGAGCGGTTTTGAGAAAAGGTTGATCAAAGCGTTCTCGATCGTTGTCAGTATGTTGATTTTATTCATCATATTTCAGGTATTGATTCAGAGTCAGGATCCGGAGTCCGATTCTGAGCCGGAGGCGTAGCGGCCGTATTCGGAGCCGGAGGCGGAGCGGCCGCATTCGGAGCTGTACCCACAGAAGATATATAGGCGTTTTGGGCTCTTTCAAGAGCATTCTTAATATTTTTTTCTTTTATTTTGTCAATGCCCCCACTGCTTATATTAATTCTAAGCAAGCCGTCCGACATATTTCTGGTACAATCGATTTTTTCGCCAAAGGCATTTGCTTTTTTAATCGCCGCCTCGAAATTCCTTACGACCCTAAATTGCAGCTTTTTAGCTTTCGGCTGCAAATTGACATTTTCCTGATTGTTTCCGACATTTCCCTGATCGTTTTCGACTTCTCCCTGATCGTTTCCGACATTTCCCTCTGTTGAAACCGCAAGCAAATTTTCCGACGCTTCGCAGGCTGCATCGGCATATTTTTCAACCTCCTCAATGTACCGATGCTTTCTCTCATTGTGCTTTGTATATAAGAAGCTCCCTATACCGCCGGCTATGCCCAGCATACCCACAAATGTCGAACCAAACCCCGCCCAGGAATTATAGGATCCTTCGGTGCTGACAGCGTTTCTCTGCACGACCCCGCCGTCCATAAACTTACCCTGAACAGGCGGTTCTTCGAGTTCCTCGGCGTTTTCCGCGTTTTCGGCGATCGTATCCGCGTTGTCTTCCATATCCTCGTCGTCATTTAGCGGAAGCCCGCCTATTTCGCCGGTAGGCTTTACCATATCGCTTTTCTGCTGAACGACGTGTCCGAGCTCGTGAGGAAGATGCTTTTCCTGGCCGGGAGCGATATACACCTCGCTCCCCTGCGTGTAGGCGTGAGCGTGGAGCTGCGCGGGCTTTTCCGAATTGTAATGCACTCTTACATCGTCGAACGAAAAGCCGCTCGAATACTCAAAATTCTTTTTCATTTTTCGGGGGATACCCGTTTTGTCCTTTTCGGACGCTGATTTTTCGGTTCTTTCCGCATACGCGTTCAAATCAGAGCACCTCCCAAATTTATTTTTTTATAACCGATATTCGGAAACGCAAGCCCGAATTTCTCATACTCATACTTCAGCGCGGATATAATATGCCGCATTGAAAGCGGCGAGCTCTCCGCGCAAACAGCTGCGGAAAGCGCCGCCCATTTTATCTCCGCCGGCGACAGATCAAAATTATTCGCCAGAAACTCGAAATCTATTTCCTCCTGCGGCAGTGCTTCGGGAATAAACTTGCGCCACAGTGCCGCACGTGCCGCGGTATCGGGCTTCAGAAACTCCAGAGTAAAATGCAGACGCCTTTTAAACGCCGGGTCGATATTCCCCTCGAGATTGGTCGCAAGCACGACTATTCCGCCGTATTCCTCCATTTTCTGGAGCAAATGCGCCGTCTGCGCGTTGGCGTGACGGTCATGGGAATCCGAGACATCCGTGCGCTTCGCGAACAGGGAATCCGCCTCGTCAAAAAACAGCAGACAGTTATTTTCCTCGGCTTTTTGAAAAACCTCGGAAATGCGTTTCTCCGTTTCGCCTATATATTTATCCTCGATACGGCTGAGGTCAACGCGCATAACATCCAACCCCAGTTCAGCCGCAAGAATATAAGCGGACATGGTCTTGCCGGTTCCCGAAGCGCCGTAAAACAATACTCCCAGACCCCTGCCGTAAGGAAACAGCTTTTCAAAACCGTATTGTTCCATAAGACGGGGAAGGCTTTCGGCAGTTCCGATAATACGCTTCAGTGTTTCGGTCACATATTCCTGCGCTACCAGATCATCAAGGCGGAACATCGGACGGATCAATTTGCAAATGGGACTTTCACTGTTCAGGGACAGTATTTCGCGCTTAAGCTCTTCGATACCGGCAGACCTTGATGAATATCTTTTGCAGACCTCGGCAATATCTCCGACTGTCAGACGATAGCGCTCCGCAAGAAGCCGAGCGTCAATATCCGAACCGTCAAGATAATATTCCCATATGTTCAAACGCTGTGCTTTGTCGGGAGGTATTATTTTCAAGGAAAAACAGCTTCTGCAGCGCAGTCTTATCCGGCTTTCCTCGGAATTAACGCAAATAAAAACAACAGGCAGTAAAGACGGCATCATGTTTGCAAGGCTTACCGCCTTTTTGATATCCTCATCGGCTATCACCACGGGAACGCTGTTCGTCAATACACATACCCCCGTCAGTTCTCCGACAAAGACATCGATGTCTTTTATGTTGTCAACGAAAACCTCAGCCGTATTCTTCCCTAATGAACCGCATATCTGCGCGGCGAGGGTACGTCTTCCGCTCCCCGTTTTACCGTTTATGACAACGCAGACCGGTACATTTGACGATATAATGTCAACGCCGTATCCGTGTAAGTCACCGTACAGCATGGGCAGATTATCCGAAAAAACATTAAAGGATATATTCGGAATTGAAACATCGTTTCCGATAATAAAGTTGAATAAAAAGCTTTTCAGCTTGAAGCGCCGTGCAATTCCGCTGCCTTCCTCAATATCCAGAAGATATTGAAACGGTTTTCCGTCGAGCATAGTCAAATACACATTCTCGCTTTCAACAAACGGATAATGTAAAACCGCCTCCGAAAATGACGGAGCTTGTCCGTTCCCCTCTAAAGCCGCCGAAATACCGAGCATTACGCAGAAATACTCAAAGCCCGAAAGCGCAAATCTCTCGCGCACAAGAACAGTTGGCAAAGCCGTTTCGAGCGTCATATCCTCGCAGCGTCTCAAACGGTCAAGCTCTTTTATCGGGCAATCGATATTCTCCGAATGTTCTGACTCAAAGCATAAGCGAATGATCCGGCATATATCCGATATGTGCTCAAACGCGCTGCAATAGCGCTTAGGTTCACGCTGATTATTTTTTTTATCCATAAACGCCTCAAAATATTTTATGAATACAACATAATGTCGATTATGTTGTATCTCATCTTCGGTACAAGGCGGTAAAATGCAAAAAAACACAAAATTCGACTTTGATTTTTGTTAAAACTGACAGGAAAAATACCTCTTGACAGAGAAGTGTTTTTATGATACAATATATATGTAGTAAAAGTATGCTTGTGTATGAATACAACATAATCGACATTATGTTGTAATAACGAGATTAAGCCGTTCGATTTGACGGGCGTGTGTTCGTCCGCTTTCAATCGTGTAGATACGCGTGGTATTTACGTTGGAATGACCGAGAATATCCGCAAGACGTGACAAGTCCTTTTCTATCGAGTAGTAGGTTCTCGCAAACAAATGCCGTAGATTATGAGGGAAAACTTTTTGTGGAGATACCACTGTTAAGCTGCACAGCTTTTTCATGTCACGCCATATATTGGAACGGTCTAATTGTTTTCCGTTCTTGGTTATAAACACCGCTCCGGCGGTGATTTTTTGTTTTTTAATATATTTGTTCAGCAATTTGCAAAGCTGCGGCGGAAGAAAAACGGTGCGGAATTTGCCCTTACATTTTATTTCAGCTCGCCCTGTTCCGACCGATTCGACCGTAATAAACTTTAACTCGGAAATTCGTATCCCCGTGGCGCAGATCGTTTCCACTATCAGCATCAATCTTTCGTTTTTCTGCTGTTTTGCGGCTTCGATCAAACGCAAATATTCATTACGGCAAAGCTCCTTTTCTTCCGGAACAAACAGCGCACGCTGTATTTTGAAAGGCTTTACCCTAAGTTCCGCTAATCCGATAAACTTAAGAAAATGGTTGACAGCAGCAAGCATTGAATTGGCACTTGAGATTGCATACCGTTCACCTAAAAACGCCTTGAAGTCAATAACAAGTTCTTTATTTATCGTTCGTTTATCTGCAAATTCAAGAAAAACCTTTGCGTCGTGAATATATTTTGCAATCGTATACTGACTCCTCTCCTGTTCTATCAGATATTTTCTAAAGTCGGGTATTTTATTCGTATGTTCTGACATGTTACTTTCCCTCCATAATTATTTATTATTGATTTCAACATATTTTAAGATAATATGTCAATTTTATTCATTACTCTCTATTTTATTATATCCTTTTCTTTTTATAGCCGATAAATAAAGACAGCCTATAAGACTGCCTTTATGATATAATCCTGCAATGTTTATTACATGAGGTAAATATATTAACATACTAAGCGCGATGCGCGTTGCTTTGAAAAATAATTCGTTATTGATTCGGCTATCCATATGTTATTTTGTATATTCTATTTCAACAAGACCTACATTTTATAATATACAATTATCCAACCTTAGTATCTATAAAAAGTATACCATATCCAAACCAGAAAAACAACCACTTTTCCAACTGAAAATTGTCACTTGCTCGCAACTTTGCGCAAGATGTCGAATTTCTGCGTGAAATGCACGATTTTTGTATCTTTCGTCAAATTTTGAGCAAAAACTTTGTTAATTCTTGCCAAATATAAAGTCGCTGAAAATTACCAATTTTGCCGAAATCCGAATCAAGTTATTCGGATTTCGACATAGCAATTGAACTTACATTCCCATAGACATTCCCATATCTTCGGACTCATCCTGATCCTCGCTTTCATCCAAGTCCTCATCCTCATCGGGATTTTCGAATTCCTCGCTCTCGTCGTCAAAATCGTCCGAAAAATCGGGGCTTTCCTGTTCCTCGGGTCGTTCCCCGACCTCATCGGAAACGCTCTCACAATCGCTCACAGCGGCTGATTTCTGCCGCTCTGTGTGTTTCTCCGCGTCCTCGGACGATGTCGGTGCCTCGCCAATACCTGCGCGTTGACGCAGATCGCGCTCGATCTCGTTTTCAATCAGCCCGATTACGAACTGTTTCTGTGTCATGTTGTTGCGCTGCAGATAGTCTTTGATTTTCTGAAACAGTTCCTCCGGTACCTGGAACGCCATTGTTCTCATATTGCCCATGTTCTTATCCTCCTTGACGGTCAGTTTCGGGTGAAGTTCGCCAACCTTATCAGCTCGTCTATGTTGTGCGCCAGTTCGTCGATCCGTTGCTGTGCCGCCTGAACGCTGCCGTTGAGATTCGGATCAAGCACCTCTGTTATGCTCTCCCGAAGCACCTTTGCCACATCGTCCTTGACATCGCAGAACTCGTTAATCGCACTCGCGATCGCCTTGTGGAGCACTTGTTCATCGACGGTAGGTGCGGTGTGGCACTTTCGCTTGCCGTATTGTATTCGATTGAGGCACCGCCACTTTATCTCTTTGAAGCCTTTTGCTGTCCATGTTACTCGCCGATAATGCGCACCGCATTCTCCGCATATCAGCAGTTCGGATAATGCGTATTTCGCGCTGTATCTGCCCTGTTCACCTTTGGTAAGCTTATCCGCGATCACTCGTTTCGCCGAACGTCGCGCCATTTCCTCTTGCACCCGGTTGAAATCCGCGCGGGATATTATAGGCTCATGGTGGTTCTTGACAAGGTACATCGGCAGCTCGCCGTTGTTCTTTCGGCTCTTTTTTGTGATGCAGTCGGTTATGTAGGTCTTTTGCAGCAGCGCGTCGCCTGTGTATTTCTCGTTCGTGAGTATCCGCTGAACGACCTCTTTTCGATACGCCGAATTGCTACCTTTTGTCGTGAGCCCTCTGTTATTCAGCATATCCGCGATTTGATTCAAGCTCGCACCGTCAAGGTATCGGTGGAAAATTTCGCGAACGATCTCCGCTTCCTCGGGAACGATTTCCGCATTTCCGTCCGCGCCCTTTTGGTATCCAAGTAGCCTTGCATACTGCATAGGAACATTGCCGTTTTTGAAGCTCTGCCGAATGCCCCATGACACATTCTTACTGATAGATTCGGACTCGGCTTGAGCGAAACATGACATTATCGTCAACATCATCTCGGTGTCGGTTTCAAGCGTATTCAAATTTTCCTTCTCAAATATTATTTAACGATACTTTAAAATTCCGCATAACAATGCGGTTTTCAAACAAATGGTTTTGCACATAAAATAACGAGAGCGGCAGATTTCAAAATCTGCCGCTTTTGCTATATATTATAATATGTATAGGGAGGAATACACAATGATAACTTTGGGAGAATTTTTAGGGCTTATCGACAACTTTTACGACGATGCTGCAACGGTTAAGGTGTTCGACAGCGCGAAAGTTGCGGGAGACAGCGACGGCTTGTGCGAAGACATTGTAGGATTTGCGTTCGCAGTGAGCGTCGGTGAGAGTAGCGATTTTCTTGACAAGCGTTTTAAGAACGCCGTCATTAAAAATATCTACATTGAGGAAAATTGCGTTGTAAAAGTTCTAATTGATATACCCTCTTCCGAGGACGGGAGCGTAAGTTAAAAATGCTTAGTGCGTCGTTTTTTACCGTAAGCGGCGTTGCTATATATGTTCAACTTTATGTTGAATCTTTTCTCTTTTCCTATGGGGTGTACTGACAATGCGCCCCATTTCGGAGCGCTGCGGCAGGCGGGATATTGTTCCATCGGTGCAAGTCCGATCACTCCGACCAAGGGAGTATGTTGACTTTAACGTTTTCAAACGAACCCTGTAAATCGTTAGAAAAACGTGCGTGAGGTGACTTTTACTTTTCCGCGATTTTCAAGCGCTGCGCATAAAGCGAAAGTAAAATCGAGCGGGTTTGCCGCAAAGCACGGGAAGGTCGCTACTTAGGGCAGTTATTCCTTTTCTGCCCTGCCTGTGCTTATTATTCACAAAAGGACAATGCCGCAAGGTAGAAAGAAGGTAATTATGGTATCACTGAAAAAACCGTCACAAACGCGTGAGATCACTCCCGTTCATCTGATGAATGAGGAAGAAGCCGTTCGCATCTATTGCCCGCAAAAGGCTGAAAACACAAATACTGTTGACATTTTGGTCAAGCAGCCGGATAAGAAAGAACTTCCCGCAATAAAAGATAATCACGAGAACAAGACCCCAAAAAAGCGTACATATGGCGGTTTTGAAAAGTGGGAATGGTTTGAAATGATTCCTGAGCTCCTTTTTATAGTAGCTGTACTTGCAACTTTAATTTTTATGAGCGTAAGTTTTTTTGGTGAATTGTTCAGCTTATTAAAGATTTGATATAGGAGGATATACGAATGGAATCTTTAACCGAAACCGAATACAATGCGGTTATTGAAGATATGACGGAGATATATCCGCCGATTATAGAGCAGCTTGTCGCGATAGCAGACAAGCATAATTTTGACCGTGATGATATTATAAAACATTTTGCGAAATCATTTTCCGTAATGGCGGAGGTCTCCACCTTTAAAAATTGGAGGAATAACGATGGACAGAATTGAACATAAAGCCCGTGAACTGATAAGGGTTCGCGCAAATCGCATTTGCGATACCTGCCGCAATAATATTGACAGCGGTTGCAGCGTTACTCCCGAGCCAAACTCCTGCATTTACAANGATTATGAGCTTTGGAAACCAAACNNNACAGCGTTTTANAAACTNGCTGANCGGGTTCTGAACGAGGGAGGTTAAAGGAAAGGCTTAAAAAGTGTCACCCGTGACACAGCTTGTAGGATTTGTCAAAAAACTCCCTCGAAATTTAGTTATTCCTACAAATNGCAGTAAGTTAAGCAAAAAGGCTTGACTTTATAGCTTTAAAGTGCTATAATGTGTTTAGAAACAGTTAGCAGACAAAACTAATTGAAAAATACTGAAATTTTACGGGAGGTTGAAAATGAGACAAACGGCACTTATTATATGCGGAGTATTGGGACTGGGAGCGCTCGCTACGGGAGTATCCGGAGTTGTCCTCGCGAAACGCAGTCGGCGTAAGCCGATCGCTACATTTCGCGACTTGTNNGAGGATAACTCCGTATCTATTGATTNGGGGNGNTTAATATGACAAATTATATGGGAAAGCGGCGTTTGCTCAGCATTTTAATTAAAATGTTGTCCGATTGCCCGGAATTACAGAAACAAATTCAAAAAGAGCGCGATTTTATGAAATACAGTTATTATCGCGGCTCTGAATGGCTTAAAGTCTGGCTTGACGATTGCCGTATGGAAATCTATGCCGACGGAGCACGCTGCAAGGCAGTCACTTTTACGATATACCGTGTCAATGGATATGGCGATGTGGTGTCGGAACTTAATCGCATTGTAACCAAATACAGCGAAAATTTTGAGCCAATGCCTCTGGCTACTTGGTTTTCGGGCGGCTGCGAGCAACGAAAACGCGGTTATTATCCGTTTCACAAGGACATTCCCTCGGACGTTCAACCTATTCCCGAGAATTTAAATCCCGATATGTTTGTATGTTACGATATTGCAAAGCAAGCTAAATAAGAAAGGTAGGTAAAATATGAACGTTCAGCGGCGAAAAAGGATAGCAGCGGTTATTAACGAATTAGGTGCTATATCCGAAAAGATGGAAAGCATTTTAAATGAACTTGAGGGAATCAAAAATGAAGAAGAGGAATACCTTGACAATATTCCCGAAAATCTTCAAGGTTCGGAACGTTATACTAACACGGAAGAAACTGTTGATAATCTCAATACCGCCTATGATATGTGGCAGGAAGCATTTGATAGCCTTGACGATATAACCACCGCGCTTGAGGAAGCAATGGCTTAGTTTAAAATAAGTAGTCTGCTACGACATTTTTAAAAGAGTGACCGCACCGAAAGGTGCTGACTATATAATTCTTCCGGATGGGCGCATCAGCCACACGGTGCGCCCCAATATGCGGCTGACGGGTCACTCCCGAAAGTCGCTCCCCAAACACAAGGTTTTTGCCTAAAAAATACTCGCCCAAGAATAACGAGGAGGGGATTATGAAAATAACACCGTCGCTTAAGGCATATCAAGAGGAATGCGAGAAAATTTGTAAGATTTTCTCNCACCGTTTTAAAATGCTTAAAGATGAACACTCAATGACATTAGAGGAAATAGCAGATTTTTTGGGAATATCACGGCAAAGTATTATTTACTACACAATGGGTGACAGAATTCCCAAAGTTCCGATTTTAATAAAAATTGCTAAAATGTTCGGTACATCTGTGGATTATCTTCTTGGCGTAAGCAATAAAAGGTGGTGATATATGCTATGAATGGCGAAAATATTGGAGCGCCGTTTCCCAAAAGATTTGATACGACCGGGAAAATTACCGCCGTTGACCTCAACGNTTTAAAANCGACAGTATCATACAGCAATAAGGACGGTGTACAAAAAACAGCGGATTTTCGGGTCGAGAGCCCGCAGGGGTATGAGATCGGAGAAGTTGTTTCGGTACAATTAGCTGACGAATTCGTATTCATTTCTAAGATGTGACTGCGCTAAACAGCGTGACGATACATTGGGTCTTCCGTGTGGGCGCATTGCTCCAAACAATGCGCCCGAATATGCAGCTTGACGGGTCACTCCCCGAAAGCTGCTCCAACGGCGANAANCGCCGTAACGCAGAAAAGGTCGCTCCTTTGGGCGAGAGTTTCCACCTTCTTCTCCCGCCCCTCTGCGTTTTAGNTNAAAGAAGGTATGCGGATACAATATATCCGAGAAAAAACAGAAAGAAGGTACTTTATGAGATCNATAGCATTTTACAACAACAAAGGCGGNGTNGGCAAGACAACAAGCGTTATCAACATCGCNTATCAGCTCGCNGCTAANAAGTCGGTGTTGGTGATTGATGTTGATGGTCAAGCAAACTGTTCACGNTTTTTCNCGGACGAGNCAAAGGAGCCCAAGGGAGGATTGGAGAGAGNGCTTACAGAGGAGGCGGTAACGCCCACAGTCGCACTGTCCGAGACCCGTTANCCGAATATCGATATTATCTCGGCTACGTCAAAACTTAATGACATCGTATCGCTGTTTTACGCGCTCTCGGAAAAGCAGCAGCGAGAGAATGCCGCAAAGTTAATAAACGCCGCCGAGCCGTATTACAAGGACTACGATTACATTCTCGTAGACCTCCCCCCTGCTCTGAACAAGATAACGGAGCGCATCATTAGCGCGTGTGATTTCGTATTCGTACCTATCGAGCTCAGCTCGTTCGCTATACAGGGAATTTCTACGGTTACGGACATCATAGCGAGCTGCGGCGCAAAGTTCGGCGGCTGCTTTGTAAACAAATATGACCGCGAGAACCCGTCAGATATTCAGCTTATGGAAATGCTGAAATCGTCATTGGGAACAAAGGCGCTGAACAGTTTTCTTCCTTTCAGCCGTGTAATAAAAAATTCTGTATCCTACAAAGTTACCGCACCCGAGTATATGGGGTGGACGTTCGCGGCAGAGTGCATTGCGAACCTTGCGAAAGAAATCGCGGAGATATGTACGGAGGTGCGGAAATGACAAATACGGAAATTGGGTCGCGAATTCGTGAGGTGCGCGAAAAAACTAAATTAAATCAGAAAGAATTTTGTGCAGTGCTCGAAATACCGCAGTCCACATTATCTGCATACGAAACGGGTCGAATGCAGCCAACAATCGCATCACTCGTTAATATTGCAACAAAATTCAACATATCTCTCGATTGGCTTTGCGGAGTCAATAACACCGGAAACAACAACGGGTTGCCCGATGATCTGAGTGCTGCACTCAACGATGCCGAGGAATATCTGCGAGAGCTGAAAGCTCGGCGGAAAGACGACAACGAAAAGATGAATGCGCTACACAAAGAGCTTTTGACGAAGAAGAAAAAGGGGCGTGGGGGCAAATGAAAATAAATTGTTGTCCCAAATGCGGCAGCACAATAGAAGTATCGATACTATGCCAATATTCACGCAATCATTTTATCGGTAAACGCGGTAAGATGCTAAATAAATATAAACGTCGTGATGAAGGCTCTATTGACGCTGCTCTGGCGTTCTGCACAAATGAAGCGTGTGACGTTCAATGGGAGGACAGAGACTTTGCACTTGACGAAAACGGGTACTTTGTCGATCTTAAATACACGGAGAGGAGCAGAGGGTGGTAATATGAGGTGGGACGGAAAAGCGTATGCGGACATTGTTAAGAAAAGCGTTTATGCGATTTTGTTTTCTACCGAAATTCCGCAAGCCGCAACAATGGGAAACAAAGAATATGCAGCTTTTTTAAAAAGTCATCACTACGATATGGGAAAGCTGTATCCCGACAAGCACTCGCCCGACATCAAGGCTAATTCCTCTGGGATAAAAATCATATTCAAGGATCGTTATTTGAATAATGCCGGGGATAATTCTATTGAGCTTACTTGGAGTATGGCGGCGCGGCATATCAGAGCTTGGGAATATGAAAAGGCTCACGACAGCTCTAAAGCGGAAAACACCTCGCAAAACACGTTGAGTCCGGTACAGGAGCAATGGGAAAAAACGCACCTTTGCGGCGGAAGTGTATATGTTGAGGGGCATTGTGAATATCTGATTGAGCCGACCGAGGATACCGTGATAAACGGCAAAGAGGTTAAAAAGTGTAATCCGTATTGCACATCTGAAAACAAAGTGCGAAAAATAGGCACGGGCGGCTTGTGGACGGGTCTTTCCCCGAAGTTTTGCCCAAAGCGCAAGGCTTTGGAACAGAAAAACGACGAGCCTACCGAAAGCGATATTGCTTTGTTTGAACAATACAAAGAGGAATTCGGCAGAGCTTGCCGCTTTGAAAAAGTATGCGGTTCCGAGCACAAATACGCTAAGCAGCATTGGGAAAGAGCGAAAGCGGTTTACAATGAGATCGTAAACAAAGGGCTTGAGCAGGCGTACAAAAAGTATCGTGAAGAAAAGCGCAAGCCGCTGGAAGAGGAGGAAAATATGGCGCGTAAATTTCAGTTTGACGCGGCGATAACAAAAGATATGAAGTCCGCCGCCTCGGACAGCTTTGTGGATAATATCAAGATGATCGAGGTTTCGGAGATCGTTCCGAATAAAGAGAATTTCTACGAGATAAGCAGTCTGGAGCTGCTTGCCGACGATATAGAACGCGAGGGCTTAAAGCATAATCTGGTCGTATCGAAAGATAAGGCTAGTAATAAATATTGGCTGAAAAGCGGTCACAGACGGTTCGCAGCTATAAAGCTGCTTATCAGCGAAAAGCGGCTCACGAGCACGAAAGTGCCGTGTCTTGTAGACGGTGAGAAAACCCAAGCGGAAAGCAAGCTCGACCTTATAATGCTCAACGCGACGCAGCGCAAATACACAGACGCGGAGGTTATGAGCGAGTATGAGCAATTGTCGCAAACTCTCAAAGAGCTTGACGACGAGGGTAAGGGTCTCGGCGGACGTATGCGCGAAAACATTGCGAAAATACTTAACATCTCAAACGGGCAAGTCGGCAAGCTCGATAACATCAAGCACAATGCAGCTCCCGAAGTTAAAAAGGCTGTGGAGAGCGGCAAGATGAGTATTTCCACCGCGAACGAGGTCGCGAAGTTAGCGCCCGAAAAGCAAAAGGAGGTCATTGAGAAGAAACCCGACATCTCAAGCGCGGAGGTTAAGAAAATGCAGGACAAAAAGCCTGTTGCGCCTACTAAGCCCTCCTCCCCTGCCCCCAAAGCAGAGCCGGCTGATCGGGATTATGACGATACGGATGATTGGGATGACGACAATCCCGACCTTGATGACGACAGCAGCGATGATGATTTCGAGGAAGAAACTGCCGACAGCACGTCCGAAAAGAAAAGCTCTCTCGTGCTGTCGCTTATTCTATCGGAAAACGAAGCGAATACTCTGCTGAGATTTTTTTACAGCTTTAGAGATGACTACGGTGCTGTCGGTGCGAACGACGCGGCGGAACTCAGCACGATAAAATCCAAATTACAAACCCTGTGTGGAAAATGATAGATTGTGTCACTGGTGACACGTTTGATAAAGTTTAATACGCCGACTTACCTATGGTTGAGTCGGCGTGTTTATTACTCCTTAAAGTGCGGCGGGTTAGTGGCATATCCCGCCGCGCCGTTATGCGGAATTTGGGGTCACTCCCCGAAAGACGCACCATTATTCTTTTCAACAATGAAAGAAAGGAGTATCCTAATGAAAATCGGACTATGGAGCGACTGTCATCATTTTCCGTCGTTGCCGTTAATGAAACTATCGGCATATCACAAATCGCTTGGTGACAGCGTTTCTATGTACGTTCCGTTAGAGAAATATGATATTGTGTACGCGTCAAAGGTGTTTACCTTTACCCCCGACATTGATGTAGACTACTGCGTTCGTTCCGAGGTGCTGCATAAAGGCGGCACGGGTTACTGTATTACCGTAAATGACGGCATAGAGTGTTTTGACGAAAGCAAGAATATCCCGCTTTCTGACGATATCGAACACATCTGCCCCGATTACAGTTTGTATCCCAAGTTTAAATTTGCGGCGGGATTTCTGACGCGAGGTTGTCCGAGGAACTGCGGATTCTGTGTTGTGGGCAAAAAGGAGGGCAAGTGTTCTCGGCAAGTAGCGGAGCTGTCCGAGTTCTGGAGCGGACAAAAGATGATAAAGCTGTTAGACCCGAATATCCTAGCTTGCAACAATCACGAGCAGTTGCTGCAGGATTTAGCCAACAGCGGCGCACGGGTAGATTTTACTCAAGGTGTGGATATCAGACTTACAACACCCGATAACATAAAGCTGCTTAATGCTGTCAAGACAACAATTATGCACTTCGCTTGGGACAATCCCAAAGAGGATTTGACGGAGCATTTTAAGCGTTTTGCCGAATTGTCAACGATCAAGTCCGAACGTAACAAGGCTGTATATGTTCTGGTGAACTTTAACAGCACATTGGACGAAGATCTGTACCGAATTTATACGCTGCGCGATCTGGGCTATACCCCATACGTTATGATCTACCAAAAAGAAACTGCCCCGCGCGAGGTTCGGCGGCTGCAACGTTGGTGTAATTGCCGATGGATATTCCGCAGCTGCTTGGATTTTAGGGGATACAAAGGGTAGCGAATATATGCGGCACATTTTTCTTTTCGGTTTTGAAAAAATGCAAGTGTGTCATCAGTGACACACTTAAAAGATTGCAAGGAGGATCAAATGAATATTATGTACAAATGCTGTTTTTGCTCAAATATTTATGAATGGTACGAGGGACTATACGAAAATCCAAAGTATAACTATCTCGATAAGCGCAAGGCAGAACGTCAAGGAGAAGAGTATTCCGAGAAACCGGGAGTTTTTATCGGCGCAAACGCTATTCTGCTTGAACAGGTCATCGTAAACGATGATGACATAGGAGTGGAAACACTTGACGACAATATGGGAGTACACATCAACCTATGCCCCGATTGTATGAGAAAGCTCTTAGGCAGTTACAGGGATGCAGGCGGAAATGATGCGTGGCACTCGTAAGAAAGGGGTTGATAGTATGGCAATAGGCGAAAGAATACGATTTATCCGCAATCTTCGCGGAATGACCCAAAAGTGGATTGGTGTCGCGGTCGGTTTTCCCGAAAAGAATGCGGATGTTCGTATAGCGCAATATGAAAAGGGTGATCGCTCCCCGAAAGATGAGCTGACCGGGAAACTCGCCGAGGTTCTGGATGTTTCCCCCGCAGCGATTAATGTTCCGAATATCGAAAATGAACTTGGGGTAATGCATACGCTATTTGCCTTAGAGGACTTATATGGACTGCATATCGGTATATGTCACGAGAATGGCGAGGTCGGCAGTATCGTCTTGAAGTTGAGCGAAAATGCCGAAAATATGGAGCTGCGCTGCGCGTTCGCCAAATGGGCAAATGAAAGGCTGCGTTTATTTAACGGCGATATTTCCGAAGAGGAATACGATAATTGGCGATATAATTTCAGTGTGTAAAATGTGTCACCGGTGACACAGCTTAAACGTTAATATCGCACGTTTTTTTAGCAAAAATGTTTAGATTTCTCTTGACTTTCTCCACAAGATATTGTATAATATAAGTGAGGATGAGGCAAGGTATAGAAAGGAGCTTGTGATGGAAGAACAGAAAATAAGTATGTTGACCTACGACGATATAGAGCGCAGCGAATGCTCTACGGCGTGGAACATCGGGCATATGGATGAATTAAAGTCGCGCAAATATGCCCAGCCGATTTGCAGTCCTCTGCAAGCCGCAATAAGCGATTGGCTCTATGCGCACCGCGATGAGATTTGGGACATTTCTCTTGAAGAAGCCGAAAGGCGTATGATAGCGGACGGAGTGCTTACACCGGACGACATCTGATTTACAATTGAATAGAATATTAACGGAGAACAAATATTGTTCTCCGTTTTTTTGTTTGGAGGTGTATTTTTTGGACGACAACAATTTTAAAACAGACCCGAAATACGATAAAATGCGAAATGTTCTGACCGGAGAACCGTTGTCACAAGAAATGAAAGTAGCTCTTACAAAATTATCAAAAGGCGAAACTGTTCCGCTTGAAGAAATAGGCAAGATTCCCGAAGTTATTACAGCATTTAAACAATTAGATAGTGGAATGTCAACCGCTTTTTTTAACGGGCGAGAATCTCTCCACGCCCAGATACTAAAAGAATTGCAAAATGATGTTATGTGCGCCCGAACATTGGCTGACGGCAGTGTTGACCTTAAAGGAAAGGATATAAGGTACGACAAGCGATTAGACCTTATAATCGGAGTTCCCGCGGCGGGAAAGTCGTCTGCACTTGCCGAACCTATTTCGGAAATGTACGGCTCTCGTATGATTGATAGTGATGAAGTCAAAAAGCGTATTCCGGAATATCGCGACGGATATGGCGCAGGCTTGGTTCACGAGGAAAGTCAGAAAATAACACAAAAACATTTTGAAGAATCGCTTTCCAAGGGTGAAAACCTTGTTTATCAGCGTGTTGGTAGTAAATATGAAACATTGGAGAGTATTATATCCCAAGCTAAAAAATATGGCTATAGTGTATATGTTCATTACAATGAGCTTGAAAAAAACAAGGCATTGGGTCGGATGTTGGAGCGATACTTGACAACCGGGCGCTTTCTTCGACCGGAGTTGTATGAAAAATACGGAAAAAGCATATCCGACACATTTGATCGGTTGACAACCGCAAAGTCAAAGGATGGTAAGGCGCTTATTGACGGTTACTCAAAATGGGACAATGATGTTCCGTTCGGTACACGCCCGAAATTAGTAACATACAGCAGCTCGTGCAGAGAGATGTGCGATGCATTAAAGCCTACCCTTGTTGATGAGTTGTTGCACGATAAAGCTGCTATTGAACAAACGCTTGGAAAATTAGAAAATCAGCTTGAAAAAACGCAAAAGGAACTTCTTGCGAGCAATGCTGAGCTTGAAAAATACAAGAACACACCGCAGGCTATATCTGTACGGACTGCGGAAAAATTCAAATACGAACGTGATGCTTTTCTTGAAAAGCTCAATGAGGTAACCGCAGTATTTGAGAAACTCCCACCGGAATTCAAGAAAGCCTATTTACAGAAAAGAAAGGAGCTGCGCGGCTTAGACCCGCCAAAGCGTGATGGGAACGACAGGACAACCCCAAAACCGCCTAAGCCGAAAAAACCAAAGCATTGAAAGGAGGTCCTTTATGACACAAGAAACAATAGACAAGCTGCCTTTGCTGCTCTCTCCGTCCGATCTTATCAAAATGGGATTTACCCGTGGTATGGTCTACAATACCATTTTGACCTCAAAAGACGCGGGGGTCGTCAAGATTGGCAGCAAACGAATGGTTCAGCGAGATGAGCTTATCAAGTGGCTCGACAAACAGCAGATCGGTGCCGATGTCGATTGCGGTAAACTGCAGACAAAGACGCGGTAGAACCGGGAATTACTGGGAAAGGAAAAGGGAATTATTATGTCAACGGTATTCAGAGTTCAGAAGAACGCAAATTACACAACAATGTCAAATTATCATCTGAAAGACAGGAGGCTGTCTTATAAGGCTAAAGGACTGCTTTCGGTGATATTGTCGCTGCCTGACGAATGGGATTATTCGCTGAAAGGTTTAGCGCGTATTTCGGATGATGGAGTGGACGGTGTTCGTGGAGGAATACGCGAACTTGAAAGTTTCGGGTATATCTCACGAAAGGCTCAAACGCGCGACGCGCACGGGCGTATGTCAGCGAACGAATATTTTGTTTACGAAAACCCGGAGCAAAACCCGGACTTCAAACCCGAAAAAGAGGAAGTGTCGGAAAACGGCATTGCAGAGCCAAATTCCACCGCGTTGGAAAATCCCACACGGTCAGAAAATGACGAGTCCGCCGCATTGGATAATCCCACACGGTTAAAAAAGAATAATTCCACCGCATTGGAAAATCCCACACGGTCAGATTTTGAAAAAACCACCGCATTGGATTTTCCGATAACGGGAAATCCGTCAACGGTAAAACCGATAGCGGAAAACCCAACAGCGGTAACTTATTATAATAATAAAATACTAAACAATCAAGTACTTACCAATCAATCTATCCATCAATCACCGCCGCCAAAAGAAAAAATTTTGCCGGATAGGATAGATGGAAAGGATAAATCCGCAAAAGATAATTTTTCTTTTTCAGCCTTGAAAGAGAAAATCCCCGATAGCAGCGAGCGCGAAAAATACTTAAATCTGATACACCGTAATATTGATTACGATTGTTTTTCACCGACGGTTAAATTGCGAGTGGATGAGTTCGTGGAAATAATGCTTGACGAGATGTGCGGAAAGAAACCCACCGTGCGGGCAAACGGAGCAGAAATGCCTCGCGAGGTAGTCAAATCACGGTTTTTAAAACTGGAGCACGAGCATATCGAGTATGTTCTGGACGAGCTGCGGCGAAGTGCGCCGGATATGCGAAATCCGCGAGCGTATTTGATAACCACGCTGTATAATGCGCCTGTAACAATTGACAACAGATATGCGGCTATGGCGGATCACGATATAGCTGCGGGAAAAATTTAATCACGGGAGGTTCAAACAAATGAAAATTGCATTTTACGAGCGTTTTATCGAAAGGAAGAGGGGTGCATAGATATGAGTTCTGTTAAAAGCGCTTGTGTACTCTCCTGTGCAAACAGCTCGTGTTTTGGCTATCTGAACGGAAGATGTGCGGTATTAACGGACAATCGATTTGAACGCGATTGCCCGTTTTTTAAAACCTCTGAACAAAAACGGCAACAGGAGGAAATGTGTAAAGAACGCATAAGACAATGGAAACGGGGTGAAAGCATTGGATAACACGGAACGTAAAGCGCTTAATAATTCCCCTGTTGACCGTGAGGTCGCACCGGATAAAAATCCTGCGTTTACAACGATTATGTGATTTGGAATCAGCGTGTCACTGGTGACACGCATACCAATTGTTATAGCATATTAAATTTGTTTTCTGGGAGGTATATTTATGTCTGATGAAGTAACATCTGCGGCGTTATCGTCAAGTCAGAAAGCGATAGAGGTCACGGCGGAGCTTATTAAACTTCTCGCACCACTCGCGAAAAGCTTACTTGAAGAAGTTTATCACAAATCGGTTGACGGAATAAACAACGTTGGCAGTAAGATAGTAAACGCGCATTCGGCGGGTACAGTTTCAAATAAGGGACTGATAGCCGAGGCGCAGAAAGCGGGTTCGCCGATTTCTACCACAAGCAATTTTCTTGCGCGTGACGCAGAATTGGTTGCGGCAAAAGCAAAAGAGTACAAGATACCCGTTGCTATTGTCGGGAATGGCGAAAAGCAAACGATTGAATTCCTTGATCGCGACAAAGGGATTATTGAACAGATAACCAACGAGATTATGCAGGAGCGATTGAAAGGAGCGCCGGAAACGATAAAGTGCTTTTCGGTAGGTGAAAATAACGTATCGTCTATGAAAGCACTATTTGAGGAGAATGGTATTGAGTGCCAATTCATAAAGGGTACGAATGGTAAAATATCCTGTATCTACCCCGCCGAAAATTCGGAACAGGTAGCCGTTCTCAAAAGCGATTACAAGGTCGCGCATACTAACGTAGAGATGAATTGCAAGTTCACACCGGATATTCCCGAAAACGAAAGTCAGATAGCAATAAAATCTCAGATTGAACAACTTGAAAACTCTCTTGGAAATTCAGAGGCACGAGGGATTTTTTACGCAGAGATTTCTGCGGACGAAAGCATAGGGTTTCCCGAATACAGCGAGAAGAATATGGAACGTGTTTACGAAGAGATGCCCGACGCTGTAAAGGTTGCGGGAAAAGCGTTTTGGGAAAAACAAGGATATACGGTAAGTGAGAATGCCAAAGGCATTGAAATAACCGCGCCGCAGTTGGATGATAACGGCGATCCGGTACTTGACGGGAACGGCAAACAGATATTTACATCCGCTACTGTTTATGATATTTCCGAAACAAATGCATTTGAAAAAACAATCAAGCAGAAAATTGCTGATCTGGAGCACGACTATGACGCGGAAAAGATAAATGCTTTTTCAGAGGCGGAAAACAAGACTGTTTTCATATCGGATGAACTTAGCGGTAAGCGTGCAGAAATAAACTTTGACAGCAAACTGCGCAAAGCCGATGTTGCGGAGATTATGCGTAACGAACTGGGATATTCCACTGTACAAGCGGATATAGCAGCGAATAAATTCTGTTATGATCTCGGTCTTAACAAGGAGCGATATTTTGCCGCGCCCACGCAGCTTGACAATATCGACGCGCTGAAAACAAATATCCGTTATGAAAGCGATGATCTGACGATAAGGGATATTCGATATGACGCGGTTAATTTCAAGGACGGTGAAGATACGCATTTAATAATCCAAAACGGCGATAAGGCAGTCGGTCTTACTCCCGCGAAAATGTCCGAAACCGAAATGAAAGATATTTGCGTAAACCAACTCGGTCTAACCCAATATCAAGCAGAAAAGGCGGTCGGCAAGGCAATCAAGATTGACAAACAAGTACGGTCGCAAATGGAGGAACGTACCGTTGACAAACGCGGCATTTCCGAGGAACTTCGTATTGAAAGGACTTCGGATAATACCTTTACGGTAAGCTCTCGGAATAAGTTAAAGGTCTACAATTTTTCCACGATAAACATCGAGGAAAAAATTGCGGACCATTTTAATATACCGAAAGAAAACGCACGGAATATCGTTGAAAAGGCAAAGAAACAAAGCGTTTTGCAGAATAAGATACAAAATGCCGCCAAAAAGAAGAAAACTTCCAAAACCGCGGAAACGCCTAAAATCACTGCAAGTAAGGGGCTGAAACATTGAAAAAGAAAAAAATTGATCCGTTAAATATAGCCATATACGGAATGATCGTTTTTGCTATCCTATATGTTTCGGCAGCACTCGGCGCGGCTATGGATCTTTCGGTAAATGAACGCGGAGCGCTTGATTTAAGCGCACTTATGACAAACGTTGAAGCGGTTCTCGCCTCGCCCGATACAGTATTTGAGCACTTCACGGACTTTTCGGGATATAGCGTGAAAATAACATTTCTCGTTATGTTCGCGCTCGGAATTTACGCGCTTATGAAGTACTCCTCGAAAAAGCGTCTGCACCGCAAGGGCGTGGAGCACGGCTCGGCACGGTGGGCAAACGCAAAAGAGGAGCAATTTCTCCGCGATAATGAGGATAAGAAAAGGCACAAGTATGATTGGCTCAATAAACTGCCGTCATTTGTACAAAATCCTCTGCGCAAGCTGCTGAAAGCACCGCCGCCCGAAATTGTTCCTTTTCAGACCGATAATAATATCCTGCTCACGCAGGAAGTTCGAATGTCGTTGAATACGCGACAGCACCGCGAAAATTTGAATGTACTGGTTATCGGCGGCTCTGGTTCGGGTAAATCACGCTTTTACGTTAAGCCGAATTTAATGCAGCTCAACACCTCGTATGTCGTAACCGACCCAAAGGGCGAATTGCTGCGCTCTTGCGGTAAGCTGCTCAAAAAGGCGGGGTATGAAATTCGCGTTTTTAATCTGATAGATATGGCGCATTCCAACAATTATAATCCGTTTGATTACGTTTACGACCGTGACGGAAACGTAAATAAATCCTATGTTCTGAAAATGATAAATTGTTTGATGAAGAACACAAAACAGGAGGGTAGCTCCGGCGGAGATCAGTTTTGGGATGACAGTAC
This sequence comes from Oscillospiraceae bacterium, assembly GCA_014799395.1. Taxonomy (GTDB): domain Bacteria; phylum Bacillota; class Clostridia; order Oscillospirales; family Ruminococcaceae; genus CAG-115. The sequence continues at coordinate 10,140 of JAAVID010000002.1, read as the reverse complement.
AAAAGCGCTTACGCTTGCAATTTCATTCTATCTGCTTGAAAAAGCAGAACTGGAAACAAGAAATGAAAAAGGCGATTACGAGCATCAACTAGCTGTTTACGATGAAATGCTCAAAGGCAATTATGCGCCCGAGGACATAGAATTGCAAAGTGAAATTGTTAAGGATGCCGAAAAAGCATATGAGGAAGCCGATAAGCACGCGAAAATCGACTGTAATTTCCGTCGTGTAATGGAGGTTATGAAAATGGCGGAAATATCCGAACAGGACGATACACTTCAATCGCCGCTTGATGATCTGATGGAAGAACATCGTGCAAATTTTCCCAACAGTATGGCGTGGATATATTATGCGGATTTTAAGAAAGCCCCCGCCGAAACAGCAAAGTCGATTTTAATATCGGCGGCAGTACGTTTCGCAGCATTTGAATTGCCCGAAGTGGCAGATTTGACGCATATTGATAATATCCACCTTGACACAATGGGAGATAAGAAAACGGCGTTGTTTGTTATCATACCAAGCTCGGACGCAACGTTCAACTTCCTTGCTGCAATGATGTATACTCAGTTATTTGACACACTGTATGATACCGCGAATTTCAAGTACGGCGGCAGACTCCCCGTTCACGTTCGCTGTTTGCTCGATGAGTTTGCGAATATCGGAACAATACCCGATTTTGATAAGCTGCTTGCGACAATGCGTTCGATGGAAATTTCGGCGAACATTATCATACAGAACCTCGCACAGCTGAAAAAAATGTACGATAAATCGTGGGAGATCGTCACCGGTAACTGTGACAGTCTCCTTTTTTTAGGCGGTCAAGAGGCAAGTACTCTCGAGGCAATATCAAAATCGCTTGGAAAAGAAACGATAGACGTGGTTTCGCAAAACCGAACGCGAAGTCATAAATCACCGTCTACTTCCGAAAATAACAGTATTTTGGGACGTGAACTTATGACTCCGGACGAGCTTAAAGTTATGAAACCAAACGAGTGTGTTCTGATAGTTCGTGCGCTATACCCTTTCTATTGTCACAAGTTTGATATAGAAAAGCACGTTAATTATGCGTATCTGGAGGACAGCAACAAGAAATATGCGTATCTGATAGATGATCTGCATACCGAGAAAGCGCCGGATATGACAGAGAATTACTCGGAGATGACAACATCGGAAGATGATTCGCAACCGGCAGACAAGGAAAAACCATTTACCGATTTGGATTTTCCCGATGATCCCGACGATGATGATATGGATATGGAGGAGTATGGAATGGTAAACAACAGTATTGACAATGAATTCGTATCGGCAAGCGAGAGAATATACGGTTTAAGCGAGGAAATGGATTTTTCCGACGAGGAGCTGCCAAACGCCGATAATATTATTTCGCTTGATATGTCGGAACGAAAAATCCTCGGAGATGCCGATTTCAATGCAATGATGGACAGCTCCGACTTGTTTTAGGATACTTCCGCAAACGGCGGTTGTACATAAATATTTTTATTAAAGGAGGTTTTCTGTTATGGAAAACAAAAACACTCTTGCTGTTTCCGAGAAAAAACAGCACACAAATCCCATTAAGAGAGCATTTACGGCGGTAAGCACTAAGGTCAACCGCATTATTACCACCGTAACAACAATGCTCACCGTAACGCTTATGACCACGGTTTCGGCGTTCGCAGCACCTGCCGGTGGCGGCGGCATAGGAGATGAGGGCGTCGATCAATTTAATGCGGTTATCGAGTTCTTTGCAAAATGGATCGGCAGAATAGGTCTGGTGGTCGCATTTGTAGGCGGAATTATGTTCGCGCTGGCAATAAAGAACGAGGACGCGGAGGCAAAGACGCGCGGTCTGATGACACTTGCATCCGGCTTTGTGGTATTTGCGCTTACACTCGCACTTGACTTCTTTATGACTACACCGTAAGGAACGCAAACAATTTACGAACGTTATACTCTTGGAAACGGCGGTGCTGTATATGACAAATATCAGTACCGCCGTTTCCTCTAGCGTAAAGAAAGGAGGTTTTACAATGTGGAGTTACGGACAATGTATGGATACCATTAAAGGTATTGTTCTTGAACTGAATACAATGTTCTCGATGCTTATTGAATTGCTGACGAGCGACAGTCTGCTGACCACTGCGACGACGTCACTCCCGAATTTGGTTTCAGCAATAAAAGCAACATCATTAACGCTTTGCGTAATGTTTTTCCTTATTGATTTTTTCACGAAAACATTGCATTTGCAGTGGGTAACGTGGGAAAACGTTCTAATGCTTTTCCTTAAGCTGATTGCAGCAAAGGTCTGTGTAGATAACGCAGAGCTATTCACAACAATGCTGTATCGCGGCTTTAACGGCTTTGTAAACGCTATAAGCGGCACGATTACACAATATCGGTTCATAGACGGTGACGATATGACAAGAGCTCAATTCTTTGTTTCTGCATCCGACGCATCGTTGATAGTAAACAATGTAGAGGCAAAATTTTTGGATTTTTCGCCGCTTTTGCTCAATCTTCAGATACAGATACTCGGTCTTATAATGAAGATAATAATGATTTTGGCAAACGTTGTGGTGATTGCGCGTCTGTTTGAACTGACGGTATACACAATGATCGCACCGGTGCCGCTGTCAACGTTTGCGTGTGACGGGCTGATGGACGTGGGAAAAGGTTTTCTGAAATCATATGCGGCGGTATCGCTGCAGGCAATCGTACTGGCGATAATGTTCTTGTCCTACTCAGCGGTTAATACTGCGCTGATAAGCGGAAATATCGGTGCGCAGAATTTAACGCTGAACGGACTTACGGGACTTATTACCACACTAACGTTGGCTATGGGCGTTATGCAGTCGGGCGCGTGGTCAAAGAAAATCTGCGGCGCTATGTAAAGGAGGAATTTAATTTGATTGAAATCAGAATACCGAAAGAAATAACCGAATATAAGGAAAAGTTTCTGTTCGGTCTGACGGTACGTCAGTTTGTTTCAGCGGTCGCAGCTCTGGCAGTCTGCATACCCGTTTTTATTTACGGAAAGGAATTCCTCGGCGGCGACATAACAGGGTGGATTATCATTTTGATTGCCATTCCCATTTTTGCGTTTGGCTTTTTTAAATATGATGGTATGTATTTCGAGAAATTTCTCGTGATGATATATCGTCAAAAATGGGCTGAACCGCAAAAGCGCACTTATGAAGAGCTGCCTGTATTCTGGGAATGCCGCGAAGAAATTATCGAGGATAGACTGGCACATCAGCTCGCCGAGATAAAGCGTAATAAAAAACTATCAAGACGAAGAAAGGACGGTGCTAAGCATTGAGCAAATCGAAAACGAAAAATCACCTTGAGGAGCATACCGCAAGGGATATAGACAAGGTGCGTGTTGCCAAACAAAAAAAGCCCCGAAAGGTTAAGGAAAAGAGCGAGCTGCGCAGAGTCGCGCGTTCGGTACAGGACACAATACCGTATGATCACGTTCACGGGAAATACATTTTTGAGGTATCAAAAAACCACTATTCCGTAACATACTCTTTTACGGACGTGACATACAATGCTGCCGACGGCACGGAGCAGGAGCGCATTTTCCTCGCCTATGGCGATCTGATCAATGGGTTTTATACGACCGACGATCTGCAAATCACATTACATAACAATGTAATCAATCAAAAGGAATTCTCCGGTAAGATACTGCTCAAACCCGCCAACGATGGTTTTGACGAATATAGGCAGGAATATAATGAAATGCTCCTCGACAAGATGGAACAGGGACAGAACGGTATAACCACCAAGAAATACTTCACTGTTACCGTTACAGCGGCAAACCTTGAATTGGCGCAGCAGAAAATAGCATCTAACGAGCTTGCCTTACGCGCTGCCTTTCAAAAGATCGGTTCAAATATCGAAAAGCTGAAAGCAAACGAGCGCATACGCATAATAGCTGATATTTTCCGCGGCGTTAATCAAGAAATACGCCCGATAACCACCTCGCAATTTATGCGCGGCGCGGAAAAATCGCTGTGCTGTCCCGATTACTTTGAATTCAAAAAGGATTATTTCTTATATAACGATAAGTTTGCAAGAATGGTCTATTTGAAACATCTCCCCGCATCGCTTGTTGACGATATTTTAAAGGATTTGTGCGAAACATCTTTGCCTATCGTTGTGACTGTAAATATCGCGCCTGTAGAGCCGAGCGAAGCAATCAAGGTTGTAAAGCGGCAGCTTACCGGTATGCGTTCAAACAAAATGCAGAAAGAGAGAAAAGCAGCACAGCACGGCGTTTTTACAGACGTTATAACCGACGATCTGAAACAATCTCTTGAGGAGGCAGAGGAATTATTAAACGATCTCCAAAGCAAAAATCAGAAGATGTTTCTGCTGAATCTCGTTGTAATGGTTACGGGTACGTCCTTTGAGGAATTGGAGAATAACACGGATAAAATCGAATCGGTATTCCGCACAAAGGTGTGTACGACCTCCAGAGCACACTATCAGCAGGAGGACGCACTGGCGAGCTGCTTGCCGCTCGGAAACTGTCGCTTGAAAGTACGCAGAACGCTCACGACCGAAAGTGCCTGTGTGTTTATGCCGTTCAACTCAAAAGAGCTTTCTCAAGAGGGCGGCGTTTATTATGGATTAAATCAGACAACAAATAATCTGATAATATTTGACCGCGCGAGCCTTATAAATGCCAACGGGTTTATCCTCGGCTGCCCCGGATCGGGAAAAAGTTTCTCGGCAAAGCGCGAGATGGTCAATGTGTTTCTTGCTACCAACGATGAGATAATTATCGTTGACCCGGAGCGTGAATACACAAATCTTGTAAAGGCACTTGGCGGTGAACTGCTGTATATTTCAGAAAGCTCCGATACGCACCTGAACCCTTTGGAAATCTCAATCGAGGAATACAACAGGGGCGAGGATGTGGTTTCGTCAAAGTACGACTTCTTCCTCTCGTTCTTTGAAACGATTATGGGGAAATCGGGTATTTCTCCCGAACAGAAAACCATTATCGACAACTGTCTACACGAGGTCTATCGGGAATTTCTGCTCGGCAAGACATCGGAAATGCCTACCCTTAAGGATTATTACGATATTCTCTCCAAACAGCAGTCGGAGGAGGCAAAGCCGCTGTATATGTCATTGGAGTTATACGTCAACGGTTCGATGAAAACATTTTCCTATCCCTCGAATGTAGACGTAAATAACCGCGTGGTAGTTTACGATATCAAGGATTTGGGCAAGCAGTTAAAACCGCTTGGTATGATGGTTGTTCTTGAAAACCTCTGGGATAAGATAGTCCGTAACCGTGAGCGCGGTATCCGTACCCGCATCTATATCGACGAGATATATTTGCTGTTCCGCAACGAGGAAAGTGCAAACTTCCTCTTTGAACTGTACAAGCGCGCTCGTAAATGGGGCGGTATTCCTACGGGCATTACGCAGAACGTTGAGGATTTGTTGAAATCCGACACGGCGCGGTCAATGCTCTCGAATTCCGAGTTTATATTGATGTTAAATCAAGCAGCAAGTGACCGTGATCAGCTCGCGCGTCTGCTGAAAATTCCTGAAACAATGATGTCATTTGTTACAGGTGCGCCCGCAGGTTCGGGATTGATATACTGCGGTCTGAACGGTTCTTTACCGTTTAAGGACGATTTCCCGACCGATACAAAGCTATATAGGCTTATGACAACAAAATTCGGCGAATGATTTTAACGGTGCGCGTGATATAAACCGCGTATGATAGAGCAATGGAGGAGTGATATTGTTTGAAAGTGTACATTGGCAAGGACGGTATCAGCGGACGGGCATTTAACAATAAAGCTCAGATTTCACACGAGGTCGCACCGAAAGATACGCTCTCAAAACGTAGCGATGGTGTGATTTCAAATAAATATGTCCGAACGATCGGTGATAACGCGAAACAACCGCGCAGCGCGTCAAATATGCCGCCACAGACCGCCAATCGCGGAAAGAATTCCGCGAGAACCGTAAGAACGGAAAATAAGGCGAACGCAGTCGGCGGTATGGACGATCCGCGCGGTTTATCGTTGGCGAAAAAGAACGCCGGTATATCCGCCGGCGGTTCGCCGAAAAACACGTCGCGAATAACGGCGGAGCAGAAACGGGAGCATTACGCTGCAAAATCCTTGCAAACATCAAGTAATAAGCGCGAAACCGGTTCTGCGACACTCTCAAAATCGGAAAGTTATTCCGTTAAAGCCGGCGGAGAAAAAACGGTAGGTATGACCTCCGGCACTTTGAGGACTGATACGGCACGGATAGCGGCAGAGCAAAAGCGGGAGCATTACGCAACTAAATCCTTGCAAACTGCGAGCAACAAGCACAGAGCCGCTGTACAGGAAAGTAATAACAGTAAAACACTTACAGACAGCTCCTCGAAATCACGCAATCTGCAGATGCCGGACGCAAGGAAAAGAGCACATCTTGCGGAAAAAATGCTGAATGTCGCTCCGTCCGGAAAATATAAGATACTTAAAAACGGAGCTATCGGCAAGACTAAGCTGACCAAGCGAAAAATACGGGTTATCGGCAGCAAAGTAGCCGCAAAACTGCAAAATGCTAAATTAAAAAAGCTGCAAAAGCAGACGGTAAAGTACAAGCGTGAACAGGCTCAGTTAGCGGCGTTTGCGATGGGCGGTGCTGCGGCAGTGAAAAAGGTTGACGTTTCCAAAGCCGTTGGTGGTGTGAAGAAAGCGGTCAACGTAGCCCAAAAGCCGGTTAATGTTCTTAAACAGCAATTTTATTCGCAGGCTGACAAGTCCGATGATGACGGCATTAAGGCGGCTAAGCTCGGTATGCAGATCAAGGATTATGGCGTCGGCGGCATAAAAACTGCTGTAAATACGGGCGCGAAAACCGTACAGAACGGCTCTAAAATAGCCAAACGTGTATATCACAAAATCCATAAACCCACCTCCGCGGAACTGCGGCGAAAATTGCAAAAACGCGTAAACCACAATTTAGTTGCCGAAGCGAAATATCTCACCAAACGTGCAGTGAAAACAGGCGTGAAAACTGCGGGAAGAACCGCCGCAAATGCCGCTAAAATGTCAGCGAAAGCTGCGGCAAAAGCTGCACAAGCAGCAGCTAAAGCAGTCGCAGAGGCGGTAACCAAGATCGCGGGGCTGATTGCGGAAACGAGTCCGTGGAGTTTGATAATCATTGCGGTGATAGTCATTGTGATCTTGATCGTTTTGATGTTCGGTTCATTGTTGAGCGGCGCAGGCGGCTCGGTAGCGGGCGGCGGGGCGTGGCTTGTTGACGACAACAAGGACGAAACACCCGAGGAAATATACGAGGGATACAAGGAATTTATCGAACAGGCAAAAGATGTTATGGAAACACAAGCAAAGGACGCGCTTAAAAACGAGGTCACCGGCTTTTGTTCAAGCGATACATCCGTGCCGCGAAAAATTATTCAGTATGTCGATAAAAACAATAATCTCACGTTCTTCCCCGCNCTTGGCGCNGACANNTCAATAAATGCTCTNATAGAGCAATTCGGCACAGAGGATTATGCGGACTATATGTCATTGCTGTTCGTTTTNATGACGCGNGAAAAGCAGCAGGCTGACGGCGTAACGGATAAGGAAATTTACGATTTCGACTTNANNAAAGAAGATTTCGAGGAATTTATGAAAACCGTNAATGAAAATTCGTGCCGCTGGGGAGATACGTTTGTGTATAAAACAGCAGTNGAAACATCTCCACACGCCTGTCCGGGACAGAATTGCCAAACTCAATATATNCCGGGCTGTCAGTGCAGTTCTTCGGGATACTGGAACGACGACGGCGATTGGGAAACTTACTACTACTGTGGCGGACATCCCTACTGCCCTGTCAATCACACAAAATTAACAGTGGAACTGTATACCGTTAAGGACTACTATGGAAAGGAATACTCCGAGATATACGATTTCACCGATAGCGAGAAAATACGGTATGAGGCATCTAAAGCTATCATACAAGGTATGCTTGAATACTGGGAGGGATAGTTATTTTCAAGAAACTTTATGCGTACATCACGGGAAAAAGCGTAAGACAGCGTATCTGCATTTGCATAGTTCTGACTGCAATGCTGTCGCTATTGTTTTTTACCGTAAAAACTAATTTTTTTGATAATCACGAGCCGCCGCAAACCTCCGTTTCGGAATATGTCGAGCATACCGATACCGATAACTCTGCCGATGGCGAAACGGAAAACGGTAGCGAGGAGAAATACGAACCGCCGAAGTTCCATATCAGCTTAATTGATGTGGGTGTGCTGCTCGGTGTAATAGCAGCGTATTCCATACATAAGATACGCGAAAAACGAAAGCAAGGGAGGCTGTAATTTTGAAACCGGAGGAAAAACTGGCAAATCTTACGGAAAAACTCGCCGCAAAGGAAAAGGCATTAAATGACTGCAGCGAGAAAAAGACAGGCATAAAGCGGCTTGAAAAGCGGTTGAAATCCGAAATATCCGAGCTGAAAGAGGAAATAAAATCGACGAAACTTGAGGTTCTCGGCGATTTTCTGAATCAAAACGGTGTAGCGTTTGAGGATATCCGTGAAGCGGTAAACAGCGGTGTATTCGCCAAACCCGAAACGACGACCGAAAGCACAAGCAGCGAGCCGTCGGAGCAAAGCACTGATGAAAATGTGTCACCCGTGACACGGGAGGATTTGACGAATGACAACGACAACTAATACAGTAGACAAGGATTTCCTGCAGTTTTACCGACTTAAAAGCGGCTTAACTCAAGCAGAGCTTAAAAAAATGGCGGGTTATCCCAACATTGGAAAAGTCGAGCGCGGGAATGTAGTGCTTTCCAACGATGACGCGAGCGATAAAGCAGCGATAAAGCGCATTGCAAAGGCTCTCAAAATAAGACCCGAACAGCTGCTTTGTCTTGATGAGAGAGCCGCAGCGGAAAATTCCGCCGCCAACAAATTCGCCTCACTAAATCTCTGCGCAATGCGAAACGCGCGGCAAAGCTCCCACAAAGAAGTGGGCGTAAGCCTTGGATTTCACGAAAAGAACGCGGGAGTTTTGGTTTTCGAGTTTGAATGCGGACGACGGATATTTCCGCCCGATGAGCTGACGCGGATAGCTGCGGATATATTCGGTGAAAGCGCCGAAAGTCACGAAAAGCAAAAAGAATTTCTCGCGAGAGAGTTTACCGCTGCGGAGATAGTGTATATTTACAGCGGTACTGAAACGAACCGGGAAAACGAAGCTAAAAAGTTCGAGGAAACCGACATCGATGTGCCCGATGCCGCTTGTATCAGCGCCGAAAGCGAGGACAATGCGGAATACGAGCTTCATCTTACCGACGGTCGTGTTGTTCCAATTAAAGGCTCTCGCAACAGTATAGATGTAGCGTATGAGTTTTATATCGCTAGAAAGAAAGTGATGCTTGAATACGTGAAGGTTGACGGTTCAATTTTTATATGCCGTAAAAAAGATATTTTTTACATTACACGAAAGGGTGACGAAAGATGAAGTTGGTAGTAGCAGAAAAGCCCTCGGTGGCGCAAGATATTGCCGCAATTATCGGCGCTAACCAAAGCGCAAACGGTATTTTTCGCGGGAACGGATATATAGTGGCGAACGCGGTCGGACATCTGGTGCGGCTGAAAGAGCCGCAGGAGTATGATGAAAAATACGGGAAATGGAATATCGACGATCTGCCAATCACGCCGGATTTTGAGTTCGTACCGATAGAAAAAGCGAAGGATGTTCTCGAACGTTTGACTAGACTTATGCGTTCATCGGAGGTCGATGAAATAATCGAAGCTACCGACGCGGGGCGCGAGGGTGAGTGCATTTTTCGGTACATTTACAATTATATCGGCTGTACCAAGCCCGTAAAGCGGCTGTGGATTTCATCGATGACAGAAAAGGCGATCCGCGACGGCTTTTCGGACTTGCGTCCGTATTCGGATTACGATAAATTGTTCGCATCGGGAATTGCCCGCAACAAAATAGACTGGCTTTGGGGTATGAATTTATCACGGCTTTACACGAGCTTTTTCGGAGTTATATGCAGAATGGGTCGTGTAAAAACGGCGGTCGTGAATATGATAGTGCAGCGTGACGCGGAAATCGCGAAATTTGTGAAAAAGCCGTTTTT
>JAAVID010000001.1 GCA_014799395.1 Oscillospiraceae bacterium | reverse complement strand
TCGGAAGATGTAGCGCCGGAAGGAGTATTGTCGCCGGAAGTATTACCGGAGGTTGTATCGGAATCCGAGGGAGTGGAGGTAGATGTGGACGGGAAAGTTACTGTTCCCGAGCCGGAGGGTGCGGGAGCAGGTGTAGTGTCGCCGGTTGAGCCACCTGTCTAGCCACCTGTCGAGCCGCCTGTTGAGCCACCTGTCGAGCCGCCTGCCGAAGCAAGGTTCTTGGTCGTTACAACATATGTGCTGAAGTGGGTGGTGGTGAATACGAGCTTGTGGTCGGTAACGGTTGCGTTCATATTTGTATATGTCTCACCGTTTTTGTAGAATACCTTAAGGTCAGCCTCGTTTGCAGAGGAGAATTTCGCGGGAACGGGGATAGATACGGTTACAGACTTGCCTGCTGCGGGCTGAACGGGGTTGCCCGATTCGTCAACGAGGGTAATGTCAAAGCTTGCCTCGTCCTCGGGATCATCGTCGCCGGGCTCGACAACAAGCTCCGTTCCCTCGGGAACAGTGCCCGCTTCCGCAGCGGCTGTAATACCGGTTGTCGAATCGCTGTCCTCAAAAGCGGCAGCCGTGTACTCGTAGTTGATGACAATGGTCTGGGTCGCGCCGCTGGCTACCTTGTACGTTATTGTGAACTTATCGCCGGTTGCTGTTGCGGGAAGCCATAGCATAATCTTGCCCGCATCGAAGTTATACTCCTTATGAGCGGAAACGTCCCAGTCGTATCCACTTACCCAAGTGAACTGTTCCGCTGTGACAGTATTGGCAATATCCGTGGTGATAGCCAGATATACGGGGTCACTGCCGCTGTATGCTTCCGCTTCCTCTTTGGACTTTGCGAATGTTACTACGATCTCGCCGTCCTCTACCGCGGCTTCAATGCCGTCCGTAATCGCTTCAAATGCAGCTATATCCTCCTCTGTGCAGCCCGCGGGGTATGTTGTGGAAACGCTGCTGTACGTTACGTCGGAAGCTTCCGGCTCGGCTGCGTACTCGTACTTTACGGTAAGCGTCTGTGCGTCGCCTGTGCCTACCTTGTACTGTATTGTCGTAGTATCACCGACCGCAGGGAGCCAAAGCATAATGTGTCCCTCTTTAAAGTTATAACTGTGGTCGCCTTCGTCCCAGCCGTAGCCGCTTACCCATGTGAACTTGTTGGCTTCCGCTGTGGAGTCGCCTGCGGTTACGGTATTGGCGATATCTGTGGTGATGTTCAGATAAACGGGGTCTACGCCGCTACCGCTTGCACCTTTTTTAAGATTATCATCGCCGGCAACGATCGCCTCGATCTCGGCTTTGGTCTTTGTGAATGTTACGACAACAGCGCCGTTCTCTACCTTGGCTGACATAAAACCGGTAACTTTTTCGGCAGATGTCTTTTTATCACCGGTGAAAGCGGCGGGAAAACCTGTGGTGACAGCGGAGTATGTGACCGTATCAGCTTGAGTGCTGACAAGCTCGTCGTTGTTTTCGGGGGTTTCGGCAGCGGTGATAACTTCATCGTCTGCAAAGGCATAAGCGGCGGTCGAACCCGCTGCCAGAACAGCGGCAAGAACTGCCGCGCAAATTTTCTTGGATCTCATAAATTTTCCTCCTGACAATATATGTATTTTTTTTGTTATAAGCGATATTTCACTTAAACGAAATATCATTTACAAGGCTTATTATATATCTTTGCTTTAAAGATGTCAAGGGATTTTTGGAAAAATCGTCATTTTAGATAAACGAAATGTAATGTATACAGTAAATTTGTGCAAAATTAAGTTATAATACCCATAAGGGAAGTGATAAAATGACGTTTTATGAAAACCTGCGCGTTATCCGTGAGGACAGGGGCTACACACAAAAACAGATCGCCGAGGTTCTGGAGACTACACAGCAATATTACTCCGATTACGAAAACGGCAAGCGCGATATTCCCATAAGAATTTATATCACGTTGTCCAAGTTTTATAATGTTACCATAGATTATCTCGCGGGGCAGAGCGATAGCGCCGAGCCGTTAAGTGGATCACGCGAGAAAGCGGATGCAGGTTAGCGTGTTTATACCGTCCGATAAAATAAATTTGCGGTTTTCCTATCGTGGAAAACCGCTTTTTAATAACAAAAAACGCGCCCCGAGAGGTCGGGGCGCGCGCCGTATGTTTGGAAAAATTACTTTCTCTTCTTAGCTACGATAATAACCGCGCCTGCAACTGCTACAACGGGGAGAACAGCCATAGCTGCTACACCGGTAGTCGGGTTAGTAGCGGGAGTGTTGTTGTCGTTGGTTGCGGGAGTGTTCTTCTCTACGAGGTTCTCGGTGGAGATCACGTAAGTAGAGAAGTGGTTGGTGGTGAACTTAACCATACCGTCAGCAACCTTTGCGCCTGCAACTGCGGTGTAGTTGGTGCCGTCGAAGTAGAATACCTTAAGGGTGCTCTGGTCAACGCCTGCGAACATAGCGGGAACGGGAACTGCTACAGTTACAGCAGCGCCGTCCTTGGGCTGTACAGCTGCGCCGTCGAGCTCGAAAGTGATGTCGAGTGCGAAAGCGTTGTCAGCGGTTACGTTTGCAGCGGGCTTAATGCTCGGAACAGTACCCTCGGGGAAAGTATCAGCGGGAGTGAAGAACTCGATCTTCTCAACAACCGCAGCGTCGTCAGCGGAGAAACCGCTGTCAACCTTAACCTCAGCCTTGAACTCCTCGGTCTGCTCGGGCAGATCGATTACGGGAGTAGAAGTTGTGTCGCTGCTTGTGTTGGAAGTGGTGTTGCCGGTTACGGGACCAAAGGAAACAGAACCGTTTCCGCTGGGAGCGGAAGAAGCGGGAGTAGAGCTGCTCGTATCGGACGCGCTGGGCTCTTCGGTCTCGCCTGTTTCACCTGTCTCACCGGTCTCTTCGGTGGTAGCCTCTTCGGTGGTAGCCTCTTCGGTGGTAGCCTCTTCGGTGGTAGCCTCTTCGGTGGTAGCCTCTTCGGTGGTGGGCTCGTCGGGAGCTGCTGCCATAGCTACAACACTATTTGCCAAAACAGTCGCAGGTACAGAACCTACGGACAGAATCGCAGCAATCGCAGCTGCATAAAACTTTCTGGATTTCATAAATCAAAACCTCCAAATTTTCTAAATTTATGTAAGATAAATAACTTATCCTTCACTTCTATTATAATCACGGGAAAGTGCGGTGTCAAGCGAAATGGCGGCATTTCAATGTTTTCACCAAATATAATATTTATTTGAGATAATTTTATATCCAAACAGTCACATAATATTTTATGTAACTAAATCGTTTTGTCGATTACCGTTTTATGCTATTGACAATACAAGCCGTAATATGTTAAAATAAGTATAAAGAGAATTTTTGCGGTTTTCCGCTGAGATAGGATATTATGGGGAGATATTATGACCGGCTTTATTCTGCTTGTGGCGGTGGTGCTGATACTTTGCGTGTTCTCCGACAGACTGTCGGGGCGTATCGGCGTGCCTGCCCTGCTTATCTTTATCGGGATAGGCATTTTCTTCGGGTGCGACGGTCCCGTAAAAATTTCGTTTGAGAATTACGAGTTCGCCTCGTGGGTCTGCGATACCGCGCTTATCGTCATTATGTTTACGGGCGGCTTTTCTATGAACTGGAAGTCCGCTAAGCCCGTAATGGTCAAGGCGGGGCTGTTGTCGACTTTGGGCGTTGCGGTCACGGCGGGGGTGACTTGTCTGTTTTGCCGTTTCGTCCTCAATTTCGGATTTGCGGAGAGCTTGCTGCTCGGCTCGGTGATAAGCTCTACGGACGCGGCTTCGGTATTCTCGGTGCTCCGCTCCAAAAAGCTGAACCTTAAAAACGGGCTCGCGCCGTTATTGGAGGCGGAGAGCGGAAGTAACGACCCGTTTTCGTATATGCTGACGGTCATCTCGCTTTCGCTTTTATCGGACGACGGCTCTACGCCCATTTTCCTGCTTATCGTTTCGCAGCTGGCTTTCGGCGTTATCTTCGGAGGTCTTACGGGAATACTCGGCGCGTTTGTTTCCAAGAAGTTCAAGGCGCAGACGGAGGGCTTTGAGTGCATACTGTTCCTGGCGTTCGCGCTGTTGGCTTACGGACTGGCTTCGCTTCCGGACGGAAACGGGTATCTTAGCGTGTACATAGCGGGTATCATTATCGGAAACGCGAAAACGCCAAAGCAGAACTATCACGGAAAATCGCGGATAGTGAAATTTATCAACAACGTCCTCGGCATTACCTTAAACGGCAAGGGAAAGGGTATCGCGCCGTCGGAGGCGGTCGTGTTCCTCAACGGCGTGACGGGAATTTGTCAGATAGCGGTATTCTTTTTGCTGGGTCTGCTGTCTACGCCGTCGCAGTTCGGAGAGAGCATTCTGCTTGCCGTGCCGATATATCTTTGTCTTACGCTGTTGTCAAGACCCGTTGCGGTGGCGATATTCGGCGGAAAGTCGCCTATCGCAGACAGGCTGTTTATCTCGCTTGCGGGACTGCGCGGCGCTTCCTCGATAGTTTTCGCCATACTCGCGATAGTCAGCGGTGCGCAGACGGAGCATAACATTTTTAATATAGTGTTCTGCATATGTCTGCTGTCAATGCTGGTGCAGGGCACGCTGCTGCCCGCGGCGGCGAAAAAGCTAGACTTGATAGACGATACGAGCGACGTCCTCAAAACGTTCAACGACTACCGCGAGGACGACCTTATGACGATGATGAGAATGTTCATTCCCGAAAAGCACAGCTGGGAGGGCAAAAAGCTGAGCGAGCTTACGCTCCCCACCGGCTCGCTTGCGGTTATGATACGCCGCGGCAAGGAGACGATAATCCCGCGCGGAGATACCGTTATCGAGGCGAACGACAGCGTTATTCTTTCCGTTCCGCCCTACAAGAGCGACCAGATAGACAAGAGCCTTAAGCTCCGCGAGATACCGATAAATTCCCGTCACATCTGGAGCAACGCGCAGATACGCGACCTTAACCTCCCCAAGCGCCTGCTTATCGTAATGATAAAGCGCGGCGAGGAGAGCATTATCCCCTCGGGCGCAACAACGATACTCAACGGAGATATTGTAGTAGTAACGGACACCGAGGAAGCCGTTACGGTTTGATTTGAACACAAAAAAATCCCGCTGTTCTCACAGCGGGATTTGTTTATATGCTTATCTGCAATGCCTTTTCAAACTTCTCTATCGCAATGGCGTAAGCCTTTACGGATTTTCTGAGATTTCTCAGGGACTGTAAATTGCTCATATTGTAGGTGTACAGGTCGAAGTCGGAGCTTACCTTGTCGTAAGCCGCTTCGCAATCGTCGTACAGCGCTTCAATGGCGGGGTCGTCGAATACTCTGTCCCAAACCGCGTCATCTTCGATGAGGGTGAGGAAACGGTCGTCGTAATCGGTGAGCGTGTCGACGAGCGTCTCAATGTCCATACTGTCGAAGTTTATGGTCTCCGCCGTTGTGCCGCCCGACTGGCTTGCGGGAGTGTTCGGCGTTGAAGTGCTTGTGGAGGACGGCGGCATTTTCTCGTATTCCCTTTTCAGAGTGTCCGCCTGAGCACGGAGGCTGTTTACGCGGTTTTGGAAGCTTTTGAACTCCTCGGGGGTCATATTCCCTACCTTGGGCGATATTTCGCCGACGAGCTTGTTGATGTCGGTTATCAGCGCCATTGCGCGGCTTTCAAGCGAAGCGTTGTCGGTGCCGTACATAACTCTGCACGCTTCCACATCGCTCTGAATGTCGCTTATTTCCTGCGTGAGGTAGAGAATATCGTTAATGGAAACGCTGTTTCCGGTTGAACCCGTAGTGCCCGTTGAACCCGAGCCGCCAAGCATATTTACGCCGTCAAGGATACCGCTTTCCTCAACGAGATCGCCGAAAACGCCGTCCAGCGCCCCAAGCTTCTCGACCGCGGTCTTGAGGTACTCCTCGAGCTTTTTCATCGTCGCCTCGTCGGGTTCGCTTTCCATATCGCCGAGGTCTATAACGTCGGACGGAACGGAAACGCTGCCGTTTTCGGCTGTCATCTTGGAATTGAGAGAAACGCTTCCGAGATTGCCCGCTTCAACTCCAATGGAACACTCCATTGTATTGCCGCCGCTTACGGCGGTGCTGTATGTGAACTTGATGTTGGAAAGATTTCCTATCTCCTCGGGAACGTCCTCGGTGAAGTCCGCGGGGAGCTCAACGCCGAGCGTGTACTTGCCGACGATAGTATCATTGCCGCAGAACTTTGCGGTATCCGCGTCCGCATAGGTCATCTTTATCGTGAACGAACCGTCGTCGCCGTCGGTGCATTTTACTGTAACAGCGCCGTCCTTTTCGCTTGTTATATCCTGAACGAGCGAAATTACGGTCATACCGTTTTCGGAGATCTCGAGAGTAAACTGCTCCTTGCTGTCAACATATGTCAGCTTAACGTTATCATCGTCGTAAACAGCCTTGAAAGACTTTGCGAGAATGTTTCCGTTATTGTCGATGATAGTGCTGATTATCAGCTTGTCGGAAGAGGAGGCTTCAAAGTCGTCAAGCTCGTCGAGGATAGCCTCTCTGTACTCCTCCTTGGTGATGTCCGCGCCGCACTCGTTTGCGAAATCAACGAACTTTGTGGTGAAATACTCGTCGTTTGCGAAGTGCTTCGCGAGGTCTTTGAGGAGGTCGGACAGGTCGCTTCCGCTGAACTCCGCGGTTATCAGCTTGCCCGTTGCGGTGAGACCCGCCGCGGAAAGCTCGCCCTGCTCCATTTCGATAGCGCTTTCCTTATACGCGTTAAGGTATATCTCAACCAGCTCGCCGATAAGGCGCTCAAGTTCCTTTTCGTCAATTTCGAGCGGCTTGATCTCCGTTCTCGGAGCGGAGGTCGTCGTTGTCGGTATTTTTACCTTTAAGCCCTGCTCGGAGATGAACGGGAACACAACATAAACGTCGCCGTCCTCGGTGAATACGACCTTTGCGTCGATAACGGACGAGCCGCTCTCCACGCCCATCGAAGCCGACAGCTTATCCTCGGCGGAGGACACGTTTGTCGTGAACGTAATGCCGTTGAGAAGCTCCAGTATCTCGTCGGTCTCCGAACCGAGCATATTCTTTATGCTGTCGGAGAGGTCGATGTCCATATTGAGCGTCGCGTTTACGGAATTTACGCCGTATGTATTCATCATCAACTCGTAGTACGAGGTGATAACAGCCTCCATATCGACCGCTCCGTCCGATACAAAAGGACCGTCCGCCGAAGAGATCGCCATCATGGGCGCAGCGCTGGGATACGCATACAAATCTAAGGACGTGGTATTGCTCATACCCAAAGCGTCAAAAGCGTCGTCAAGCGCGTAGTCGTTATCGACAGTCGCCAGTGTGGAAACAAGGCTCGAAACGGACTTTATGCTGTTGGAAACAGCGGGGAGGTCGAGCTTTTCCGTTGCCGCCTTTATCGAGTTGCCCTCGACCATTGTCGCGTAGCCGGGCTTGCCCATTATAAGGCTGAGCGCCGTCGCTTTGTTTGTGAAGAAGAATATCGCCGCCGCGGCAACAAGCACGACGAGAACCGCCGCGATAATAATGCCGACCTTTGCGCCCGATTTCTTCTTGATAGGCGTAGCTACGATCGCCGCCGCGCCCATATCGCCGAACGGGTTGTCGTTGGTATTGCCGAATGGCGCAGCGGGCGTTACGGGAGACTCGGGGATAAACGCGGGCGCGGAATAGCCCGTGCCAAATCCCGACGAAAAGCCCGTATCGTTAGAGGGTCGGGGAACGTCGTTAGAGGGAGTGGGAACGAATGACGAGGGGGCAGGCGCGGTGCTCATTGCCGCGACCGGGTTATCGGAAGAGATCGGCTTGTCGAGCGATACCGCCGACATAGCGCCGCTGCCGAAGGTCGCGCCGTCGTTCTGAATAGGCTTGATATTGCCTATTCCCGCCGCGGGAGCGCCGCAGACGGAGCAGAACTTCGCGCCCTGTCTCAGCTCAAGACCGCACTTGCCGCAGAAAGTTTTTTTCTCGGGCTCGGGCGGAGCGGCAATGGGCTTCACGTCGGAAGCGGTGCCGCAAGCGTTTCCGCAAACGGGGCAGAACTTCGCGCCGTTTGGTACTTCGCTGTTACACTTTGTACAAATCATATTTAAATCCTTTCGCAAATGGGCATAATGCCCGACCAAGCAAACCCGCAAAATACGGTTAGCCACTTTTATTATATAATTTTTTGTCCGTTTCGTCAATATCGAGCATAACAAATTTATACCTTTAAAAAGCGGCATTTTGTGCAATTTGCAACAATTCAACAGTGTAATGATAAGGCAATACCGCACAATTACCGCCCTGCGGGCTTTGTCGGCGTTTGCTTGCATATTTTTCGCCATATTGCACAATTCGTCCTAGCAAGGCATACAGCCTTGCGTCGTCCTCATTGTACAATCTGGCGAAAAATCTGACTGCGCAACCGCTCGACAATAATTGTGCGGCATTGCCTTAAAAACAGGGAATTAAAAAAATCAAGCCTCCCGTTTTGGGAGACTTGAAATTATTTGTTATCCGTTGCCCTCGGAGAGCACGTATACGTCAACATAAACCGAACCCCAATTGCAGCAATCCTCGTATGTGTCCATATAAAGGTCTACAAGCGCGTGTCCGTTTAAAAGCGCCGAGCCCGTGTCGCCCGCTACCGCGTAGCCGTATACCAGACTGCCGTCCTGCGATACTATGTAAAGCTCGCTTCCGTAAGGGATAACGTTCGGATTTACCGCCACAACGCCGACTTGCGCGCGGCGTCCGCTCGCCGTGCCCGCGCCCTCATAGGCGGTATAAGCGGTGGATCTGCCCGAAAGCACTCTCGTGTAGTTCGTCGGAATGCCGTTTACCAACACGGTATCGCCTTGGCTGTATACCTCGGAAGTGGGGTGAGCCGCCACTACGCCGCGCTCGATGACCATCGTCACGGGCTCTTTGGTGATCTCCTCGCCGAGCTCCTCGGTGTCTATAAACTCGCCGTCAATGTAGGTGTCGCGGTAGTAGGTCGTTCTTATGCCGCACTCGCCGTATACAAGCACGTTTTCATATCCGAGAGTGTGCTCGGTCGTGTCAACGTACTCAACGTCGTAGTCTATTTCAATGTCCTCTTGCCAGTCCTCGTAGTCGTAGCGCGTGATGTTGATCTCCATATCGGGGAAAAGCTCCTCGGAGAACTCGCGGTCGATCATATCATCGTCGTCAAGACTTACGTCAAGAGCGCTGAGCGCGTCGGATACGTCGCCGCCCACCGTCGCGTAGGACTGGGTCTCGCCGTCGGCGGTCACGCTGACCTCAAACGCGCGGTATATCGTGATGTGCCCCGTGTCGTCGCCGTCTCTTCTGTAACTTACCCGGTCGTTTTCGCCGAGCTCGTAGTTCTCCGAGCGGAGAATGGAATACGCGTCCGTTTCGTTGGTCTGTACCGTTCTTGTAAGACCGTCGTCGGTGATGTGAACGCTGTTGCTTGGGTAAACAGAACCCGTCATAAGCGCGAGCGACGCGAGTATCGCGAATAATGTACCCGCTTTAACGAGCGTGCTCTTTAAGAGCAGCTTGTTCATTTTAGCATTAACTATCTGTGGTTTCATTTTGCCTCCTGTAACAGCCGTGGAAAGACGGATATATGAACAAAAGGTTACAAAATTGTAACAATTTCTTTACAAATTTCCGTATCTATCCATGCCCTTTGCCAAGGTTAATGCTATTATAGCGGTTTTTTTCGTAAATGTCAAACATAAACAGGCAGTTGAATTTATGCATATTCCACAAAAATAATTTGTAACCATTTTGTAACCTTTTGAAAAATCGGACGAAAAATCCCGATTTTTCAAAAAATCTCAAAAACTTATTGTTATATTAACTAAAAAGCGGCACTTGCTGCGTTTTGGATATATGTGACAAAAAGTCTTAGCTGTTCGGGTGGGTGAATTGTGCAATTTTTACGGCGAATTGTATTTGGAAATTTTTGGCTTCCATATATTGTATAACAATAAACGCCGCCCGGACGGACAGCGTTTTCTTGTTATTCAAATGTGAATTAAATCAGCCTACAACGAAATCCTTGATCTCATCGAGGAAATCGCCGCAGTCGTCGCTGTGGATCTTCAGCTCGAGGTCCTTAGAGAGGTCAAGGCTGAAAATACCCATAATGGACTTAGCGTCGATTGCGTATCTGCCGCTGATAATGTCTACATCGTAATCGCATCTGGTAACGATGGATACGAAATTCTTTACGTCGTCAATGGTATTTATGCGGATCTTTGCAGTTGTCATAACAATTACTTCCTTTCGTCGTTTGGGGATCACCCAAAAATTACCTGTGTCCTAATACTACTATAACACAAACTCTCCCGCTTTGTCAAGAGGATTTTTGACGAATTTGGGAGCGGTGCGGAACAATTATCGGTACAAAACGCCGATTATTGCGCGATATACTTCTTGATGTCGTCGAGGAAATCCTCCGCCTTTTCGCCGTCGTCGTGAATTACGAGCGTCAGCGTTTTTGTAAGGTCAAGGCTGAATATGCCCATAATGGACTTCGCGTCTACCGCGTATCTTCCCGAGAGGAGATCGATATCGAAAACGCATCTGTTCGCCAGCGATACAAACTCCTTGACATCATCGATTGAATTCAGAATTACCTTGCTTTCTTTCATAATAAATCTCCGCCTTTCTTTTGTTTGCATTGTTACAGAAACACCGATAATTTTTTTATTTTATACGGTTTTCCCCGCCGAAGTCGGGGAAAACCGCTATCAGCTCGGTGTTTCTTTATATATGTGTGCGAGGTGAGCTTTTTGCTCCCTCTGTAAAATAATATAACAATAAACATAAAAATAGTCAATAGCTTATTGCAAAATTCGTAAGTTTAAAGTATAATATAGTAGTAGGGGAAAAATTGTTTGGTGATTTTGCATAAGTTCTGTCTGAAACTTTTTGCCATATTGCCGACCCTCGGCTAAAAGATGATAAACGCTGTTTGCTTATAATCGGCAGTGCGGATAAAATGAAAGGATAAATGCCAATGCCTATCGAGATAGTCAGAAATGATATAACCAAAATGTCGGTAGACGCGATAGTCAATGCCGCGAATTCCTCGCTGCTGGGCGGTGGAGGTGTAGACGGAGCTATCCACCGCGCGGCAGGCTCGGAGCTGCTCGACGAATGCCGTCTGCTCGGCGGCTGCAAGACGGGGCAGGCTAAGATAACCAAGGGCTATAAGCTGCCGTGCAGGTTCATTATTCATACGGTAGGTCCCGTGTGGCGCGGGGGCAGATTCGGAGAAGAGGAGCTGCTGACCTCGTGCTACCGTAATTCGCTCGAACTGGCGAAAGAGCACGGCTGCAAAACGGTCGCTTTTCCGCTGATCTCTTCGGGAATATACGGTTATCCCAAGGAAAAGGCGCTGAAAGCCGCCGTGGATACTATTCGTGAATTTCTTGCGGAAAATGAGATGACCGTTTATATAGTTATATTTAATAAGGATAGATTTGAAATAGACAATAGTCTGTTTTCCGATATCAAGGGAGCCGAAAACTTGATTTACGGGGAAAATAAGGGGTGATTCTGTGACTTTTAAAATTGTTACTCTCGGCTGTAAGCTGAATTCCTGCGAGAGCGCGGCTATCGCCGAGGGGTTTATCGCGGACGGCTTTGAGCGCGTTTCCGACGGTGAGAGCGCGGACGTGTATATAATCAATTCCTGCGCGGTGACGGGAACGGCGGTCGCGAAGGTTCGGCACGAGCTGTCGAGGTGCAGGCGCGAAAATCCCGACGGCGTGCTCGTGCTGTGCGGGTGCTATCCGCAGAGCTACTCCGAGGAAGCGGCGCTCAATTCGGGCGCGGATATAGTTATAGGCAACGCGGGCAAGGGCAGACTTGCCGAGACGGTGAGAATGTTTATGCGCGACAGGGTAAAAACGGTCAAAATAACTCCTTTGAGCCGCGAATTCGACGAAAGCGCCTCCGTTCCCGACGAGGACAGGACGCGCGCGTTTATCAAGATAGAGGACGGCTGCGACAGATTCTGCTCGTACTGCATAATCCCGACGGCAAGGGGGAGAGTGCGCTCGCTCGCTCCCGAAAAGATAACGGCGCAGGCTGTACAATGCGTTCGGCACGGTCACAGGGAGATAGTGCTGACGGGGATAAATCTCGGCTGTTACGGGCAGGAGCTCGGGCTTACGCTTTCGGACGCGGTAAAAGCCGTTGAGAGGTCGGGCGTTGAACGTATCCGTTTAAGCTCTCTCGAGCCCGAAATGCTCACCGATGAGGAAATTGAAAAGCTGAGAGAGGTCGGCACGCTTTGCCCGCATTTTCATTTGTCGTTACAATCGGGAAGCGATACCGTGCTCAAGCGCATGAGCCGCAAATACAATACCGAGCAATACAGGCACGTCGCGGACAAGCTGCGGGAAACGTTCCCGAACTGCTCCATAACCACGGACATTATCGTGGGCTTTCCCGAGGAGACCGAGGAGGAGCTTTTGCAGACCGTCGATTTTGTTAAAGAGATCGGGTTCGCGAAAGTCCACGTGTTCCCGTATTCGCGGAGAAACGGAACGGTCGCGGCGCTTATGAAGCAGATACCGCCCTCCGTCCGAACCGACCGCGTGAAAACGCTCACCGCCGCCGCAAAGGAAACGGAGCTGAAATTCTGCGATAAGCAGCGCGGCACATTGCAGACCGTGCTTATAGAGAAGCCGCAGTCCGCGCAGTATTCGCACGGGTTCACCGAAAATTACACGCCCGTAAGGCTCTACGGTACGGAATTTGAGCGGCATACGCTGGTGCGCGCGGAGTTATTCGCGAGCCGCGACGGTTACTGTCTCGGTCGGGTGTTCGGCGAGCCGCTTTGAAAGGAGCTTGTATGGACGACAACTTTAATAAGCCGGAGGAAGCGTTTCCGTCGTCAAAAGCGTTGGATTATCTGTTCAAACGGCTGATAGAGCTGGAGGCTCGGGTTGAATATCTCGAAGCGAAGAACGCGCCCAAAACGGACAACACGCTGTCGGCAAAGGCGGACAGCATAGAGAAAAAGCTCGATATGCTTATCGGTTTATTGCAGAACGCTCCAAAGTCTGCGGACGTTGAGGATATTGGAGGTCAAGTTGTTCAAAACAGCGAGCAGACCAAGCCGAAAGCGAAAAAACAGGTCGCGGTGTTTATTGACGGTGAAAATATAAGCAACAAGAAAGCCGAGACGATTATTGAAAAGGTTGGAAACAGAGGGCAGATAAAATTTGCTCGTGTTTATGGGATACAAAACACGGCTTCCGATAAATGTTGGGTAAAAACTTCTCAAGAGTTTGGAATCAAGCATATCCGTCTTGTCGGCGGCAGCAAAAAGAACAAGGTCGACAAGCATATGTTTGGCGAGATACTTAATGAAGCCAAAAAGAATGATCACGTCGACACGATAATTATTGTCACAAACGACGCCGATTTTATCACTACTATCAAAGAGGTAAGAGATATGGGTGTGCGTGTTGAGATAATGGGTCTGAAAGCGTCACTGTCCGACAAGTTGAAAAAAGTCTGCAATTCGTTTATGTATCTATAACGTTTGGCAGTTTATATATAATAATGAAGAACCAAAATAGGAGGACAAAAAATGGTTTATCGTATTTATGTGGAAAAGAAAAAGCTCTTCGCCGTTGACGGCGCGGCGGTACTGGACGACCTTACCGTCGCTCTGGGAATGAAGTCGGTGAAAGGCGTGCGCGTTATCAACCGATACGACGTTGAGGGGCTTTCGGAGGAGAATTTCAAAAAGGCGCTGCCGACGGTATTCTCCGAGCCGCCGGTTGACAATGTGTTCGAGGAGCTTCCCGAGCTTGCGGAGGACGAGCGTATGTTCGCGGTGGAGTTTCTGCCGGGACAGTTCGATATGCGCGCGGACTCGGCGGCGCAGTGTATCCAGATGCTCTGCAAGGGCGACCGCCCCGACGTGAAGTACGCGAAGATATACATTATAAAAGGTATGATAACCGACGAAGAATTTTCGCATATCAAGCATTATCTGATAAACGCTGTGGAAGCGCGCGAGTGCGGCTTTGAGAAAAAGGACACGCTCAAAGTCGAGTACACTATCCCGACCGAGGTGGAAACGCTGAACGGCTTTATCAACAAGTCCGACGCGGAGCTTGCGGATTTTGTGACGAAGTACGGCCTTGCAATGGACAACGACGACATCAAGTTCTGTCAGGACTACTTCAAAAGCGAGCGCCGCGACCCTACCATTACCGAAATTCGTATGATAGATACATACTGGAGCGACCACTGCCGTCACACAACGTTCGGCACGATAATCGACAACGCGGATATCAAGCCCGAATACGTTGCGAAAACCTACGCCGAGTACAAAGCAGACCGCGAGGAGCTGGGGCGCGGAAATAAACCGATATGCCTTATGGACATCGCGACCTTGGCGGCAAAGAAGCTCAAAAAGGACGGCAAACTCCCCGACCTCGACGAGAGCGAGGAGATAAACGCCTGCTCCGTCAAGATAACCGTAGACGTTGACGGCAAGGACGAGGAGTGGCTGCTGATGTTCAAGAATGAAACTCACAACCACCCCACCGAGATCGAGCCTTTCGGCGGCGCGGCGACCTGTCTCGGCGGCGCTATCCGCGACCCGCTTTCGGGACGTTCCTACGTCTATCAGGCAATGCGCGTGACAGGCGCTTCCGATCCGCTTCTTCCCGTTGAAAAGACCCTCGCGGGCAAGCTGCCGCCGCGCAAGATAACCACCACGGCGGCGGCGGGTTATTCGTCCTACGGCAACCAGATAGGTCTTGCTACGGGTCACGTTGCGGAGATCTACCACCCCGGCTATATGGCTAAGAGAATGGAGATAGGCGCGGTAATCGGCGCTGCTCCCATTGAGAACGTCCGCCGCGAGCGCCCCGCACCCGGCGACATCATAATCCTCCTCGGCGGAAGAACGGGGCGCGACGGCTGCGGCGGCGCTACGGGCTCGTCCAAGGCGCACAGCGTTCAGTCGCTTGATACCTGCGGCGCGGAGGTACAAAAGGGCAACGCTCCCGAGGAGCGCAAGCTGCAAAGACTGTTCCGCGACCCCGAAGCGACACGCCTTATCAAGCGCTGCAACGACTTCGGTGCGGGCGGCGTTTCCGTTGCGATAGGCGAGC
Source organism: Oscillospiraceae bacterium (assembly GCA_014799395.1). Lineage (GTDB taxonomy): Bacteria > Bacillota > Clostridia > Oscillospirales > Ruminococcaceae > CAG-115. Next base: position 3,252 of record JAAVID010000001.1, on the reverse strand, counting down.
TTGCGGACGGTCTGGAGATCGATCTGAACGCCGTTCCCAAGAAGTACGACGGTCTTGACGGCACGGAGCTCGCAATTTCGGAGAGCCAGGAAAGAATGGCGGTCGTAGTAGCAAAAGAGGACGTTGACAAATTCCGCGCGCTGGCTTCCAAGGAAAATCTGGAGAGCACTCCCGTTGCTGTCGTCAAGGAAGAACCGAGACTCAAGATGAACTGGAACGGCAAGACCATCGTCGATATTTCCCGTGAATTCCTCAACTCCAACGGCGCGGAAAAGCACACGGACGTTGCCGTTCCCGAGGTCAATGTAAGCTACTCCACGGGCAGAAGAAACACTGCCGAGGATTGGGAGCGGCTCGTCACCGACCTCAACGTATGCTCGCAAAGGGGCTTAGTCCAGCGCTTTGACAGCACTATCGGCGGTGGTACTGTGCTTATGCCGTTCAGCGGAAGAACGCAGCAGACCCCGGTACAGGCAATGGCGGCTAAATTGCCTGTACTCGGCGGCGGCGACACGATGTCGCCGCAGTTCGCCCAAGAGCGGCGCACGGATGCGCCGCAACAAAGGCGAACAGGCAGTACAACAACGGCTTCGATAATGGGCTGGGGATTCAATCCCGCCGTTTCCGAGCAGTCGCCGTATCACGGGGCGGTCTGCGCGGTAGTTGAGAGTATCGCGAAGGTAGTCGCGGCGGGCGGTACTTACGAGAAGTGCTGGCTGACGTTCCAGGAATATTTTGAGAGAACTCAGGGCAAGGCGGAGCGCTGGGGCAAGCCGTTTTCGGCGCTGCTCGGAGCGTACCGTGCTCAGCTCGAAATGGGCTGCGGAGCAATCGGCGGCAAGGACAGCATGAGCGGAACGTTCGAGCATATAGACGTTCCCCCGACCCTCGTTTCGTTTGCCGTTTCGACCGCAAAAATCGACAACATCATCTCCGCGGAGTTCAAGTGTCCGTACAGCAAGATAGGCTATATCGCGCCGAAATACGACGAAAACGGTCTGCCCGATTTCGAGAGCGTAAAGAGCGTATTCAAGACCGTTGAAAAGCTCATCGCGGAGAAAAAGGCTATCTCCGTCTGGAGCGTCGTGAACGGCGGCGTTGCCGAGGGCGTGTTCAAAATGGGTCTCGGAAATCACGTCGGCGCGAAGCTGGACGCGCTCTCCGACGACGAGCTGTTCACTCCCGTTTACGGCGCGTTTATCCTCGAGATAGAGGGCGACTGCGACGAAGTAAAAACTATCGGCGAGACCATTCCCGAATACGAGATAATCTGCGGCGGCGTTAAGCTCGACATTGCCAAGCTGGAGGAGAAGTGGAACAACGTCCTCGAGCCCGTATTCAAGCAGAAAACGAGCTTCAAGCCCGCTCCCGAAAAGATTGAGTACACGGGTGGCTGTGAATTGTTGTTGAACCATACCTCTCCGAAGATCGCAAAGCCGCGCGTGCTTATCCCCGTATTCCCCGGCACGAACTGCGAGTACGACACGGCAAAGGCGTTCGAGAAATACGGCGCAAAGGCTGAGATATTCGTTATCAAGAACCTCTCCGCCGCCGATATTGAGGAGAGCGTAAACGCGTTCGTAAAGCTGATCGAGCAGACCCAGATGATCGCGCTGCCGGGCGGATTCAGCGGCGGAGACGAGCCCGAGGGTTCGGCGAAGTTCATCAACGCGTTCTTCCGCAACCCGAAGATCGCCGAGGAAGTGGAGAATATGCTCCACAAGCGCGACGGTCTGATGATCGGTATCTGCAACGGCTTCCAGGCGCTGATAAAGCTCGGGCTTGTGCCGTTCGGACACATCGTTCCGCTTACCGACAACAGCCCCACGCTGACCTACAACGAGATAGGCCGTCACCAGTCGCAGCTTGTTTATACCAAGATATGCACGGACAAGTCGCCGTGGCTCGCGAACTGCAAGGTCGGCGATATTCACGCGATACCCATTTCGCACGGCGAGGGCAGATTTGTCGCGCACGGCGAGGCACTCCGCAAGCTCATCGACAACGGACAGGTGCTCACGCAGTACGTCGACCTCAAAGGCAATCCCACAATGGACGCGATGTTCAACCCGAACGGCTCTATGTGCGCGGTCGAGGGCATAATCTCGCCCGACGGACGCGTTCTCGGCAAGATGGGTCACACCGAGCGCCTTACCGATTTCGTTGCCAAGAACGTCGACGGGAACAAGGAACAGCTTTTGTTCAAGAGCGGCGTGGAGTATTTCGCTTGATAATTTCTTGTTTTTGAATTTCATAAAAACGCGGTGCCAAGCGTTTGCTTAACACCGCGTTTTGGTGTTTGTTGACATATTTCGCCAAATATGTTATAATGAAAATGCCGGTTACTCCCGGACGTTCTGCGAAAGGGGGTGAATGTAAGTGGATATGTTTATAGCATTTCTGTATACCGTCATGGCGAATGTTATCTCCGGATACATAAGCAAGTGGCTCGATGGTAGAAAGTAACACGGTGAGCCCAAAAAGGATTTAGAAAATCGCCCCCGCGAGCGCAAGTCGCGGGGGAAATTTTTTGTGAATGCAGTTTGGACTGTTCAACATTTCTGTACATTTATATTATACCACACCAATCCCGATTTGTCAAGTACCTGTGTGGAATTTCGTTGACATATTTCGCCAAATATGTTATAATGAAAGTGCCGGCTTACACCGAGCCTTTAACGAGGGGAGGTGAAATCAGTGGTGCATTTATTGAACTTGTTAATTTCCATCGAAGCGGGATTGATCGTAGAGATTATCCGCAAATGGCTTGATGGCGGCGACAACCGGTAAGCAAAGCCTGTCTCGTGCGCGCGTGCGTACATAAAAAAGTCCCTCGGGTAAGATTTGACGGTCTCCCGAGGGCATTTTTTACTCAGTGATACTTGAACTTGTTATTTTCTGTATCCATACATATTATACCACATCAATTCCGATTTGTCAACCCCCAAGCGAAAAAATCCCCCGGAATCCCGGGGGATAAAACTATTCGTTTTTTAAGCAAATCACGCGGCGTTAGAATTAGCCGAGGAGCTGCAGAATGCTCTGCGGCTGCTGATTTGCCTGTGCGAGCATAGACTGCGCAGCCTGCTGGAGGATGTTGAACTTGGTGTAGTTCATCATCTCGGAAGCCATGTCGGTGTCGCGGATCGAAGACTCAGCCTCGGTCAGGTTCTCCGAAGTGGTGGTCAGGTTGGTGATCTTGTGCTCGAGACGGTTCTGGATAGAACCGAATGTAGCTCTTACCATAGAGGT